>DAINQP010000039.1:0-25622 GCA_036742665.1 Vicinamibacterales bacterium | reverse complement strand
CCTTTGTCGTGCTCGCCGCGCTGGCATCGGGCGCGTTGTATCTGATGTCGGGCAGTCTGAGTTCAGGCTTTCCGGGCCGCATGTCGATGACGACAGGCGCGAGACGCCATCTCTCGCTGCTGGTGGCGGCGTTCCTGTTGCTGATGGCGTGGGGCGCATGGTTGCACCGGGCCGAACATCTCGTTGAAACGTCGGGGCTGATTCACGGTGCCAGTTACGCCGACGTCTACGGCCGCATGCCGGCGGCGCTTCTGCAGGTGATCGCGGGCATCCTCGGCGCGGCACTGGCCGTTCTGCACGCATTCGGCCGTAGGAACTGGCCGATCCCCGCGGCCATCGCGCTCTACGCGCTCGTCGCGATTGGCGGTGAGGGTTACAGCAGCATGGTGCAACGCTTCTCCGTGACACCCAACGAGCAGGTGCGGGAGACGCCGTTCATCCAGCACAACATCGCCGCGACGCGACGCGCGTTCGCGCTCGACACCGTTGAGGCGAATGCCGTGTCGGGCGACGCGCGGCTGACCCCTGAGGACATCGAACGCAATGGCGCGACTCTCAAGAACGTGAGGCTCTGGGATCACGCACCGCTGCTCGAAACATTTGGACAGATCCAGGAAATCCGGACCTACTACGACTTCGCCTCGGTCGACAACGACCGCTATCACATCGACGGCGCACTCCGTCAGGTGATGCTCTCGGCGCGCGAACTCAACTCGGCCAGCCTGCCGGCGCGCACCTGGGTCAACGAGCGGCTGACATTCACGCACGGCTACGGCCTCACGCTCGGTCCGGTGAATGAGGTGACCAGCGAAGGGTTGCCGGTGCTATTCGTGCGCAACCTCCCGCCCGAGACGATTCCTGATCTGAAAGTCGCCGAACCGAGCATCTACTTCGGCGAACTCACCAACGACTACGTGATCGTCCGGACGCGCACGCCTGAGTTCCATTACCCGCGCGGCGACAAGAACGAGACCACGCGCTATTCGGGCCAGGGCGGTGTGCAATTGAGCTCGCTCTGGCGAAAATTCATGTTCGCGCTGCGGTTCGGCTCCTATCAGATCATCCTCAGCGACGACATCACCACCGACAGCCGCATCCTCTTCAACCGCCAGATTCGCGAACGTGTCGAGCGCATCGCACCGTTCCTGGTCTTCGATCGCGATCCGTATCTCGTGCTCGTCGACGGCAGGCTCTATTGGCTGGTCGATGCGTATACGACGAGCAACCGATATCCGTACTCGACGCCTGCCGGACGCATCAACTACATCCGCAACTCAGTGAAGTTCGTGATCGATGCGTACAACGGCACCACCAGCGCATATCTTTCCGACACCAACGACCCGCTGGCGGCGACGTTCTCGCGAATCTTCCCCAACACGTTCAAACCGCTGTCGGAGATGCCGGCGTCTATACGCGAGCACGTGCGCTACCCGGAGGACATCTTCGCGATTCAGGCGCAGATCTATTCCACGTATCACATGACGCAGGCGCACGTGTACTACAACCGCGAGGACCAGTGGGAGATCCCGACGGTGGACGAGGGCAACGACCGGAATGCGATGCAGCCGTACTACACGATCATGCGGCTGCCGGGTGAGCAGGACGCCGAGTTCATCCAGATGCTGCCATTCACGCCGCGACGCCGCGACAACCTGGCCGCGTGGCTCGTCGCACGCAGCGACGGCGAGCACTACGGACGCCTGCGCGTCTTCGAATTCCCGAAGCAGAAGCTGGTGTTCGGTCCTCGGCAGGTCGTCGCGCGCATCGCGCAGGACCAGGTAATCTCACCGCAGATTACGCTGTGGAATCAGCAGGGCTCGCAGGTGATCTGGGGCACGCTGATGGTGATCCCGATCGAGGAGTCGCTTATCTACGTCAGACCGCTCTACCTGCGCGCGCAGGGTGGACGTATTCCTGAGCTGACACGCGTCATCGTCGCCTACGAGAACCGAATCGTGATGGAGCGGACGCTCGAGGAGGGTCTCGCGCGGCTCTTCGTCACTTCCCCGGGCCAAACAAGGCCACAGGCCCCGCAAGACACTCGCACGTCTGCGACACCGACGACGCAGCAACCGTCACAGGCCTCGTCCGCCGGTGCCGAGTCAGGACTCCCATCGCTCGCCGCCGAGGCACAGCGGCACTACGACCGTGCGGTCCAGGCGCAGCGGTCCGGCGATTGGGCCACCTACGGCGAGGAGCTTCGACAGCTCGGTCAGGTACTGGAGCGCATGCGCGCGCAGTAATGCGCCTCAAGCTGACTCTTGAATACGCCGGCACACGGTACAGCGGCTGGCAGATTCAGAAGAACGCCAAGACGGTGCAAGGCGAGATCGAGCGCGCCATCATCGCCGCTGCTGGTGAGCGTGAGTTCGAGCTGTACGGATCGGGCCGCACAGATGCTGGTGTGCATGCGCTCGCACAGGTCGCGCATCTCGACATTCACACCACGATTCCACCCGAGACGTTGCGCCGCCGTATCAACGACGAGCTACCCGCGGACATCAACATCCTGCTCGTCGAGAAGGTGCGTCACAAATTTCACGCGCGGCACGACGCCATCGGACGCAGCTACGTCTACCAGGTCTCGCGACGACGGACCGCCTTTGCCAAGCCGTATGTCTGGTGGGTGAAAGAGGAACTTGATCTTGCGCGCATGCAGGCGGCCGCCGCGCACTTCGTCGGTTTCCATGACTTCCAGTCGTTCTCGGATGCTGATCCACGCGAGGGATCGACCGAGGTGTTGCTCGAGACGCTCGACATCCGCGAAGACGGCGATCTGATCGTCTTCCGCGTCGACGGGTCTCATTTCATCTGGAAGCTGGTGCGTCGGCTGGTGGGTGTGATCGTCGAGGTTGGTCGCGGTGGATTGACGCCCGATGACGCCGCTGGTCTGCTGTCGTCGGATTCAGGAGTGCCGGCGCGGTTGACCGCGCCGGCCTCGGGACTCTTTCTCGCGTCGGTTCGCTACAAGGGCGACCCGCCGGATCAGGGCCGATTGCTCCTCGGCGGCGTGACACCCTTCAGCCGCAGATAAACGGCGAGCTGACCATAGATATCCTGGGCGTGGCTGATGGCGAAGTAGGCCACGCGTGTGCGGCTGGTCGTCGGGCCCATGAACGGCATCGAGGTGACGCGCTCACTGAGCTGCTGATCGTTGAACTCCTTCAGTACTGCGGCACCGTATGCGCTCCACTCCTTCATCGCCGCGAGCACGTCCGCCTTGGACGAAGCTTTGGCATTGATGTTTGGCGCAGGCGTCTTGCCGCCCAGCGTGCTCAGCAGCTTCACGTCGATGGTGACGACGTGCATCAGGCGCTCGGCGAAACTTTGCTGCGCCGGAGTCGGCTTGAAACCGTATTCCGCATCGGGCATCGCATTCGCGATCCCCATGAGTCCATCAATGTTGCCGGCCCAGTCCGCCTGGAGATCGCAGGCAACTGTCATACACGCCGGACCTCGCTGCGCCATCGCGCTGCTCGCCGTCAGCAGCACGCCAAGTACTCCAAGACTCACCACGAACCGTTTCATCAGTGCCTCCTCAATCCGTCTATCCAGTTTCCGCAGGACCCGTCCTAGTGCAATGTCTCGTGGAGCAGCCGCACGAGCCGGTCCCAGTGCCGCTCCGACGCGTCTTTGTCGTACACGAGATGGCCACTCACCGCAAACCCATGCTTGGCGTTCTCGTAGGTCTCGATAGCGTAGTTCACACCGGCAGCATCCAGCGCATCCTGCAGGCGCTGACGCTGCTCGTCGGGGAAGGTTGGATCGACGCCCGCGGCGCCGATGTAGATACGAGCAAGCATTTTCGGTGCGAGCAGGTGCGGGCTGTCTGGCTTCTCGGTGGCCAGCGCGCCGCCATGAAACGAGGCCGCGACGGCGAAGCGATCCGGAAAGGTACCCGCGGCGGCAAGCGCGTAGCCACCACCCATACAATAGCCAAGCGCGCCCATCGGCGATCCTTTCACCGTCGACTGCGTGCCGAGGTGCGAGATGAGCGCGGCCGTATCGCGCATCACCATCGGCCCGTTGATCGCGGCCACCATGCCCTTGAATCGTGCCCGTTCCGGTCCCTCAACAGCCACCTGCTTCGGGTCGAATGGCGCAAACGGCGTGCGGTGGTAGAGATTGGGAAGCGCAACGACATAGCCGTGCGAGGCCAGCCGCTGGGCCATGTCGCCAAGGGCAGGACGAATCCCGAAGGCATCCATGTACATCACGACGGCGGGCCAAGGACCGGTGTGCTCGGGTGCCGAAGCGTCACGCGCGATGGCGGCCGGCTGAAAGATGTAGGTGTCGAGTGTGCCGTCTTCGGTCTGCAGGTCAACCCGGTGCTGGTTCACCAGGGGATTGTAATTAAAGGAATCAGGAATCAGGAATCAGGAGTCAGGAATCAGGGCTCAGGACGACAGCGTGTAATACGACTCGCATCGCAGTCGTGCGAGCAGACTGTGGAGATGGTCGGGGCCGAGCGGCACGTTCATCACCACAGCGCGGACCGACGGCTTGAACGTCCGCACGGAACTCAGGGCGTTAGCCGCCGAGCGATCGTCACCGCGTGCGTCAATGAGCACGAGATCGATGTAGGCCGATCGGCACTGCCGCACCGCACCATCGACGTCGGCCGCCGTCCGCACATCGAAGCCCTCTTCCGCCGCAACACTCGCCACCGAGGTCAACATCGCCTCATCGGCGTCGATGACTAATACCCTTGGCTGGATGTCCACGTCCCGCCCCCTTGCTCTGTCGGTCTTTCTACCGATCCCTGTGCCCTGTTCACACCATTGCACTGGGCCGGATCTTGCTCTCGCACGAGCGCACACCGCGCCGCGGGATTCCCCCCGAGCGCTGCGCGTGCGCCACAGCTACTTGGGGAGCATGTATGTCGCAGGCTCGCTTACTCGCTCGAATCCGCCGCGAGTTCCAGGAGCACCCCGGAATCGCGTTGACCCTGCCGCAGGCCCGTCGCCTCTGGTCACTCGACGAACTCGCTGGCACTGAAGCATTTGAATCGTTGATCGCTGAGGGATTCCTTCAGCGGATCGACGACGTCTACCTCTGGGCCGCCGCGCCTGTCCCGAGTTTCCGGCCTCGAACTGCGAATCGTGGCTTAACCGTCGTTCGCTCCAGGGCGTGAGCTGAGTCGGGTTCTACGCAGACGTTCGGCGAACACGGACCTGTCGCGCCGAAGCCTCCGGCGAAGGCGGACCGATCAACAGATTGGCCGGTTCAGTCAGGACTTCGCCTGCGCGCACCTCAGCTTCCCTGGTTGCCGGCGGTGTACTCGACCTCGTTCGACGAGCTGCCGAACTGGCCGTTGCACTTCGCCTGTACGCGCGCGTACTGCCGACCGCTTTTCGCGGTCCAGGTGTGGCTGGTATTCGTCGTGTTCGTCGAGAGCTGATCCGAGCTGCCCGGGGTCGATCCGACGAGCACCACGTACTCGGTCGCGCCGCTTACGCCGTTCCACGCCAGCGTGACGACGGTGCCCTGGATACTGACCACATGCAGGTTCGCCGGCACACATGCCGCCGGCTGCGGAGTGGGCTGCGGCTGCGACGAGGTGGCCGTGGACGAGGGACCGGTCGGGGACGAGCTCGCACTCTCGGCACCACCACATGCGCCGGTAACCGCTGCGGCAAGCACGATCGACAACATTCCAGCCCGGGTCATAGCCTCGACTCCTTCACGTACGTGCACCTGGGGGAGCACGTCGAAACGTTCAATCCGTGTCAGCGTGCCCCATGCACCTGACCAGGATCGGGTTGGGGCAATGCCTGTGCCGCGGACCCACTTCGCTACACCCTTTGGATCCGCAGGAGTTCTATCGCTCGTGGTCGGCTGGTATCGGGCCGCTTGACCCGGTGCGGTTACGAATTCGGGGGGTCACGCTCGGAATCGTCAATACGGTTCCGGAACTCCGCCGGTCGTGATATGACTCTCGTGCGCCCTTCGACTACGCTCAGGGCGGGGAGAGAACGCCCAATGAACACAACACATACGCGTCGCGACCTCCTGAAAGGCGGCCTGGCCGTCGCCGGTCTTGGGTTCGTGGGACTACCTGAGTTCGTCCTGCCGGCCCTGGCCCAGGGAGAAACTCTGGTGCCGTTCACGGATCTGCCGGAGACCTTCCCCGCTCCCGGCGTCGATCGGCGTCAGTTGGACGTGCGCAAGATCGACGGGCCGTTCACCCCGAAGGACCAGTTCTTCACCACGCAGCACTACGGGCACCCCGAAGTCGATCCGGCCGCCTATCGACTGAAGGTCACTGGCCTGGTGGACAAGCCGCTATCGCTCTCGCTCGACGCGCTTCGCGGCATGCGCCGTGTCGAGCTCATCGCCGGCTTCGAATGCTCGGGCAATCGTCGTCCGCTGCAAGGGCTCTCGAGCAACGCGCGATGGACCGGCGTTCCGCTGCGCGCCGTTCTCGATCAAGCTGGCGTGAAGGCGAATGCGAAAGAGTTCGTGTTCTTCGGCGCCGATCACGGCAAAGAGGAGGTCGAGTTCCGCACGCAGAAGTACGAAGTCGATCAGCAATTCGGCCGCAGCCTGACGCGCGACAAAGCGCTGTCGTCCGAGCCGATGCTCGCCTACGCCCTCAATGGCGAGCCACTGACCAAACACCAGGGATCACCGCTGCGCCTGCTCGTGCCCGGCTGGTATGGCGTCGCGAACGTGAAGTGGCTGTCACACATCCATCTGCAGGAAGACCAGTATCTCGGCAAGTATCAGGCGCGCTGGTACCGTACGCTGCGCGGCGAGATGATCGACGGCGAAATGCACTGGAAGGAATCCGCTGTCACGCACATGCAGTTGAAGTCATTCATCGCGCGTGTCAGCAAAGACGGCAATCGTCACAAAGTTCTCGGAGTGATCCTCAACGACGGGACACCGATCAAGTCGGTCGAAGTCAAAGTCGATGACGGTGCCTGGCAGCCAGCGACGATCGATCCGGCGACCAACAGCAAATACTCCTGGAAGCTGTTCACCTACACATGGACTGGCGCCACGCCAGGCGAGCACACGCTCGTGTCCCGCGTGACTGACGTGACCGGCGCTGTGCAGCCCACGGCAGAAGCGCTGGAGAACAAGAAAACCTTCCTCGAGGACAACTCACAGCATCCGCGAAAGGTGATGATCGCGTGAGCGCGGGCTGCGGCCCGCGATCAGAACGCACCGTCCGGCCCTGCGCTTGCACCGGAGATCCGTCCAACGTACCGAGGAGTGCTCCCCTTCGCGACGTTGTCGGCGCTTTCGTGCACTCCCGGTAACTGGAGGTCGTCATGATGAATGCTCGACGCTGGATCTGTGTGATCGCCCTGACAGTATTGGCAGGGCCGGCGTTCGCGCAGCAGCCCACTGACGTTACTCGAAGCGTCCCGAGTGAAAGTCGAGGGACATCGGCAGGTCGCATCAAGCTCGCGTCGGGGCAGGTCTTCGTGATCCGGGGTGGCAACAGCGCGTCGGCGATGGTTGGCCAGGAGATCTTCGAGTCCGACAGTCTCCGCACCGGCACTGACGGCCGGCTGGGCATCACGCTGAAAGACGATACGCGGGTCTCGCTCGGACCCGGCAGCGAAGTGCGTCTGAATTCCTTCCTCTTCACGCCGGCTGAGGGCCGGCTCGGTCTGGTCTTGAACTTTGTTCGCGGAATGGCCGTGTACGTCTCCGGCAAGATCGCCAAGCTCGCACCTGACTCGATTCGTCTCGAGACTCCTGGTGCGATCGTCGGCGTGCGCGGGACCACTGTCGCCATTCAAGTCGTGCAATGAACCTCGCTTCGCGGGTACCGGTCCTGATGACGATGCTGGTCGTTACGGGACTGGTGTCCGCGTGCGCCGCACGCTCCGGAGGGAAGGCGGGCTCGGGCCGGTCGGTCGTCGTGCTGTTGCCCGACCCCGAGGATGGCCACGTCGGTCGCATTGTGGTGTCGAACCCGAAGGGAACGTCGGACCTGAGCAGTGCTCGGGCGTCAGCGCGTGTCACGCTCACAAGAGCGCCGCGGATCCGCACACTGAGCCAATCGGACGTCAATCGGCAGTTCGGTGAGATCCTCGCGACCCTGCCGCCCCTGCCGCGACACTTTACACTGCCCTTCCGATTCGATTCCGAAGAGCTCACCGAGGACGGGAAGCAGCTGTTGCCTGACGTGCTCCAGGCTGTCAAGAGTTATCCGGTGCCGGAAGTGGTCGTGGTCGGTCACACCGACACGACCGGCACACCGCAATCGAATGCCGAGCTCGGTCTGCGCCGCGCCAATGCTGTTCGCGCGCTGCTGGTGCAGGCGGGCTTGAATCCTGTGGCCATCGATGTCCGTTCGCACGGCGAGGCCGAATTGCTCGTGCCCACCGCCGACGGCGTTTTCGAACCGAGGAACCGCCGCGTCGAAGTCACGGTGCGATGATCCCGCGCATCCTCCCGCGGACCCGATCACGCCGGTTGATCCTCCTCTGCGGCCTGGTTCCCACCATCGTGGTCGCGATGCTCTCGTTGTACCGGCCGTCAGTGTTAGTCAGCCTCGAGAGCGACGTCTACGATCGTCTGCTGCGCGCAATTCCTTCCCGTCCCGTGAGCGATCGCATCGTCATCATCGATGTGGACGAGCGGAGCCTCGCCAGTGTCGGCCAATGGCCCTGGCGCCGCGACGTGATTGGCAAGCTCGTGGAGCGGCTGCGCGAGTTCGGTGCGGCCGTCGTTGCGCTCGACATCGTCTTCGCTGAACCCGATCGCTTCGAGGACAAGGGCATCACACCGGATGCGGCGTTCGCCCAATCCCTGCGCGGCGGCCGAGTGATCCTCGGGTACGCGATGACCTTCGACGGCGCGCACCATGCGTCGCGCACCTGCGTGCGGCATCCCGTCGGCCTGGCGATCGTGCAGCCGGCTGACGACCAGGCCGTTGAGCCGTTTTTTCACGCGACCGGCGCGGTCTGTAACCTCGAAAGCTTGTCCGATGCGGCAGGGACGTCCGGGTTCCTCAACGCGGCGCCTGATCCCGACGGCATTCTTCGCCGAGTGCCGATGCTCGTCGAATACGACGGCAATGTATACCCCTCGCTGTCGCTGGCGGCTGTGACGATGGCGACCGGCGCACGACCGTCCGCGGTCCGCGTCGCCAACGTCAACAAGGCGGCGCTGCTCATCAACGCTCGGCCGGGCAGCCTCGACCGCACTGTCGCGCTCGATGGCAAGAGTAACCTGCTCCTCCGCTATCGCGGCGCGAAGCGATCGTTTCCGTATTACTCCGCAGGCGACGTGCTCGCCGGCCGGGCGAATCCCAAGACCTTCGCGAACAAGATCGTCTTCGTCGGAACCACCGCGCTCGGCACGCGCGAAGTGGTGGCGACGCCGATCGATACCCTGTTTGCCGGTGTCGAGATTCACGCGACAGCCGCCGACAACCTGCTACAGGCCGACTTCCTGTCACGACCCGAGCATCGCATTGCGCTCGAGACGCAGCTGGTCATCGGACTCGGCCTGTTCGCGACACTGTTCTTCCTGCGCTTCGGGCTCATGTGGGGGTTGCTCGCGACTGTCGCTAGCGGTGCTGGGCTGTGGGGCACGTCTTACATGATGCTCTCGACGAACGGCACGTTCCTGTCGCCGCTCTTTCCGACGATGGGTTTCAGCTCGGCGCTTGCCGCGATGACCGCCGTTGGCCTGCTCGTCGAACGCCGACGCGCGGACAAGTCCGTGAAAGAGAACGCCGCCTCGCGCCGCCTCATGGTTCAGACGCTGTTGTCGTTGACCGGCATCCGCGATTTCGAGACCGGCAAGCACTCGGAACGGACGCAGAAATACACGCGTGTGATTGCACAGCAGCTCTCAAAGCATCCGGCTTTTCGGGACTACCTGACGCCCGAACGCATCGAGCTGCTCGCCACCCTCGCGCCGCTTCACGACATTGGCAAGGTTGGCGTGCCCGATGCGGTACTGAACAAGCCGGGCGCGCTGACGCGGGAAGAGCTCGAGGAGATGCGCAAGCATCCGTCGCATGGCCGTGCGGTGATCGAGAACGCCGAGCGTGCCGCCGGTGTGCGCGACGACCTGACACTGGCCATCGCCAAAGACATCGTCTACACACACCATGAGTGGTGGAACGGCGCCGGCTATCCGCAAGGTCTCAAGGGCGCACAGATCCCGATCCCTGGACGTATCATGGCGGTGGTAGACGTGTACGACGCCATCCGCACGCGCAATCTCTATAACGCACCGATGTCGCAGGACGAGGCGGTCAAGCACATCCTTGACGGCAAGGCCACGCACTTCGACCCGACCGTCGTCGAGGCGTTCGTGCAAGTCTCCCCGATGCTCCACCACCTCTCGCAACTCCCCGACGAGCACTAATCACAACGCGCCGTGAGCAGGATTCGTATTCGACCTTACCGGCTGGACGACGCCCAGGCGATCTGGGACGCGGTGCGGGAATCGATGCGTGAGCTCCAGCCGTGGATGCCGTGGTGTCATTCCGGCTACTCGATCGACGAGTCGCGCTCATGGCTGGGTGCGCAGGTGCCCGCCTTTCACCAACGAACCACATTCGAGTTCGCGATCATCACGGATGAGGGCCGATATCTCGGCGGCTGCGGTCTGAACCAGATCGACGTGCTCAATCAGCGCGCGAATCTCGGATATTGGGTGCGCTCGTCCGCCACTGGCCAGGGCGTCGCGACGACGGCTACCAGGCTGACGCGTGACTGGGGATTCGCGAACACCGACCTTGTGCGGATCGAGATCCTGATCGCGATCGGCAACATCGCGAGCCGACGCGTCGCGGAGAAATCAGGCGCCGTCTACGAAGGCACGCTACGCAGCCGGCTCACGGTGCACGGCACGCGCCACGATGCGGCGATGTATGCGTTCATTCGTACGTAATGTCCAGCTGAAGCCGGACGCTACATCGCAGTCCGGCTGAAGCGCGCTGCATCTACGGCATTGCTTCAGCGGTCGCCGGAATGTGCTGCTGGCCGCGCGCGCGGCGGCGCGCCAGCCGCAGGCGCAGTCCTTCGATATACACGTAGTAGACCGGCGTGATGTAAAGCGTCAGCAACTGCGAGACGACCAGGCCGCCGACGACCGCGAGGCCGAGCGGGCGGCGTGACTCCGCGCCTGCACCGAGCCCGAGCGCGATCGGCAGCGTGCCGACCAGCGCCGCCATCGTCGTCATCATGATCGGCCGGAAGCGGACCAGGCAGGCTTCATGAATCGCCTCGACCGGTGTCTTGCCGTGCCGCTGCGCCTCCACGGCGAAGTCGACCATCATGATGCCGTTCTTCTTCACCAGCCCGACGAGCATGATGACGCCGACGAAGGCATAGAGATTCAGCTCGGTGTTGAACAGCATCAGCGTGAGCAGCGCGCCCAGACCCGCCGACGGCAGACCGGAGAGAATCACGATCGGGTGCGTGAAGCTCTCATACAGCACGCCGAGCACGATGTAGATCACGACGATCGCCAGCACGAGGACCAGGCCCAGCCCACGCAGCGAATCCTGGAACGCCTGCGCCGCGCCCTGAAACTGCAGCGAGATCGTCGCCGGCAGCGTGGATGCCGCAGCGTTCTGGATCTGCGTGACCGCATCGCCCAGCGCAAATCCCGGCGCCAGGTTGAACGAGATCATCACCGATGGCAGCTGGCCGAAGTGATTGACCTGCAGCGGGCCGACTGCCGTCGTCAGCCTGGCGACCGACTCCAGCGGGATCAGCCGTCCGCTGTCGGAGCGGACGTAGAGGAGCGACATCGCCGCCGGGTCGATCTGGAATTCCGGCGCGACGCGCAGGATCACCTGGTACTGATTGTTGGGTGCGAAGATCTGCGAGACCTGCCGCGTGCCGTAAGCGTTGTAGAGCGCGTTCTCGACCTGTGTCGCGGTAAGGCCCAGCGAGGACAGCTTGTCGCGGTCCATTTGGACCGTCACCTGCGGGTTATTCAGCTGCAGATCGCTGCTGACGTCTTCGAAGCCCGGCGACTGCCGGATCTGCGCTTCGAGGATAGGTGCCCAGCGGTACAACTCGTCGGTGTCGGTATCCTGCATGATGAACTGATACAGCGCCCGATTCTGGCCGCCGCCGCCGAGATTGATCGGAGGCTGGTTCAACATGAACGACCGGATGCCGGTGATCTCCGCGAGCTTCGGCCGCAACGCCGCAATCACCTCGTCGACCGTCTTGTCGCGTTCCGCGCGCGGCTTCAGCTCGACGAACATACGGCCGGTGTTCGATCCGCCGGTGGCGTTGTTGCCTAGTTGCCCGACGTTCACGCCGATACTGGCGATGGTGGGGTCCTTCATCAGGACATCAGCCACTTCCAGCTGATGCTGCACCATGTCCTTGAAGGCAACGCCTTGCGCACCTTCGGTGTTGACGTTGAAGCGCCCCTGGTCCTCACTGGGCAGGAAGCCCTTTGGCACCTTGACGAACAGATGCACGGTGACCGCGATCAGCACGACCGAGACCGCCATCACCACTGGACGGAGCCTGAGCACGCCGCTCAAGGTCACGTCGTACACACGTCGACCCGCGTCGAAGATCCGCTCGAAGAGGTTGTACAGCCACCCGTGCCGCTGGTCGTGCGGCGGGCGGAGGAAGCGGCTGCACAACATTGGCGTCAGGCTGAGTGACATGAACCCCGACACCAGAATGGCCGCGGCGATCGTCACCGAGAATTCGCGGAGCAGACGGCCGACGATGCCCCCCATGAACAGCACCGGAATGAACACCGCGACCAGCGACACCGTCATGGACAGAATTGTGAACGCGATCTCCTTCGAGCCATCGTAGGCGGCCTGCATCGGCGACTTTCCCATCTCCATGTGCCGGACGATGTTCTCCAGCATCACGATGGCGTCGTCAACGACGAATCCGACGGCGAGCGTGATCGCCATCAGCGAGAGGTTGTCCAGGCTGTAGCCGAGCAGATACATCACCGTAAACGTGCCGAGGATCGAGCCCGGCAGCGCGAGGCTGGGGATCAGCGTCGCGGAGACGTTCCGCAGGAAGACGAAGATGACCAGGATGACGAGGGTAATCGCGATGATCAGGGTGACGTTGACGTCGTGAATCGACTCGCGAATCGTGATCGCGCGATCGCTGCGGACATCGAGTGTGATCGCCGCCGGCAGTTGTTCACGTATCGCCGGTAGCAGCGCCTTGATCGCGTCCACCGTCTGCACGACATTGACACCCGGCTGCTTCTGGATCGAGAGATAGACGCATCGCTCGCCGTTCTGCCAGCTCGCCGTCTTGTCGTTCTCGACGCCGTCGTAGACATGCGCCACTTCATCGAGGCGAACCGGATTGCCGTTGCGATAAGCGATGATCGTCGGGCCGTACGCGGAGCCGCGCAGTAGTTGACCGTTGGTCTGCACGACGAAGGTTCGCTCGCCGTAGATGGTCCCCGTGGGCAGATTGGCGTTGGCGTTCTGAATCGCGCTCGCCACTTCGTCGATGCCGATCGAGCGTGCCGCGAGCGCGCGCGGATCGACATCCACGCGGACGGCGTGCTTCTGGGATCCGAACACGTTGACCTGCGCGACGCCGTTGACCATCGAGATGCGCTGCGCGACGCTGGTCTGCGCCACTTCGTCGATCGTCGAGAGCGGCAGCGTCGGCGACCGCAGCACGATGAAGAAGATTGACTGGTCCGCCGGATTGACCTTCTGATACGACGGCGGAGACGGCATCTGTGGCGGCAATTGCCGCGACGCGCGACCGATCATCGCCTGCACGTCCTGGGCGGCCGCATCGATGTTGCGGCTCAAGTCGAACTGCAGGGTGATGTCGGTGCCGCCCTGAGTGCTCGTGGAATTGATGCTCATCAGCCCTGAGATCGTCGCGAACTGCTTTTCGAGCGGCAGGGCCACCGACGAGGCCATTGCTTCAGGGCTGGCACCGGGTAGTGACGCACTGACCCGGATGCTTGGGAAATCGATACTCGGCAGGTCGGCCACCGGCAACTGCAGATAGGCCATCACCCCAAACACGATGATGCCCAGCATGAGGAGCGTGGTGGTGACCGGACGCCGGATGAAGATGGCCGAGAGATTCATGACGTCACCTTCGATTCAGCTGGCTGGTCGCCCTGCCCCTTGATAGTCACGCGGCTGCCTGGCACGAGCCGCAGATGACCGTCGATGACGACGATCTCGCCTGGCTTGAGGCCGCTCTCTATCACCGTCTCCGTCGCGCTTGTCCGCTTCACCGTCACCGGCCGGAGATCGACTTTTTGCTCCGCGTTCACCACGAACACATACGACCCCTGCTGACCGGCCTGCACCGCCACCGACGGCACGACGATCGCGGCCGTGTCCATCGTCAGAGTGACCACGACATTCACGTACTGTCCCGGCCAGAGCCGGCGATCGCTGTTGGGAAACGTGCCCTTGACCTTGATGGTCCCTGTGGTCTGATCGACGGCGTTGTCCACGAAACTGATCCGCCCCACCGAGGGCGCGCCGTCGTCGTTGGGCGGGTTGGCCGTGACGCGCAGCACTCCGGCGGCCATGTATTTCTTCAGTTCCGGCAGCCGTGCTTCAGGAATCGCGAACGAGACCGAGATCGGTGCGACCTGATTGATGACCACGAGGGCCATCTGATCGTTCGCCCGTACGAGATTGCCTTCGTGCACCATCAGCGCGCCGGTCCTGCCGCTGATCGGCGCGGTAATCGTCGCGTACTGCAGCTGCACCTTCGCGTTCTCGACCGCGGCCTTGTCGGCATCGACGGTCGCGTTCAGCGCCGTGACCGACGTGCGTGAGGTGTCCACCTGTTCGCGCGTGGCGATGCCGCGCGCCGCGAGCTCGTCGTAGCGCTTGGCTTGCTGCGCCGCATTGGCTGCCTGGGCCAGATCACGATCGAGGTTGGCCTGCGCCTGCTGAAGCGCGGATTCCAGCGGACGGCGGTCCAGCGTAAACAGGACCTGCCCCGCCATCACGTCATCGCCTTCCGTGAAATTAACGCTGGTCAGCTGGCCAGTGGTTTGCGCGCGGATGGCGACGCTCGAAAACGGTTCCGCGGCGCCAATCACCGTGATCTCGATCGGCATCGCCTTCTGAACGACGGTGCCGACAGCAACGGGGACAGCGGGACCACCTGCGCCGCCGCCGCGGCCTCCGCGTCCGTTCGCGGTAGCCGCCGAGGCGGCCGCGCCATCCTCGCCGGCGCAGGCGGCGGACACGAGGAGCAGCAAAGCTACAGGAAAGATGAGGAATCGGGTTCGCATGACGAAATATCAGTCCAGTGGGTATGGGCTGATTTTAGTCGAACCACCATCGCCGTGGATTGGCGAATATTCAGGCTATTCGATCAGCGCAGCGCCCGTGGCTGGCGTTCGCGACGTGGCAATTGCTTGAAACAGATCGAACTCGGTGACCGGTTTCACAAGATGTGCATCGAAGCCGGCATCGGTCGTTTTCTGCCGATCCTGCTGGCCACCCCAACCGGTCAGCGCGACCAGGGTCGCACTCTTGCCCCACCACTTCCGGCGGATCTCCCGCGCGGTTTCGTAGCCGTCCATCCGCGGCATGCCCAGGTCGAGCAGGACGACCTGCGGCGCGAATGCCTCCGCGACCTCCAATGCCTCCAGTCCATCATTGGCCGACCGCACCTCGTGCCCGGCCAGGCGCAGCTGCAGCGCCAACGCCTCGACGGCGTCGCTGTTGTCGTCGGCGACCAGAATCCGGCGTGGGCTTACCTGCGGTGGCCGTTTTGAATCATTCGTCGGCAACGCCATCGTTGACTGGATACCAATCACCGGCAGGCGGACCACGAGCTCAGTGCCTTTACCGAGCCCTTCGCTGTTGGCGGTCACCACGCCACCGTGCATCTCGACTAGACGACGGACCAGCGCGAGCCCAATACCGAGACCTCCGTGCGGCGTCTCCGATTTCTGATGCACCTGCGAGAACAAGTCGAAGATCTTCGAGACGAGCTCCGGCTGGATACCCAGACCGAAGTCGCGCACGCTGATCGCGGCGTAGCAGTCTTCCCGGGTGACGCTCAACACGATCCGTCCGCCCGGGTCCATGAACTTCGCGGCGTTGTGCAGGATGTTGCCGACGATCTGCACGAGGCGCGTCGGATCACCTTCGACGCTGAGCAGTTCCTCCGGCAGATCGAGCATCAGTTCATGTTTGCGGGCGTCGATCAACGGCCGCGCCGTCTCGACCGCCCGCGCCACGACCGCGTCGATCAGCACGCGTTCCCGCTGCAACGTGATCATGCCGCGCGTGATGCGCGACACATCGAGCAAGTCGTCGATCAAGCACACCAGGTGCTGCACCTGCCGCTCGATTACCTCGCGCGCTCGCGTATTCTGCGCCTCGGCGAGGTCGCGCTTGCGCAGCAACTGCACCGCGGTGCGAATCGGCGCCAATGGATTGCGCAACTCGTGCGCGAGGATCGCGAGGAACTCGTCCTTTCGCCTGTCGGCCTCCTGCAACGCGGCAGTCGTGGCTTCGAGCGCTGCGGTACGATCAGCCACACGCTGCTCGAGTTCGGCGTTCAGCCGCTCGAGCGCGCGCGTCTTCCGATACAACTCGGCGAAGACACTGACTTTGGCGCGCAGGATCTCCGGCACCACCGGCACCGGAACGTAGTCCACCGCGCCGCATTCATAGCCGCGCAGCCGATCGAGGTCGGTCAGCATCAGCGCGGAAACAAAAATGATCGAGGTCTGCTGGAACCGCGGATGCTGCCGGATCATCGCCGCCAGCTCATAGCCATCGAGTTCCGGCATGACGACGTCCACCAGCACCACGGCGACGTCGTGCCGAAGCAGGCAATCGAGCGCCTCGGTCGCCGAAGCGACCTTGATCAAGTTCTCCCCGAGCTCGCCAAGGATCGACTCGTAGGTAAGCAGCTTCGCCGGCTGGTCGTCGACCAGCAGGATGTTGACGGGATCCTGCTGCGTCGCGTTGATGGGAACCCTGTCTGCCATGTTATCGATGCAGCCACATCCGGAGCGCTGACAGCAGCTGCTCCGTGTTGACGGGTTTTGCGAGGTAGTCCGATGCGCCTGCCTCGAAGCACTTCTCGCGATCGCCCTTCATCGCCTTTGCCGTCAACGCCACGATGGGCAGACGCCGGAAGGCAGGATTTTCTCTGATCTTCTGCATCGTCTGATAGCCATCCATTTCCGGCATCATGATATCCATCAGCACGATCGACAGCGCAGGCGTAGACTCTAACAGCTGAATCGCTTCGTTGCCGGTGTTCGCCGTGAATACGCGCATTCCGCGGCGTTCCAGCACACTGCTCAGGGCAAAGATGTTGCGGATATCGTCGTCCACGACGAGCACCGCCTTGCCGAGCAGATCCTCGTCGGAGCGGTGCAGTCGTTCGAGCATCCGCTGCTTCTCATCCGGCAAGTCGGAGAAGACCCGATGCAGGAACAGCGAGGTCTCGTCGAGGAGCCGCTCCGGCGATTCGACGCCCTTGACCACAACGCTGCGCGCGAGCGTGTGCAGTTGCGCATCCTCCTCGGCGGAGAGTTCGCGACCTGTAAACACGATCACCGGAACGTCAGCGAGCCTCTCGTCGCTGCTGACCTGCTCGAGGACGTCGAACCCTGACATGTCGGGCAATCGCAGGTCGAGCACCACGCAGTCGCAGGGGTGCTCACGCATCGCCGCCAATGCCGCTTCGCCCGTATCGGCGACGACGACTTCCAGATCGTCGTGACCGAGGAGCTCAGTGATACTCATTTGCTCCGCGGCGTTGTCTTCGACAACCAGCAGCCGCTTCCGGCGCGGCGCCGCATACGACTTGATTTTCGCCATCGCCGCTTCGAGGCCCTCGGTCGTTGTCGGCTTCGTGATGAACGAGAACGCCCCGCGCGCCAGACCATGCTGACGATCTTCTTCGAGCGTGACGATCTGCACTGGGATATGTCGCGTCTCCGGGTCCTGCTTCAGCTGGCTCAGCACCGTCCACCCCAGCATGTCAGGCAGGAACACGTCGAGCGACACGGCCATCGGCCGGTACTGGCGAGCGAGACTCAGTGCCTCGCTGCCGCGCATCGCGACCAGCACCTTGAAGCCCTTGTCGTGCGCCAGATCAACGAGGACGCGCGCGTAGTGCGGATCGTCCTCGACAATCAGCAGGACCGCATCCTGTGGATTCAGGTCGTCGCGGTCGTCGGCAATCCTCTCGACACGCTCAGCAACGCGGTGTGCGGGCAGCCTCACTGTGAGCGGCGCTTTGGCGTTTGCCGGTGATGCAGTCTCGTCCTCGCCGCGGCCGGCGATCGACGGACCCGCGTAGCGGAGCGGCAGATACAGCGTGAATGTCGAGCCCACGCCCGGCGTGCTGCGCAACTGAATCTCGCCGCCGAGCAGTGTTGACAGCTCGCGACTGATCGCGAGTCCCAGACCGGTGCCGCCGTACTTGCGGCTGGTGCTCGCGTCCGCCTGCTGGAAGGCCTCAAAGATG
Source organism: Vicinamibacterales bacterium (assembly GCA_036742665.1). GTDB lineage: Bacteria > Acidobacteriota > Vicinamibacteria > Vicinamibacterales > UBA2999 > Gp6-AA40. The sequence continues at coordinate 7,197 of DAINQP010000039.1, read as the reverse complement.
ATGCGCTGCTTTTCAGGCGGAATGCCGATACCGGTATCCGCCACCTCGAAAGCGACGACACGCCCGGCCTGACTGAGCACGGGATGGTGCGGGGTCCACCCGCCGACGACCTCTGTCACGTTCAACCGCACGCCGCCCTGCGAGGTGAACTTGAAGGCATTCGACAACAGGTTCTTCAGCACCTGCTGCAGACGCTTCGAGTCGGTGACGATGCTGCGGCCGAGGGCAGAGTCGACCTGCACCTCGAACGACAGCCCGCGGTTTTCGGCGTCGTGCTTGAAGGTGCGCACGACCATTTCCAGCAGGTTCGTAAAGAAGATGTCCTCGGCCTCAACGGTGACCGTGCCGGACTCGATCTTCGAGAGATCGAGAATGTCGGTGATCAGATTGAGGAGGTCGGTGCCGGCACCGTGGATGGTGCGCGCGAACTCGACCTGTTTGGCCGTGAGGTTCTTCTCCGGGTTGTCAGTGAGCTGCTGACCGAGAATCAGAATGCTGTTCAGCGGCGTGCGCAGCTCGTGCGACATGTTGGCGAGGAATTCCGACTTGTACTTCGAGGTGAGCGCGAGCTCTTCGGCCTTCTCTTCGAGGGCCCGCCGCGCCTGTTCGATTTCCTGATTCTTGCGTTCGACCTCGGCGTTCTGCTCGGCGAGCTGCTGCGCCTTCAGTGCGAGCTGCTCGTTGGTCTGCTGCAGTTCCTTCTGCTGCGTCTGCAGCTCGTTGGTGAGCTGCTGCGATTGCTTCAACAGACCTTCGGTCTGCATCGTCGCTTCAATCGAGTTCAGCAGGATGCCGATGCTCGCGGTGAGCTGCTCGAGGAACGCCAGGTGCGTGGCCGAGAAATCGCCGAGCGAAGCGAGACTGATGACCGCCTTGATCTGTCCTTCGAAGCTGACCGGCAGCACCACCACGTTCCGCGGAAGAGCCTGGAACGACACCGCACCAACCGGCGGCGTGTCCCTCGGGATATCGGTGACGAGAATGCGGCGCTTGTCCTTTGCACACTGCCCGATGAAGCCATGCCCTAAATGCAGAGTCTGAGGGAACTCGTGCCCGGGCGCTTCCGCGTACCCGGCGAGCAGCTTGAGCATCGGCAGTGGCTCGACGTCCATCTGGTAGATGACACCCTGGTGGGCGTTGACCAGCGGCACCAGTTCACTGAGCAGCAACTTGCCGACGGTCGTCAGATCGCGCTGCCCCTGCAACATGCCAGTGAACCGGGCAAGGTTGGTCTTCAACCAGTCCTGCTCGGTGTTGCGGTCGGTCGTCAACCGCAGGTTGTCGATCATCGTGTTGATGTTGTCTTTGAGCTCGGCCACCTCACCGCGTGCATCAACCTGAATCGATCGGGTCAGGTCGCCCTTGGTGACCGCCGTTGCGACTTCGGCGATGGCGCGCACCTGCGTGGTGAGATTCGCGGCCAGCAGGTTCACGTTACCGGTGAGGTCCTTCCATGTGCCGGCGGCGCCGGGCACGTTCGCCTGTCCACCCAGTCGGCCTTCGACCCCGACCTCGCGGGCCACTGACGTCACCTGATCGGCGAATGTCGCCAGCGTCCCGGTCATGTTGTTGATCGTCTCGGCGAGAGCCGCCACCTCGCCCTTGGCCTTGACCGTCAGGTTCTGTTTGAGGTCGCCGTTAGCCACGGCGGTTACGACCTTGACGATGCCGCGGACCTGTTCGGTGAGGTTCGCGGCCATGACGTTGACGTTGTCGGTGAGGTCCTTCCACGTGCCGGCGACGCCAGGCACCTGGGCCTGACCGCCAAGGAGACCCTCCGTGCCGACCTCACGCGCCACGCGCGTGACTTCGGCGGCGAACGCGTTCAACTGGTCCACCATCGTGTTGATGGTGTTCTTCAACTCGAGAATCTCGCCCTTGACGTCGACGGTGATCTTGCGAGACAAGTCGCCGCGCGCCACGGCCGTCGTCACCTCGGCGATGTTTCTGACCTGTGTCGTGAGGTTTGCGGCGAGCAGGTTGACATTGTCGGTGAGGTCCTTCCACGTGCCGCCGACGCCGGGCACGACCGCTTGACCGCCGAGACGACCGTCGGTGCCGACCTCGCGGGCCACGCGGGTGACTTCGGCCGCGAACGACCGCAACTGCTCGACCATCGTGTTGAGCGTGTCCTTGAGCAGCAGCATCTCGCCGCGGACGTCAACGGTGATCTTCTTGGAGAGGTCGCCGCCGGCAATGGCCGTCGCCACTTCGGCGATGTTGCGGACCTGCGCCGTCAGGTTGCTGGCCATGAAGTTGACGTTGTCAGTGAGGTCCTTCCACGTACCGGCGACGCCCTGCACCTGCGCCTGCCCACCGAGCTTGCCTTCGGTGCCGACCTCGCGGGCCACGCGGGTGACTTCGGCCGCGAACGCGTTGAGCTGGTCCACCATCGTGTTGATGGTGTTCTTCAGCTCGAGAATCTCGCCCTTGACGTCGACCGTGATCTTGCGTCCGAGGTCGCCGCGCGCGATGGCCGTGGCGACGTCCGCGATGTTGCGGACCTGCGCCGTGAGGTTGTTGGCCATCGAGTTGACCGAGTCGGTGAGGTCCTTCCACGTGCCGGCGACGCCGCGCACGTTGGCTTGACCGCCCAGTCGTCCTTCAGTGCCGACTTCGCGCGCGACGCGCGTGACCTCGCCGGCGAACGCGTTCAGCTGGTCCACCATCGTGTTGATGGTGTCCTTGATCTGCAGAATCTCACCGCTGACGTCGACCGTGATCTTCTGACTGAGGTCGCCGTTGGCGATGGCCGTCGCCACCTTCGACACGTCGCGCAGCTGCACGGTGAGGTTGCCGGTCAGCAGGTTGACATTGTCGGTGAGGTCTTTCCATGTGCCGCCGACGCCAGGCACCAGCGCCTGACCACCGAGCTTGCCTTCCGTGCCGACCTCGCGCGCGACGCGCGTGACTTCGGCGGCGAAGGCGTTGAGCTGATCCACCATCGTATTGATGGTGTTCTTCAGCTCGAGAATCTCGCCTTTGACGTCGACCGTGATCTTGCGCGACAGGTCGCCGCGCGCGACGGCGGTTGTCACCTCGGCGATGTTTCTGACCTGGGTCGTGAGGTTCGCGGCCAGCAGGTTGACGTTGTCGGTGAGGTCCTTCCACGTGCCGCCGACGCCAGGCACCTGCGCCTGACCACCGAGCTTGCCTTCCGTGCCGACTTCGCGCGCGACGCGCGTCACCTCGCCGGCAAACGCGTTGAGCTGATCCACCATGGTGTTGATGGTGTTCTTCAGCTCGAGAATCTCACCGCTGACGTCAACCGTGATCTTTTTCGAGAGATCGCCGTTGGCGATGGCCGTCGCCACTTCCGCGATGTTGCGAACCTGCGTGGTCAGGTTGTTCGCCATCCAGTTGACCGAATCGGTGAGGTCCTTCCACGTACCGGCCACGCCCAGCACCTTGGCCTGACCACCCAGTCGCCCTTCCGTGCCGACTTCGCGCGCCACGCGCGTGACTTCGCCGGCGAACCCGTTCAACTGGTCGACCATCGTGTTGATGGTCTCTTTCAGCAGCAGGATCTCGCCGCTGACGTTCACGGTGATCTTCTTGGAGAGGTCGCCGCCGGCGATGGCCGTCGCCACTTCCGCGATGTTGCGGACCTGTGCAGTCAGGTTGCTGCCCATGAAGTTGACGTTGTCGGTGAGGTCCTTCCACGTGCCGGCGACGCCAGGCACCTGCGCCTGACCACCGAGCCGTCCTTCCGTGCCGACCTCGCGGGCGACGCGCGTGACTTCAGACGCGAAGGAGTTGAGCTGGTCCACCATCGTGTTGATGGTGTTCTTCAGCTCGAGAATCTCGCCGCGGACATCGACGGTGATCTTGCGAGAGAGGTCGCCGCGCGCGACGGCGGTCGTCACTTCCGCAATGTTGCGCACCTGGTCGGTCAGGTTGCGCGCCATCGCGTTGACCGAGTCGGTGAGGTCCTTCCACGTGCCTGCCACGCCAGGCACCACGGCCTGGCCGCCGAGACGTCCTTCGGTGCCGACCTCCTGCGCGACGCGCGTCACTTCCGAGGCGAACGATCGCAGCTGGTCCACCATCGTGTTGATGGCTTCTTTCAGCTGCAGAATTTCGCCGCGAACGTCGACCGTGATTTTGCGCGAGAGATCGCCGTTGGCGACTGCGATCGTCACTTCTGAGATATTGCGGACCTGACCCGTCAGGTTGCTCGCCATCGAGTTGACGCTGTCGGTTAGGTCCTTCCACACGCCACTGACGTTGCGGACCTCGGCCTGGCCACCGAGCTTGCCATCAGTGCCGACTTCGCGCGCCACGCGCGTCACTTCCGAGGTGAACACGCCGAGCTGCTCGATCATCGTGTTGACGATCGTCGCCGAGCGGAGAAATTCGCCTTCGAGCGGACGGCCGTCAACGTCGAGGCGCACTGTCTGCAGCAGGTCGCCCTTGGCAACCGCGGCCAACGCACGCGTCACTTCCGTCGTCGGCCAGAGGAGGTCGTCAATCAGTGTGTTGACCGAGGTCTCCATCTCGCCCCACGCACCGCTGGGCCGGCCGAATTTCACGCGCTGCCTCGTCTTGCCTTGTTTACCGACCACCTTGCCGACGCGTTCGAGCTCGCTCGCCATTCGGGCGTTGGATTTCACGATCTCGTTGACGGTGTCGGCGATCTTCCCCTCGAGGCCGGTCCAGTCGCCTGGCAGGCGGACCGAGAAGTCGCCGTCGCGAACGGCTTGAAGCACTCTGAGCAGTTCTGAGAGTTCGGAATGTGGAGGTGGCGACGTCAGGACGGCAGCCGGGGTCGGCGGAACAACAGATTCAGTCCGCTGCATGCGTGTGCTCCAGGAATAAACCCAAAATCGCTATTGAATCACAGGGATTGCGCGTTCTAAGCAAGAATCACGCTCAGCCATTGAGCCGACTCCGCTGCTCAGTTTTCCCAACGATGCGCGAGAGTCGTCAGGCTGCAGGCGGTTTGTGGAGACATCCGGGCGTTGTAGGGTGTGACGCGCTTTACCCAACAATGGACTTCTACGGCTCAGATTGACCCTAGCCCAACCATGCGGAGTCGGACTGCGAGCCGCGTACAATCGCCGCGCGCAGCGCGCGCCCACGTCGAGGAGAAGAACGGATGCTCGAACAAAACAAGCACATTGCCCGCCAGTTCATCGCTGCCTTCGCGGCCGCCGACTCGCGCACGCTCGAGCGGATCGTGGCGGAGCACATGGTTGATCACACCCCCGCGCCCGGCCAGAAACAAGGCAGGCAGGGTGTGCTCGAGGCCGCCGAGATGTTCCGAGGGGCGTTTCCCGACTTGAAAGTTACGATCGAGAGCCTTGTCGCCGACGAGGAGCGCGTCTCGGTAACAGGCAAGATCTCCGGCACGAACCGCGGCGAGCTGATGGGCGCCCCGCCGACCGGCAAGACAGCGTCGTTCGCCTACATCGACATGTATGCCATCGCGAACGGCCAGATCGCCGAAGTGTGGCACGTCGAGGATCTCGCCGCGATGATGCGGCAGCTTGGGTTGCTGCCCTCTTAGTCTTCATCTTGGCCCTTGGCTGCGGTCGGGCCGCCTCAACATGACGACGCACGCCTCGCGAGAAAAACTCTTGCGTCCTCGTGACGCGATCGTGACGGCCACACGCGAGGACACTCGCGGGCTGTCGGCAGATATTCTCAGCCGCTCGGCTCGCCGGCTCCGCATTCTGGCCTTGATGTACGCGTTCACGTTTTTCATGGCCGGGTATGTCCCGAACCTGATCTTTGCCGACGCGCGAGCGATGATGCTGTCGTCGCCGCTCTACTGGCTGCCCGGCGTGATCGCGATAGCGATGGCGCTGGTGGTCGCAGCCCTCACCGTGTATGGCAACCTGCCGCTCCCCACGTTGATGAACGTCGGCCTCGTGTTCCTGGTCCTCAGCAACTTGGGGATCGCGATCGCCGAATACAGCCACCTGGCGCACCTGACAAGCGATGGCTGGATGGGACTCTCGTGGGTCGCGGTATGGACTCCGCTTTTTACGGTGGTAATTCCCACGCGTCCGGCCAAGGCCCTGATCGCAACCATTGCGTCGGTCTCGTCGGTGCCCCTCGTGATCGGCTGGATGATCATCAGCGGCAGAACGCCGTTTGAGCTCGCCCCGATTCAGTTCTTCTTTTCAATCGTCTTCCCGTACATTCTGATCGTGGCGCTGGCGTACGCCGGTCAACGCGTCGTGTATGCCTTAGGCAAAGAAGCGACGCGCGCGCAAGAACTGGGCAGTTATCGCCTGATCGAGCGCCTGGGAAAGGGCGGCATGGGCGAGGTGTGGCGGGCCAGCCATCGCCTGCTTGCACGTCCGGCTGCGATCAAGCTGCTGCAGACATCAGACCGCGAAGAGGGCGACGCCGACGCGATGCGTCGTTTCGAGCGCGAAGCGCAGGTGACCGCGCAGCTGCGTTCGGCGCACACCGTTGAACTCTGGGACTTTGGGGTGGCTGGCGACGGACGGTTTTATTACGTGATGGAACTGCTCGACGGCCTCAACCTCGATACGCTGGTCAAGCGCCACGGCCCGGTGTCTGCCGAGCGTGCCATCTTCCTGCTTCGACAGGTGTGTCATTCGCTGGCTGAAGCCGAGGCGCACGGGCTGGTGCACCGCGACATCAAGCCGGCAAACATCCTGGTGTGTCGGTACGGCGGCGAACACGACTTCATCAAGGTGCTGGACTTCGGCATCGTGAAGGTCAGACACGCTGCCGCACGCGAGGCGCTCGTCACGCAGGAGAACGTCCTGCGCGGGACTCCGGCGTTCATTGCGCCCGAGCAAGTGCTCTCGAGTGGCGAAATCGACAGCCGCGCCGACATCTACTCAGTCGGCTGCGTCGCATATTGGCTGCTCACCGGAGATCTCGTATTCCGCGGCGATACGCCGATTGCGGTAATGATGCACCACGCGCACACCGTGCCGGTACCCGTTTCACAGCGGACCGAGCTACCGATTCCGCCGGAACTCGATCGGCTGATTATGTCGTGCCTCGACAAAGATCCCGGGAAACGTCCGCAGTCGGCTCGCGAGCTCTCACGTCGGCTGGCCGAGATTCCGGTGGGCATCGCGTGGAGCGAGGAACGGGCCGCAATCTGGTGGTCGCGTCACGAGCCAGATGCGAGTGCCGAATCTGGTCCCTAGCCCCCTTAGTCCCGGTTCCCGATCTCAGGCAATGGCTTTTCCGCTGGTCCAGAGATCA
>DAINQP010000038.1:0-31976 GCA_036742665.1 Vicinamibacterales bacterium | reverse complement strand
GCGTGCGTGCGGCGGCCGTGAGCCTGGTCGGTGTGATCATCGCGATTCACCTCGCGGCCGAGGGTCTCTCGCCGGTCGGCATCGGTCTGGTGATCGGGATCGGTATCGCGAGCAGCGCCGTCGGCACGATCCTGGTCGGTCTGTGGGCTGACAAATGGGGCCGGCGATACACCCTCCTCGTCCTCGGACTACTGACGGCGCTTGGATACGTGAGTATCGCGTCCACCCACCGAATCGGTGCGTTACTCATCGTCGCGGTTGTCGGCATGGTCAACGGCATGGGACGCGATCGCGGCCCTGCGTCCGCGCTCGATCAGGCGATTCTTCCGGCCGTTGTGAGCGATAACCAGCGAACCTGGGCCCTTGCTTGGTATAACGTCGCCGTCGATTCAGGACATGCCTTGGGTGCGCTCGCCGCCGTCACGCCAACCATGCTCGAGCGCTTTGCTGCGATCAGCCAAAGCGCGGCGCATGCGCTGACGTTCGACTTGAGTGCGGGTGTCGTAATGCTGGCGACCGTTCCGTATGCGTTCCTGAGCAACAGTGCGGAGGCGCCCTCCGCCACGTCGCCAACGTTGCGGAGGACGGTGGCCGACGCACGAACAGGGCGGACGGTACGAAAACTGGCGCTGCTCTTCGGCCTCGACAGCGTGGGTGGCGGTTTCCTCAACTCCGCGCTGATCGCATTCTGGTTCTTTCACCGCTATGGAATGTCCGAAGTCCAGCTGGCGGTGCTCTTCTTCGCGGCGCGGGTGCTCAATGTCGTCTCGCATCTCGCCGCCGCCTGGATGGCCAGGCGCATAGGACTCCTGAACACGATGGTGGTGACGCACCTGCCGTCGAGTGTGCTGCTGATGCTCGCGCCCGCGGCCCCGACGGCGGCACTCGCCGCCGCCCTCTTCCTCGCACGCGAGGCGCTTGTGGAGATGGACGTGCCCACGCGTCAGTCATACGTGATGGCGGTTGTCCCGCCGGCCGCCCGGACGTTTGCGAGCGGGATGACCAATGTGACCAGAAATGCCGGCTGGGCGGTGGGACCGCTGCTTGGCGGTTCGGTCATGCAGCATGTCGCCCTGGCAGGACCGTTGTTTATCGGCGGTGCATTGAAGATCGTCTATGACCTGATGCTGTATCGTTCGTTCCGGCATATCAGGCCTCCGGAAGAGGGTGGGTCGTTATGAAAACATTGTTGACGATGCTGCTTGCTGCAGCGCCGCTCGTCCCGGTGGTATTTGCCGATGCGGCCAATTTCGACAACCTGACACTGGGCGCGGCGCCGGCGGAGTGGACTGCGTCGCAGACCGACACCGGTCGCGCGCAATGGACAGTTGTGGCCGATGACACAGCGCGGAGCGTGCTCAAGCCGTCGGGTCAAGCCGCCGGCGCCCTGCAGTCAGCAAACGCTGCCGCGGCGAACGACAGGCCGTGGGACGCCATCCGCCAGGACGATACCCGCGCCCTCCGCGTGATGCTGAAGGCCGGCGCCGATCCGAACGCGCGCGACGACATTGGCGCCACTCCGCTGATGCATGCCGCCGCGTTCGCATCAACGGACACTGTCAACGCCCTCCTCGATGCCGGTGCCGAGGTCGCGGCCTCCAGCAGCGGCGGCGCCACTGCGCTGATGTGGGCTACCGGCGACATCGAGAAGGTCCGCCTGCTGCTGGATCGTGGCGCAGCCGTCAACGCCCGGATGCGTGACGGCACGACTGCCCTCGTGACGGCGGCGCGCCGGGGACGGGTCGACGTCATGCGCATGTTGCTGGCCCGTGGCGCACGTCCGGCAGCTGACGTCAACGAGAAGAGCGAGCTGCTTCGACTCGCGTACGGCGACCATCCCGAAACCCGCCAAGTCGTCGCGGAGGCCGGCATCTCGCTGGACGATGTGGCACCGTCCCTCGCTTCGGCACTGGCAAGTTATCGCCTGTCGCAGCCCGACGTTATCGACGCCTTACTCAAACTGGGCGCCGATCCCAATCCCCGAGGCCGCTTTCCAGTAGTTGGACAGGCCGCCGTTCAAGGGCATGCTGCGACAACGCGGCTGCTGATTGATCGTGGTGCGAATCTCGACGCGCGCGGAACGCGCGAGGTGACGCCGCTGATGATGGCCGCGGCGGCTCCCCATCCGGACCCTGCCGTGGTGCAGCTTCTGATTACCAAAGGGCGCGACGTCGATGCTCGCGACCAGGCTGGCCGAACGGCGCTCGACTGGGCGCTGCTCCAGGGCGAGACCCCGATTGCGCGTCTACTGCGTGACGCCGGTGTGCCGAGAACCCCCCTCCCATCAGCACCTGTTCCCGTCGCACAGCCGCGGACCGCTCGCGCTGCCGTCAGCGCGGCGCTCGACGCGTTGCGACCGACCGGTCCAATTGCCTACGAGAAGGGCAAGTGCGTCTCCTGCCATCATCAGGCCCTGCCGCTGATGGCGCTGACGCTCGCAAGCGCTGCCGGAATCCCCATTGATACCGCGGCGGCCGCGCATCCGGTCCGCGCGATCGTCGACGTGTGGAACAGTCGTCGCGACAACCTGATGATCGGCCGTGAGGTCGGCGGCGGCGTCAATGAGCTGACCTATGGCCTGCTCGCGTTGGCGCAGGCGGGCGTGCCGCCGAACAGGGCCACCGACGCTGCGGTCGTCAATCTGGCGAGTACGCAGCGGCAGAATGGCAGTTGGGTGTTTCTAGACACCCGCCCGCCCCAAGCCGACAACAGCCCGATTCCGTTCACGGCGATGGCGATTCGTGCGCTCGGGGTCTATGGACCGCCGGCGTTGCGTGAGGATCTGGACTTTCGGCGCACGCGGGCCAGGGATTTCCTGCGCATGGCGGCTGCACCAGGCTCTACGCAGGACGAAGCGTTCACGCTCCTCGGGTTCGTCTGGTCGAAAATCGGCGCACATGAAATCACCACGCAATCGCAGCGACTGGTCGCGCTCCAGCGGCCAGACGGCGGCTGGGGGCAGATGCCGGCCATGGCGTCTGACGCGTATGCCACGGGACAAGCACTTTACGCTCTGCACGCCGGCGGAATGGCCACCTCGCACCGCGTGTACCAGAAAGGCATCGCATTCCTGCTGCGGACGCAGCTCGACGACGGCACGTGGTTCGTCCGCTCGCGCGCGTTCGGGTTCCAACCGTATTTCGAATCCGGCTTTCCGCACGGCGCGGACCAATTCATCTCTGCCTCGGCGACCGCCTGGGCGGTGATCGCCTTGACGAGCGCGCTGTGACTTCAACGTGTCCGCGACGCGTCCGCTGGCATCTCGCCCGACCTGTCGATGGCCAGCTACGTACCGTACGACACGGAGGTCGGCACGAATACCTGGCTGCGCTGGACGTTCACATCGGTCGGCGATCTGTTCGTCGTTTACAACCACAACATCCGTTCGCTGCTCGATCGCTGGCAGCTCGATTCCAATCAGCTGCTCGTGAAGCTCCAGTACGCGTTCCGCATGTGATCCGGTGATGGCAGACCGTTGGCGGGCGGCGCGGCGGCACATTGCCGGCGCGGCGAGGCGGGTGGCAGCGGCCACGCTATTCGGTGTCAGCGCTTCCCATATTGGAATTGTTGCTGCCGCATGTCGAGGCGTGGGTGCTGACCGGATTGCTTCACGCGGGTGCCGGCGTCGGTCTGCTGCTGTTTCAGGTATGTGCAACACGACAGACGGACAATCGCCGCTTGGGTCGGATGAACACGCGCCTCCGTTGGACCTTCCGCTCGGTCGGCGATCTGTTCGTCGTCTAGAACCACAACGTCCGTGACTTGCTGCAGCGGTGGCAGCTGGATTCGAATCAGCTCTTGGTGAAATTCCAATACGCCCTTACGTACTAGATGCTCGGTGTCGCTGCGGCGGCCTGCTCGTCCTGAAGCGCGGACTCGAGATACCCCCACACGGTGTCCGCTATCCGTTTGGCACCGTCGGCGTTCGGATGGATACCATCGGGGCCATTCATCTTCGCGATGAGTGCCACGCCGTCAAGAAGAAATGGAACCAGTGGCACTCGGTAGTTTGCGGCGACTCGCTGGAACAACTCCGGAAACGCGACGGCGTACTCCCAGCCAAAGCGTGGCGGCACCAGCATGCCGCACAGGAGGACTGGAATGTTCTTGCGTTGCGCGGTCTCGATGATGGCGGAGAGATTTCGCTCGATCTGCGAGATCTCAACACCGCGAAGGCCATCGTTCGCGCCGAGCTCTACGATCAACATGCGAGTGTCTGTCGTGAGCAGCGGGCGCAGACGCCGTAAGCCGCCGGCCGTCGTGTCGCCGCGCATGCCTGCATTGACGACGGTGAGATGTATCTTCGCTGCGCTCAGGTAGTCCTGCAGTCGTGCTGGAAAGCTTTCTCGCGGCGACGGCGAAATCGCCAGGCTGTCACCGAGAACTACAACTCGTCCATTGGCCGCCTTTGCCGGCTTCAGCGTTTCCCCCGCCTCAGCCGACAGCGCGGTTGCCGCGAGGGTGCTGCCAACCACTAATGCCAAGACCGAAACGCGCGCGAATTCCATCATCCGTGGAGACACTCCCGCTGAAACAAAATGGTCACTGTTGTGCTTCCAGAGCCTCGCCGCGAATGTCAGGCGAGGACGTTTTCAGTGTACCAGGTGAATATCGGGAACGCAGGTTGCTCTAATCGAGGCAGAGACCGGAAGCGGTCGAGCTAAGGAGCAACAATGACTCACCGTCGCCTCGCGCACGTACTCATGGTTACGGGTGGTGTCGCGCTTGGTGCGCTTGCCGCGGCAAGTTCAGCTCAGCACCATCAGACATTTGCGCCGCACGAGATGGGCAACAGCGATGCCCCGGCACCAATCGTCTGGGCGACCCCCGATCTGCCCAAGCGTGTGATGAACTTCGAATCAGCGGAGGAGCGCAAGCTGAAGGTTGTCGTCGTGGCGAAACAGCTCGAGCAGCCATGGTCTGTCGCGTTTCTTCCGGACGGTTCGATGCTCGTGACCGAACGCGCCGGTAGGTTACGCGTCATCCGCGACGGCAGGCTTGACGACCATCCCGTCGAAGGCGTTCCAGCTGTGCAGACGGGCGGAGCGCGCGGACTGCAAGGCCTGATGGACGTCGTCCTGCATCCGCAGTTCGATCGCAATCGCTGGGTATACCTCACGTACCACAAGCCCACTGCGAACGGCGGTGGTGCCGTCACGCTCGCACGAGGCACCTGGAACGGTCATGCGTTAGTCGACGTTCGGGACATCTTCGCGTCAGGCGCGACGGAGACCGAAGCGTCGCGTGTGACATTTGGCCGCGACGGCATGATCTACATGTCGATCAGCGCTCCGGGTTCACCGGACGTCCGCCGCGCACAGGATCCCGGTGACTATGCGGGGAAAACCGTGCGACTACGCGACGACGGAACGGTGCCGAAAGACGATCCCTTCGTCGGCCGCGCAGGGTACAGGCCGGGCATCTTCACACTGGGTCATAGAAACGGACATGGGCTGGCCGTCAACCCCGAAACCGGCGAAGTGTGGGAGAGCGAGCAAGGACCAAGTGGCGGCGACGAGTTGAACATTCTCCGTGCGGGCCGAAACTATGGGTGGCCGTTGGTCAGCTTCGGCCGGGATTACTCGGGCGCGCGCATCTCGAATCGTCCTTCTCGCGAGGGAATGGAGGATCCGGCGGTCGTGTGGCTGCCATCGATCGGCGCCACCGGAATGACCTTCTACACGGGCGACCGGTTTCCACATTGGGTCGGCAATCTGTTCGTCACCGGACTCCGCGAAGGCGGGGTGCCACGTACTGGACATATTGAGCGCGTCGTGTTCAACGACCGCTGGGAGGAGTTGCGCCGCGAGCCGATCCTCATGGAGTTGAAGCAGCGGCTGCGCGACATTCGTCAGGGGCCCGATGGTCTACTCTACGTGCTCACGGCAGAGGAGGACGGTGCCTTGTTGAGAATCGAACCTCGATGATGCTGAACCAACGCGTCGTCGCAGCCCATCACGCCCCATTCTCGCACCGCGCTCAGCGCCATCACGCCGTCGCTGCGCTCCGTTGCGCCGCCCTTGACTCTGACTTCTCGCGGTGCGTTTCTGGCTAATTACCCGATCGCTAGACGTTGTGATGAGGCCGCCGCCCCGAAAGTCTCAATCCGCGTGTAAAGAAACACTGCTCCTCGGTTCGCGGCACGATCACGGGATCAATCCTGGTCGCTGTCCGCGCCGGCAGGAACGACGCCACCTCCGCGACCGGCGCAATTGAGAAATTGAGGTAGACGAGCGGCTCCGCCGGATCCAGTAGCGCTGCAGCGGCGGCAGGTAATATTCAGGTCCGAGGGCGTACAGCGCTGGAACGACGAAATTACGAACAGCCAGGAGGCGTGAACTTCGGACCAACAATGCCCAAACGCCGCCAAAAACCGGGCATCTCAGGGACCAGAAGACGCAGCCAGGCACTACGAAAGACAAGCCTGTACGGTCTGCAATGCCACGGGCCGCAGGTCCAGCCCAAGGCCTCGCGGCACCATCGAACAGCACACACAGCACAAGGCGACCAGCACCGGGAGTCGCTGCGTGGCGTGCCACATGCCCGCCATCGAACGCACGGTCGGGAACGTCAACGTTCGCAGCCACACCTTCAAGTTCATCTCGCCGGTCACGACCAAGCGGCTGGGCGTGCCGAATCCCTGCACGACGTGCCACACCGATCGCACGCCGGACTGGGCGATCGATGCGGTCAAACGGTGGCCGACGACGTCACCGTGGAGAGTGGCTGAATAGCATGCGGTTCGTGCTGCCGCACGCGATGAGGCTACTGCCCATCGCGCTCCTGCTGCTGCCTGCACCTGCGCTCGCGCAGAGTGCGACGCGCTGCGTGCTCCTCTGCGCTCCGGAATTCAAAATCGAGCCGACCTGGACGATCGAGAACGTATTTGCCGCGCCGCGCATCGAGGTGAATGGCGATATCGCGCGTGAGCCACGTGAGACGATTTTCGAGATGATCTTCGCGCTCGACGTGCCCACGTCGATTCCGAGGATTGGCATGACGTTCGAGGCCGCCTTCACGCCCTTCCGCGACGACAACGACGTTCAGCTCGAGATGGAACTGAATATCCACCTCTTCGACACGGATCAGACCAAAGGCTGGGTCTCCTCGCACGTTGACATCGTCGATCAATTCAGCCCCGCGGCGCGGCCAGGCGGCACTCGTTCCTACACCCACAAGCTTGACTTTGAATGGGACACAGCATTCCATGTGTTCAGCCGGCTCGCGGACGGACAGTGGCTGCGCAACGTCGAAGCCGAGGTGTCGCTCGACTATCTCGCCACAGGACTGCCGAAGTCGTCGGACGTGATCGGTGAGGAGCGGTTCCTCGACGGCGCGAGCCCATGGTCGCTGTCATTCGTCATGGTCATTCCGCTCGCCCCGCTGAAGCCCTGACATGCCGACCACGTGGCTGATCCCGAGCTGGGCGCCGAACTTTCATCCGCTGGTGATTCATTTTCCGATCGTTCTGGTGATGACGGCGGCCGTCGTCGATCTGGTGGACGTGGCGTTCGAACGATCGGTATGGCTGAAGGCAGCAACGACGACGCTCTACGTGACCGGAGCACTCTCGCTGATGGTCGCGTATATGACAGGACTGCAGGCGGCGTCCACAGTCCTGGTGCCCGGCATGGCTTATCCCGTGATCACCGCGCATCGCCAGTGGGCACTCGTCACGATGGCGTATTGCGTGTTGGTGGCGACGCTGCGTCTTCTCGTCCTGCGGGGCGCCAACGGTCGTAGCCGAAGGCGCCGGGTAGCGCTGCTCGGGATGTCGGGCCGACGCGTTTACCTCACGTGAATCGACCCGCTGCGGCTGGCCAGGCGTACGGTCGGCCCACCCTCGCCAATCGCGCCGTCCACGCGTCGCTTCTCGATGGAGCCCTTGACCATCCGCTCGGGCGTGTCGACGGAACCGGATCCGGTTGACGCACGGAGCGTCGCATTGACCGCTGACTCGAAGTCCACGTCGATGCTTCCTGAACCCGCCGTGACGTCCCACGGCGCCGACGGCACACCCGTAATCGTTGTACGGCCGCTCTCGGTGGTCGTGATCAATGCGCCGGAAACCCCGTTCAACTCGATTGCACTCGAGGTCGTGCCGATGTTGACCGGCCCTGCCCCCGTGAACGATCCGATCACGCGGCCGCTACCGGTTCGTGCGTGCAGACCGCCGCTCAGGCCGCGTGCAGTAATTGCGCTGCTCGACGTCGTGATGCGCACAGCACCAGTCGCGCCGTCGAGCCGAACCGCTCCGGATCCGGTTTCTACGTCGGCAGCACCGAGCGACATCAGCGAGATCGCACCCGATTGCGTGCGCACCTCGACGTGCCCGGCAATGTCGCGCACCTCGATCGCGCCCGAATCGCTGACTGCGATCACGCGAGCGTTGGGCGGCACGCGCACGTCGTAGTTCACGGTCACCGCCAGGTCCTCGGCCGGATCGGACGGCGAACGCAGACGCAGACCGTCGCCGGTCTGTTCAATAGGCGGCGTCGCGGCAACCTTCTGCGCCAACTCCACCGCGTTGGCGGGCAGGGTCAATCCGATACGTACCGTCGTTGCGCCGCTGACGACGACACGCCCCGGTTCGCCGGTGCGAATGTTGATCTTTCCGCGAGTCGTCGAGACGTCGATCACCGGCGATGACGCGACGTCATAGGTGCGCTCGAACGCAAATCGCTGCGCGGATGCAGGGGCCGCGATCGACAGCGCGGCCAGAAGAAAGACGCCGACGCCGAGTGATCGTGTGACCATGCCTCAGTCTACGCCCGAAGGGGCCCGGCGTCCCTTGTCCTTGGACTCAGGACGACTCTCAGAACAGAAACTTGGCCGCCAGCTGAACGACCCGTGGATCGCCGGCTGACGAGATGACGCCGAACGTCGTCGTGCCGAATGTTGCACCGGGATTAGCGAACGGCGGCGCGTTCAGCAGGTTGAAGGCCTCGGCGCGTACCTCGAGCGCCGTAGCGCGGCGCATCGGCATCGGAATGCGCCGGCTGATCGCCAGGTCCACGTTCTTGTAGCCGGGACCGCGGACCGGATTGCGCGATGCTGAGCCCAGCGTGAAGACCGGCGCTGTCGCAAACGCGGCGGTGTTGAACCATCGCGACGGCGTACGTTCGTCGGCCAGTAGCTCGGGATCGCCGACGAGATTCGGCCGCTGCGTGCCGAAACCGGCGAAGGCGTTGAAGTTGGTCTGCTGAGTGACCGCGATCGGAATGCCCGATTGGCGGGTCACGACCGCTGCGACCGTCCAGTCATTGGCCAGCGCGCCGATCACGCCGTGCGCCTGCCGTGCGCGGCCCGTTCCCCAGGGAGAATCCCAGATCGCCGACGCGACGAAGACGTGTGGAATATCGCCGGTTGAGAGGTCGCGTTCGCGCGCGCGATCGAAGCTGTCGGCCACCGGATAATTCGCGACTGGTCCGGCGAGAATCGACGCGTCGAACACCGACGAGGCATCGTCCATAAGACGGGAGCGCGTGTAGCTCACCAGATACGACAGCCCGCGCGAGAGACGCTGCTCCAGCTTTGCCGTGATGCCGCGATACTCACTCGTGCCGACGTTGTTGCGATACAGGCTGACGGTCGTGTACTGCGGATACGGTTTGAGCAGCTGCGCACGCGTAATCGTCGGATCGCCAAGCGACGAGGAGTGCGGGAGCATCCCGAAGAACGGATTGGGGACCGTCTGCTGCAGCGGTGCGCCGATCGCCAGCTGTTCGGCTGTCAATTGATTGAGGTTCGTGTCTGGGATGCCGACGTGGGTGATCGTCGAGCCGACGTAGCCGACCTCGACGCTCATCGAAGAGGTCAGCTCGCGCTGCACGGACGCATTCCACTGTTGCACGTAGCCTGAGCCGAGCGTGCCATCCACGGCAAAGACGCCCTGACCGAGGCCAGCGGTAGGCGTCGGCTCGAGTGGCGACACACTCGGTCCGTTCTGCAGCACGAACGCCGGCGTGACGTTGCTCAGCGCGCGTTCCGATACGGTTTGCAGGAACGGAAACGTCGGCGTCGTGAACGGCGTCGTGATACCAGCCATCTCGATCCAGATCAGGCCGTAGCCGGTGCTGGCGAGCGTCTTGTCGGTCAGGCGATAGGCGATGCCGAGACGGGGACCAAAGTTGTTCTTCTTCAGCGGCCGCACCGGCTGGTCGCCGGGATACTCGAGCAGCTGCGTCTGCAAATTGAAAACGCCGACCTGTCCGTTGATTTCCGTCGAGGGGAAGTTCAGCGTGTAGCGCAGGCCAGGCGTGATCGTCAGGCGATTCGACAGTTTCCAGTCGTCCTGGATGAAGTACTCCTGGAATCGAGCCCGTTCCTGAATCTCGGACGTCTGCAGGTCGATCGAGAACGTCTGGACTTGCCCGAGCAGGAAGCTGGCGAGCGGTGCACCGGTGTTGGCCGCGCCCGGGAGATCGCTCCCCAACTGGTTGAACGTGAACGATCCGGTCGGCGACGACGGCTGAATCACGTTGAGCCGCTCCCATCGCCAGCCAAATCCAGTCTTGAACGTATGCCGTCCCTTCACCCAGGTCAGCGCGTCGGCAATCTCCGTCACACTGGTGTTGAAATCCGACGCGGTGTTCACCGGCGAGCCGAGAATCTGATAGCCGGTAATGCTGAACGTCGGCAGCGTGTTCGGGAACTGCGCCGCCGAAGGAATACCTGGAATGTTGAGTGCCGAGCCGGCAGATGTGGCCAGCTGCGCGGCGGTGCGATGCACCGTACGTCGCGTGTCGCCCACGCGCAATTCGTTGAGCACGTTGCTCGAAAACGTGTGCTGATAGTTGGTGGCCAGTGCCCACGACGTCGTGTCCTGCGGGCCGAGGGTGCCGGTTGTCGTGCCGCTGCCCTCAGGCAGTGGCGTCACCGGCTCGAAGCGGCCGCGGAAGTTCGAGAGACGGGCGTAGGCGCGATCGCGGTTCGATGCGAACACGTGATCGAGCCGCACATCCCACTGGTTCTGGTCGTCGATCTCGCTGGCCGTGCGGCGGTAGTTATTCACCGTACCAGCGGATGTCGGTTCGGGAAAACGGGTCAGCAGCGAACGCGCGATCGGATCGATGCGCTCGGTCGGAATCGTGTTGTTCGGGAACTGCGTCCGGGTGAAGCCGCCGGCGTCATTGGCCACTGTCGTCGCCGGATCGTAGATGTTCTGGGTGAAGACGCCCTGGCGCTGGGCCATCGTGGGTACAGTCGAGAGCACGGTGCGCTCGACGTCCTGCCGCTGGCCTTGATAGTCCACGAAGAAGAACGTGCGATTGCGCTGCACCGGCCCACCGAGGACCCCGCCGAACTGATTGCGGCTGAACCTGGGCTTGGTCGTGTTGGTGGTCTGGAAGAAGTTGCGCGCGTTCAGCGATTCGTTCCGGAAGAACTCGAACGCCGTGCCGTGCAGCTCATTCGTGCCGGCCTTGGTCGTCAGGTTGACGACACCGCCGTTGAAGCGGCCGAATTCCGCCGGCGGGCTGTTGGTCTCAATCTTGAATTCCTGGATTGCATCGACCACGGGAAAGAAGGCGACCTGGCCGGGCTCGGGCTGCAGCACCGAGATGCCGTCGAACAGATACTCGTTGGTGCGCGGACGGCCCCCGTTGATGCGCGGCAGCTGCGACCCCTGCGGCAGCGCGACCCCGGGCACAAGTGAAGACAGTGTGATGAAGCTGCGGCCGTTGAGCGGCAGCGCGACGATCTTCTCTTCCGACACGACCTCGCCGAGGCTCGCCGTCGCGCGCAGCGCCGGCGTCTCTGCCGTCACCGTAATCGCCTCGGTGACGTTGCCCACCGTGAGCATCACGTCGAGACGAATCGTCACACCGGTCTCCACCCGTACGTCTTCATGGCGCACGCTTCGGAAACCGGAGAGCGTCACGTCCACGACGTAACGTCCGGGCGCCAGCCCCGGCAGCGTGTAGACACCAGACGCATTGGTGACAGCGGTCCGCGTAACACCGGTCCGGCTATTCGCCGCCGTTACCGTGGCTCCCGGCGTCGCGGATCCCGTTGCATCTGCCACGACACCGGTCATCGCACCACCGCCGACCTGTGCGCCAGCCAGCGACGCGCAGCACAGCACCAGGCACATCGACACCCAGACACGAACCCGGACGCGATTCATTACACGACACTGTATATCGTACTTAGACGTTCCTCAAATCGACTGTAATCGGCTTGTAGCGTTTCCAGACTGTGAGTACCATGAGGACATGAGGTGGTGCGTCCTGGTCGTCGCGATCGTCGCGATGTTCGCGGCCGGCTCCCGGTTCATGCCAGTGTCGGCGCAGACACGCCGAGCGCTGACCGTTGCTGCCGCGTCCGATCTGCAGGCCGCATTGCCTGAGGTGATCAGGACATTTGAACGCCACTCGAATGCCACCGTGACGGTGTCATTCGGGTCATCAGGCAACTTCTTCGCCCAGATCCAGAACGGTGCGCCGTATGACGTCTACTTGTCGGCCGACATCGACTATCCCAGGCGGCTGATCGCCAGCAGTCATGCAGATGCGTCAAGCCTCTACCAGTACGCGACGGGCCGCCTTGTGTTGTGGACGCGGAAGGAGTCCGGCATCGACATTCGCGGCGGCCTCCGCAGCCTGACCGACGCGCGGGTGATGCGCGTCGCGATCGCCAATCCGAAGTTCGCGCCGTACGGACGCGCCGCCGAAGCCGCGCTGCGACACGAGAAGATCTACGACGCCGTTCGGGGCAAGCTCGTGCTGGGCGAGAACATTTCGCAGACCGCGCAGCTCGTCGACTCTGGTAACGCGAGCGTCGGCATCATCTCGTTATCACTCGCCGTCGGCCCGGCATTGCGCGCACGCGGTACCTATATGGAGATTCCTGCCGCGGCCCACCCGCCGATCGACCAGGCGGCTGTCATCGTCAGCGCCTCATCGCGCAAGCCGCTGGCGCGCGAGTTCCTCGATTACCTCAAGCGCCCAGATATCACCGAGCACCTTCACAAGTTTGGTTTCGCAGCGGAACGCTAATGGACTGGCAAGCGATGGCTCTGACCGCTCGCCTGGCAGCGTTGGTCTCTGTCATTCTCCTCGTCATCAGCCTGCCACTCGCCCACTGGCTCACCTTCTCGCGACGACGCTGGACATTTCTGGTCGAATCAATCGTCTCGCTGCCGCTCGTGTTGCCGCCAACGGCTCTCGGCTTCTATCTGCTCATGAGCATGGGCTCGCGCAGCCCGCTCGGGCGATGGTGGACCGAGTGGACGGGGCATCCGCTCGCTTTCACCTTCGAAGGTCTCGTGATCGCGTCCGTCCTGTACACCCTGCCGTTTGCGGTGCAGCCGGTCGCGGCGGCGTTTGCGCAGATCGATCCGAACCTGCGCGAGGCCTCGGCCACTCTGGGCGCTTCCGGATTTCGAACGTTCGTCCGCGTGACGCTGCCATTGTCGATTGAAGGCGTCATCGCCGGCCTCGTGCTGAGCTTCGCGCACACCGTCGGCGAGTTCGGAGTGGTCCTGATGGTCGGGGGCAATCTTCCCGGCATCACACGGACGGTCTCGATTTCGATCTACGACCACGTGCAGGCACTTGAGTACGCGCAGGCCAACCAGACAGCGCTCGTGCTGCTCGCGTTCTCGATGCTGGTGTTGATCGCCGTCTACGGACTCCGGCGCAGACCGTGGGCAGCGGCTCCCATCGCATGATGCTCGCAATCAGCGTCCTCAAGCGGCTGGGTGCGGGATTCACGCTCGACGTCTCGTTTGACGCCCGGCCCGGCATCACAATGCTCTTTGGTGCCTCAGGATCGGGAAAGACAACCCTGCTCCGTTGCATTGCCGGGCTCGCGCGGCCAGACGGGGGGCGCATTGCGGTTGGCGACCGCGTTCTCTTCGACTCGACGACTCGAGTGAATGTGGCCGTGCAGGATCGCCACGTCGGCTACGTGTTTCAACAGGCGGCGCTCTTTCCACACATGTCGCTGCGCGAGAACATCGGATACGGATTGAATCGGCTCGGCACTGACGAGCGGCAGGCGCGTGTCTCGACGATCGCGGAGTCGTTTCGTATTTCTGAGATTCTCGATCGCCGGCCGGCACACGTCTCGGGTGGCGAGCGCCAGCGTGCGGCACTGGCCCGAGCACTGGTAACCGAGCCGTCACTCTTGCTGCTCGACGAGCCGCTCTCCGCGCTCGATCAGACCATTCAGTCGCGCATCATGGACGATCTGCGGCGCGCGAACCAGGCCCGCCGCATTCCTATGCTCTATGTGACACACAGTCATCGCGAGGTTTACACCCTCGGCCAGCAGGCCGTGGTCATCGACGCCGGCAGAGTGATTGCCAGGGGCACTCCTCACGAGGTCCTCGATCGTCCGGAGCAGACCGTGCTGGCGAATCTCGCCGGATTCGAAAACGTCTTCAACGGCGTCGTGGTGGAGCGCCGCGAGCGCGCCGGAACGATGGAGTGCCGCGTCGAGGGAACAGACACGGAGCTCGAGGTCCCGCTGACCGCATCTGCGGTGAACGCTCGGATTCGTATTGCGATTCGCGCCGGAGACATCCTCGTCGGCACCGAGGAGCCGCGTGGCCTCAGTGCGCGCAACGTGCTGCGCGCCCGCCTCATCGAACTGATCGCTCACGGCCCGACGATGGTCGCGGTCGTGGACGCCGGTGCGCGTTTCATCGTGCATCTCACACCTACCGGCGTCGAGTCACTTCATCTCCAGCCTGGCGATCATGTGTGGCTGATCGTCAAGACATACTCCTGCCGCATCGTGGTCGATACGCCATGGCAGCACTCCTGACCGTTCGCGCCGCCGCACAGCGTCTTGGCGTCGGCTACTCAACGTTGAAGCAGTGGATCTACAGCGGTACCGTTCGCACGACCACCACTGCGGGCGGCCATCATCGGATTGCTGACGCCGAAATCGAGCGACTGATCGCCCATGGGAACCCATCCTCGCCGTCGGCCAAGCGAAAGGCAGGATCGACCGGTCTCATCGTGGCGCTCAGCGGGCGCAATCGTCTGCGCGGCTTCGTCGAGGAAGTGCGTGTGGATGGCCTGCTCGCGCAGGTGCGGCTGCGGATCGGCGACCAGACGTTAACCGCCGTCATCACCGGCGACGCGATTCAAGAGCTGAAACTGCGGCGCGGCGACGAGGCGATGGCCATCATCAAATCGACGGAGGTGATGATTGCCCGTGAAGCGCCATTGCCGATCGGCAAGGTCAAAAGGCAAACGGCAAAGGGCAAAAGTAGGTCGAAGTCCGACCGATAGAGTGGGCGCGCCGCGACTACTATGCCGAAAGGACTGAAACTCGAGCACTTCAGGTCACCGTGGTGGCGAGCCAGACCAACCTGCTCGCGCTCAACGCCGCCGTCGAGGCCGCGCGCGCAGGTGAGCAGGGGCGTGGCTTCTGGGTCGTCGCCGCCGAGATTCGCAAGCTCGCCGATCAGACCAAGACCTCGGCCGGAAAATCAACACGCTGGTCAACGGCATTCTGCGAACGATCAACGACACGGTGAAAGCCACCGAGGACGGCACCAAGACGGTCGCGGAAAGCGTCAACACCGCGAACCAGACGTGCAGACGTTCATCGGTGTGCGCGACGCGATCAGCAAGGCCATCTCTGGGCTTCGGCTCTAGGCTTTTGGCGCAATTGCAGTACATTGCTAGCGTGGTCGTGGTGATCGGCGCCGGCGCGGCCGGACTTGCGGCTGCGCATGCCCTGCATAAGGCCGACATTGAGGTTGTCGTCCTCGAGGCGCGCGATCGCATTGGCGGCCGCGTCTTCACCATCACATCACCCGACACGCCTCGCCCGATCGAACTCGGCGCCGAGTTCATTCATGGCCAGGCACCCGAGCTGCAACAGCTTTTGGACGAGGCGTCCCTCGCTTCTGCTGACGTGTGTGGCACGCGATGGAAACCGACGCGAGCGGGACTGCGGCCGCTGACCGGCTTCTGGGATCGTCTCGATCGCGCGATGCGTCTGCTCGATACGACAGGTCCTCGTAAAGGCGGACATCACAACAGACAGACCGATCGCAGCTTCGATGATGTCCTTCGTGAGAAGCCAGGCGGACGCCGCCTCGCGGCCGAACGAAGACTCGCCCGTGAGTACGTCGAAGGATTTCACGCCGCCGACCCCCACCTGATCAGCGCACGGGCCCTCGCGGATGGTGGCAGTCCCGGTGATGACGTTCGCGAGCGGCGGCTGGCGCGCGTCGTCGAGGGCTACGATCGCGTCATCGCCTGGCTCGCCGAACCACTCTCCTCACGTCTCAGGGTCTCATCTATCGTGACCGCCGTGCGCTGGAAACCAGGGCGTGTGGTGATCGAGATGGCACGCAGGAAGCCGATCACCGCGCGGGCCGCAATCGTCACGATACCGCTCGGCGTGTTACAGGCGCCGCCGGACGGTCGTGGAGCAATCGCCTTCGACCCAGAGCTCCGTGGCAAAGCACAGGCCCTCGCGCATCTGGCGATGGGCGACGTTGTCCGCGTGGTGCTGCGCCTCAGCGAACGATTCTGGGCTGACGAGACGTTCGCCACGACGCACGCGTCGGAAGGCGTTGAGCGAATGAGCTTTCTCCACACCTCCGACAAGGACTTTCCGACGTGGTGGACGACGTACCCGTTCGCCGCGCCGCTCATCGTCGGGTGGTGTGGCGGACCGCGGGCGCAAAGGCTTCTCGAACGGCCTGCGGCCGAGATCACAGCGCGCGCGGTGAACGCGCTCGCACGGCAGTGCGGCCTCACGCAACGGCGAATGCGATCGATGGTCGAAGAGCTGTGGATGCACGACTGGGCGCACGACCCGTTTGCGCGCGGAGCGTACAGCTATGCCACGGTGGGCGGCGTTGACGCAACCACGACGCTCGCGCGTCCGCTTGCGGGCACGCTGTTCTTCGCCGGCGAAGCGACCGACACCGAGGGCGCGACAGGGACAGTCCACGGCGCGATCGCCACCGGCAGACGCGCTGCGCGCCAGGTGCAACGAGCGCTCAATCAGTCCTGACAATCCTTGGCGATTGCGCGGATGGCGCTGCCACGAATTTCGACAAGGGCGTCATCGGCGCGGTCGCGACCGGTCGGATTCGCCGCACGATCGAGCTCGTCGAACCAGCCTTCGATCTGCACGCGCTGGCCGGCGAACGATTCGAGCAGTCCGGCGTCGATATCGTCCACGTCGTACATGCCTGTCAGGGAGGAGGGCGCGGTGCCCTTAACCACTTTCGCGCGAGTCAGCACGTAGTCGCCAGTCACCCCAGGGCGGTCGGGCGTCTTCGGCCAGCGGCCCTGGACGTCGGCTTCACGGACCAGACACCCTTCGAGCGTGACGAGACCTTCCGAGCCGCGCGCCGTCGGCCGTTGAGCAGACGTTGGCCGCGGACTTTGCGGCGGCTGCGGCGGAAGCTGCGCCGACACAAGGCTTCCAAGCGCAATGATTCCGATGACCAGGGTCGCGAGAGGTGTGCGCATCGGCATTCACTCCTTCAAGGTTTGACCTGGGCAGCGATGCTGCGCAGATCGTCCACGAAACGGGCGCGCTCGGACGCGCGCGTTTCGGAATCCGGCGCGCGCAGGATCGACGACGGATGCACGGTGAGCGTGACGAGGGGCGCGAGGGATGAGGGAAACGACTTCGTTCGATCGCGTGTCACTTTGGCGGCGGTGCCGATCACTGCCTGCGCCGCTGTTGCGCCAAGCGCCACAATCGCGCGCGGCTTGATCATCGCGATCTCGGCATCGAGCCAGACGCGGCAGGCCTGAACTTCGCTGTGGCGCGGCTTCTTGTGAATCCTCCGCTTGCCGCGCGGCTCCCACTTGAAGTGCTTCACGACGTTCGTGAGATAGACATCGCGGAGATCGATCCCGGCATCCTCGAGAGCGTGACGCAGCAGTTGGCCGGCCGGACCTACGAACGGTTTGCCGTCGAGATCTTCGGCGTCGCCCGGCTGCTCGCCGACGAGCATGATGCGGGCGCCCTTCGGCCCGTCGCCGAACACGGTCTGCGTCGCGTGCTTCCAGAGATCACAGCGCCGGCATACCTCAGCCTGACGGCGTATCGCGCCTATTGAACCGCGCGGCGAACTCGGGCTGGGCTTTTTAGGTTCGGCCATTTCGAGCTCTACCCGTTAGCGACAGCAAATTGCTGGCCGCTCTCGTTGGATGAGCCGCACTCTCCGGCATGCGGCTTGCGACCGTGACCTTGTAAAGGACAGTCAAGGGAGCAACCAACATGAAAATTTCACTCGCGATGCTGATCGTTGTGGCGCTCGCGACCGCATCTGGGGCGCAGCAGCCTGCGACTGGGGCGCAGCAGCCTCCGACCGGGGCGCCGAAGTCCGCCACCAAGCCGAACCAGACCTCGTCACAGAAATCCGGCGACAGTGCATTCGCCATGAAAGCTGCTCAGGCCAACATGGCCGAAATCGAGCTCGGCAAGCTCGCGCAGCAGAAGGCGATGTCAGAGGACGTCAAGAAGTTCGCACAGATGATGGTGGACGACCACAGCAAGGCCCTCGATGAGCTCAAGGGCGCGGCTGAAAGCAAGAACATCACACTGCCGACTGCGATCGACGCCGAGCACAAGAAGCTGTCGGACAAGCTCTCCAAACTAAGCGGCGCCGGGTTCGATCGCGAATACATGCAGGCGATGGTCGATGGACATCGCAAGGTCGCGGCCGATCTGCGCAAGGAGTCGCAGTCAGGCACCGATTCGGATCTGAAGGCATGGGCCGGCAAGACGCTGCCCACGGTCGAGGCACATCTCAAGCAGGCCGAAACGGTCAATAAGACCGTGCATTCGAGCACGGCAACGCACTAACGGGCCGAAAAGACGCGCACCACCCGAACGGACGCGCGCCGAGGAGAGGCTCCTTGAATCGGCGCGCGTCGCTGGACCGCCCCGCCCGGAGAAACTACTCGCTGGCAGATCGCCGAGATGTACTCCGCTTGCGAGCCGTCCGCTTGCGAGACGTCCGTTTCCGGCTTCGTCCTCGCGAGGGCACCTTGGCCCCCTTTTCCCTCGCTTCGTTGAGGCCGATGGCAATCGCCTGCTTGCGGCTCTTGACCTTACGGCCTGATCCGCTCTTCAGCGTGCCGCGCTTACGTCGGCGCATCGCCGACTTCACGGTTTTTGACGCGCCTCTTCCGTACTTCGCCATGGACACCTCCACACATCCGCGCGGGTTGCAAGTACCGTGCTCGGATCGGCACAATCGGTTGGTGTTGGTCGTCACCGCGGTAGTGGCAGCCTGCTAGACGACTGACCACCGACCACTAACCACTAACCAGAATCAGGGTGACGCGGAGGCCATGTGAGCGACGACAACAAGCCGTGCCCGGTGTGTGGTGAAACGATCAAGGCCGCCGCGATCAAGTGCCGCTTCTGCAACACGGATCTCGGCGAGTACGAGAGCGCGAAGGAGGCCGAAGTCGAGCGCGAGTTGTTCAGCGGCAATCCCGCCGTGATCGCGTCGCTCGGTCAGTGGGCGATCGTGGTGATCACCATCGGGATCGCCTGGCTCGTCTACTGGATGAAGAGCCGATCGATCGTCTACACGCTCACGACGCAGCGCATTCAGATCGAGCAGGGACTGTTTTCGACGATCAAGTCCAGTGTGGAGCTGTTTCGCATCGACGACTTCGATATCCACCGGCCGTTCGGGATGCGCGTGCTCGGCTACTCGATGCTGCATCTCCGCTCGTCGGATCCCGATCTCTCGACGGTGATTATCGCCGGCGTTCCCAACCTCGACGCACTCGCGGACCAACTGCGCGAGCACTCGCTGCGAGAGCGCACCCGCCGGAAGATCACGACGTTCGTCAAGGCGTGATAGGGCGACGCATGCGTCGCCCTACACGCCCTCAGTCGCCTACTGGCTGCGTGACCGCGGGTTCGTCCACCGTCTTCGTCATCGCATGTGCGGCTTCATCGTCGCGCACTGTCTTCTCCGCCTCCGGTGATGTCGTCGGAGGCGAAACAGCAGCGGCAACCGACTCGTCGAGCGGGTGACGACTACGCATCGCACTGATTTGTTGCTCTTCAGTCAGATCGAGTCGCAGCGGAGTCAGTGAAATCCAGCCACGTTCCATCGCCCACCGATCGGTGCCTTCGTCAGCGCCTTCGACCGGCGTGACCGTGAACCAATACAGCTCGCGTCCTTGCGGATCCTCCGTCGGCATGATTCGCCCGTCGTAACGCCGCACCGACGCGCGGGTCCAGACCAGCCCTCGCGGCTCGCGTGGAAGATTGACGTTCACGAGATAGAGACTGGTTTCAGCAAGCAGCGTATCGAGCACACGACGGACCCACGGTTTGTACGGCTCGAAATCGGGCTCAGCTCCAGCTGGTGCGCTCAACGCCACGCCGCGTATGCCGAGCAGGGCCGCCTGGCGGGCGGCAGCCACTGTCCCTGAGTGCCAGATCGAATTGCCAAGATTGAGGCCGATGTTCAATCCCGACAAAACAAGATCGACTTTGCCCCACTGATGCGCACCCAGCGAGACGCAATCGGCAGGCGTTCCGTTCACGCGGTACGCGGTCAGTCCTTGAATCGTGGTCCGACGATAGGACAGCGGGCGCGAATGCGTGATCGCGTGGCCCGCTGACGAGCGCTCCACATCCGGTGCGACGATCCGCACCTCACCGTATTCGGTAGCCACTTCGGCAAGAACGCGAATACCTGGGCTGTACACGCCGTCGTCATTTGAGACGAGGATTCGCATGCCGGGAGGAGTGCAAACAGTCGGCCGGCTCGAAACTTGAATCGCAGAATGCTGAGGTACATGTGCGGGTCGCACTCTTTCACAACGAAGACGCCGGGGACGGCAGCTCTATCGAGGAAATCACGGCATTGCTCGAGCGCCACGGACATGATCTCGTGCAAGTCGTGGACAAGGAACACCGCGTCGAGCACATTCTGGCGAGCCACGCCGATCTGGCCGTCGCGGCGGGCGGTGACGGCACCGTGGCCACGGCGGCGCGTGTACTGGCCGGACATACGCTGCCGCTCGCCATCCTGCCGCTGGGCACCGCCAACAACATCGCCAGGAGTCTGAGCAACGACGGCCCACTGGACACACTGGTCGAAGCATGGGGGCGGACGACGCCGCAATTGCTCGATATCGGCTTCGCACGCGCCGAGTGGGGCCAGCGCATCTTCTTCGAGTCGGTCGGGGCCGGATTGATTCCAGCAGGCATCGCCGCCGCCAAGGCGCAAGAGGAAAAAGCGCGTGAGGGTTCACCCACTGTCAAGCCGGAAGACGCCATCGCGACATTTCGCGACGTGCTGGCGCGTCTCGAGCCACAGCGATGGACACTCGTGATTGACGGACAGGAAGAGATCGGCGACTTCCTCCTCGTAGAGGTGCTGAACATCGCCTCGATCGGACCGAATCTCGTACTTTCGGACGAGGCAAACCCTAACGACGGATTGTTCTCAGTGATCATTGCCGCGGAACAGCATCGCCGCATGCTCGACGAGTACCTCGCCCATCGCGCAAACGGCGGCGAGCGGCCGCTGTCAATGCCGCCGCGTCATGCGCGGCGGGTCGAGATTCGTGGCTCAACCACAGTGCACGTGGACGACCAACTTCTCGACACGCACTCCCCAGAAACGGTATCCATGACGATTGAAGCGGGCGCTCTCAAGTTCCTTCCGGGCCCCACGCTTGCACCCTGAGAGGGCGCGGGGGCGGAAGGAGCACTCGAGATGGAAAGCCGAACATTTCGACGCGGTTCTCTGCTGCTCGCCGGACTGCTCACGGTCGGATGCGGCGCCACCGCAAAGCTGACGATCCCCCAGACCACCGGTCCGGAACCGGCACTGGCCGCGCCGAATACGACACTGATCCCGACGATCAACGTTGTTGAGGCGAAAGGCTGGCCGGATCACCGCACCACGCCGATCGCGACGACGGGGACGACTGTCGCCGCGTTCGCGCGCGATCTGGATCACCCGCGCTGGCTCTACGTGCTGCCGAATGGCGACGTCCTCGTCGCCGAAACCAATGCCCCACCTCGCCCCGAGGACGGTAAGGGCATCAAAGGTTGGTTCTTCAAGCGCTTTCAGAGCAAGGCCGGTGGCGCAGTGCCCAGCGCGAACCGCGTCACGCTGCTGCGCGACACGAATCGCGACGGCGTCGCAGACGTCCGAGCGGCTTTTCTCAGTGGACTGAACTCGCCGTTCGGTATGGCGCTGGTCGGCGACACGCTGTACATCGCGAACACCGACGCGATCGTCAAGGTGCTCTACGCCAAGGGGCAGACGGAGATCACTTCATCACCTGTGAAGGTGACCGACCTCCCTGCGGGTCCGCTGAACCATCACTGGACGAAGAATCTGATCGCGAGTCCGGACGGCTCCAGGCTTTATGTCACCGTCGGCTCGAACAGCAACATCGTCGAGAACGGCATCGACCAGGAAGAGGGACGCGCGGCAATCTGGGAAGTCAACGCACGCACCGGCGCCAAACGCATCTATGCGTCGGGCCTGCGAAATCCCGTCGGTATGGCGTGGGAGCCGACGACTGGCATGTTGTGGGTTGCCGTGAACGAGCGCGACGAGCTTGGAAGCGATCTCGTGCCGGACTACATGACGTCGGTGCGCGACGGCGGATTCTATGGCTGGCCCTATTCGTACTTTGGCCAGAATCTCGACGAGCGGGTGAAACCGCAGCGGCCGGATCTCGTGGCCAAGGCGATCAAACCCGATTACGCGCTTGGTCCGCACACCGCGTCGCTTGGTCTGGCCTACGCGAATGGCCGCACCGTCTCTGACAGCTTTGGACCTGGCATGTTCATCGGCCAGCACGGTTCCTGGAACCGCAAGCCGTATAGCGGCTACAAAGTGATCTTCGTGCCGTTCAAGGAAGGCAAGCCTGCGGGCCAGCCACTCGATGTGCTGACAGGCTTCATTACGGAAGACGGGGACGCGATGGGCCGGCCGGTCGGCGTCGCGATCGATTCATACGGTGGATTGCTCGTGGCCGACGACGTGGGCAACACGATCTGGCGAGTATCGAACGCGCAGGGCTCGTAGAAAGACTGTCGTGTCCGCCTTCAGGGCGGACCTTACGACGGCTGCGACGCCGAGGGGTGGCTTCGGGCCGCAGCCGATACGACAGCGATGAGTTGATCCGGATCGACCGGCTTGGCCAGGTGCCATCCGTAGCCAGCCTTGAACGCGCGCGTGCGGTCGCGCGAGCTGACGTACGCCGTCACCGCGACCGCCGGAACAACCGCCTCGGATGTGGTCAGCGCCCGCACCGCCTCAATCAATGCATATCCGTCCTGCTCGGGCATGCCGATATCGGCGAGCAGCACGTCGGTCGGATGCCGCCGCAGGATCTCCAGCGCCTCGCCTGCCGACGATGCCGCGGTCACATTGGCACCTTGCACCTCGAGCAGCACACGCAGCACGTCGCGTGTGTCGGCCTCGTCGTCTACGAGCAATACTCGCAGCCCGGACAGTGCCGTACCTCGCGTCTCCGGAGTCTCACCGGTCTTCGCCCGCGTGCGCACCTCGCGAACCGGCAGTTGGAGCGTGAAGGTCGCGCCAAGACCCTCGCCCGGACTCTCAGCGGATACGGAACCGCCATGCGCTTCGGTGAGGTGCCGCACGATGGCCAACCCCAGTCCAAGGCCGCCATGCCTGCGCGAGGCAGTGCTGTCGGCCTGACGGAAACGCTCGAACACATGACGCAGGAAGTCCTGGCGGATGCCCTGCCCGGTGTCGGTGACCACGACCGATGCACCCGTGTCCGTCGTGCGCAACTCGATCTCGACGCGGCCGCCCTTGGGCGTGAACTTCACCGCGTTGGTGAGCAGGTTCCAGAGAATCTGCCGGATCCGATCGGCATCGCCGATGACGATCACCTGCTGATCGGGATCAGCGATGACGCGGAATGAGAGGCCCTTGGCGACCGTGGCCGGGCGAACGGTGTCGGCCGCGGTTGTCACCACGGTCGTGAGATCGACCTCATCCCCTTTGATGTGCAGCTTTCCGGCGACGATGCGCGAGACGTCGAGCAGGTCGTCGACGAGCTGAGCCTGGGTGCGGACGTTGCGCTCGAGTGTTTCGAGTGCGCGGCGCTGCGTCTCTGGCGGCAGCACGTTGGCGCGCAGCATATGGGCCCAGCCGAGCATCGCGTTCAGTGGCGTGCGCAGCTCGTGCGACAGCGTGGCGATGAATTCGTCCTTTGCGCGGTTGGCTTCCTGCGCTTCCTTGTAGAGGCTGGCATTATCGAGCGCGAGCGCCGCCCACGCCGCGATCCCGCTGGCGAGCTGCTCATGTCTTGGCCGGAACACACCGGCACGTGTGTGGCCGAAGCAGACGCCGCCCCTCACTTCGCCGGTTCGCGACACGACCGGGACCGATAGATAGCTGCGAACGAGGAGATCCTGCGGCAGCCATCGCCGGTCGATGTGGCTCGCATCGTCGGCCTCACCGGAGAGCAGATCGTCAATGCGCACGATCGCCGGACCGCGAGGTCTTTGATCGGCGACGTCTGGCGGGCTGGCGAAGGCTTCCGCCGGCAGCCCTGATACCGCATGATGCTCGTGGGTCTTGCCCTCGTCATCGACGACGGAGAAAAAGAACACGCCCCACTGCGCGGATGTCAGCGCCGTCGCCGCGTCGATCGCCGACTGAATCAGCCTGTCTGGATCGAGTTCCGAGGCGAGCGCCGCGCCGACGCGCGACAGCGTCTCTCGCGTATGGACTTCTTCGATCACCGCTTCTTCGGCTTTGCGGCGTTCGGTGATGTCGATCGCGCTGCCGACGAAACCCAGGAACTCGCCGTCGTTGCCGAGACGCGGCTGCCCCGCGATGATCGTCCATCGCGAATCGCCGTCCGGCTGCGACAGCCGGCACTCGAAGTGAAACGGACGCCGCTGATCGGTGGCTTCGAACACGGCGTCGGCGGCGCTGTCGCGATCGTCAGGATGCAGCACCTTCAACCAGCCAAGACCGAGAGCGTTCTCCGGTTCCTGACCGGTGAGCTCGTACCACTGACGACTCAGGAACGTCCAGGCGCCGGTGGAATCGCTGATCCACAGCATTGCCGGCGCCGTATCTGCCATCTCATGGAAAAGCGCCTCGCTGTCACGACGCGCCTGCTCGGCGAGCTTCTGCAGCGTGATGTCGGTGAGGGTGACCAGCACGCTGTCTGCCGGCTCACCGGCCACGGGAAACGTGATGCTGACCAGCACGTCGACGCGATCGCCGTGCAGTGTCCGCAGCACCGATTCAGCCTCGAACGTCGTGTGTCCTTCGGCAAGGGCGACGAGCTCCTGCGCGAAGATCTCACGCGTTTCCGCGACGAAGATCGTGTCCAGCGAGGCGAGCACCGCGCGTTTGTCCGTCGCACCGAACATGCGGAGCGTCGTCTCGTTGACGTCTACCACGCGAACAAGGCCGATGTATCGTTCCACTTCCTCGGAATGTGTGGCGAAGTATTGCGCGAAGTCGCGAACGCCTGTAGCCCGCAGTTCGTCGAGCGCAGCGCGCACTGCGGTGAAGTCTTCGTCCCAGATCGAAACGCCCGCTGATTCGAAGATGCGCTGATAGCGGCGCCGGCTGCGCGTGAGCGCTTCATGGGCAAGACGGCGCTCGGTGATGTCGCGCGCAACGTTCGACGCACCGACGATCCGTCCGTCCAGGCCCTTGATCGGAGAGACGGTCATCGACACATCGACGAGGCGTCCGTCCTTGGCGCGACGAACCGTTTCAAAGTGATCGATTTTGTCGCCACGTCGAAGACGCGCAAGCACGTCGGATTCCTCATCCAATCGATCCGGCGGGAGGATCAACGAGATGTGCCGGCCGATCGCCTCCTCGGCCGTATAACCGAATATCCGCTCGGCGCCGATGTTCCAGAATTCGATCGCGCCATCAAGCGTCTTGCTGAGGATCGCATCGTCCGATGACACGACGATGGCGGCCAGGCGGGCGCGGTGGAGTTCGGCATCCGCGTCGACCGGCAACACCACGAACGTACTGACCGCGGCCACCGTCAATCCGCGCGTGTCGGTGAGGGGCGTCGCGGTCACCGATGCAGTCAACGTCGACCCGTCATGCCGCTCGATGACGACCGTCACGTCACGAACGGCCTGGCCGGTTCGAATGACCTGCGCGGCGGGACCGCGCTGAATATCCACAGAGGCGGGAGGCCGGCCCCACATATCAACCGCACGCTGATTGAACCGGACGATGCGGTCCTCGCGATCGCTGACGCATACAGCCACGGGTAAGGCATCGAGCGCCTGCGTATCCAGCGTACCGATAGAGAGATCGGAATTCACAATCTGACTTTCTTGTGCGCTCAACCTTACCGAACGCGGACCTCTAGTGAGCGGGGAAGCGGGACTGTGCCTGCTACATCCGTGCCGTGCTTTCCGTAGGTGGGGTCGAGACTAGGCCAGCCTTCGGGTGGCCTAGCCGAAGCTCGCCGGGAGGCGAGCGAAGGATGGCGGAGAGGGTGGGATTCGAACCCACGTGCCGGTTACCCGACAAGACGCTTTCGAGGCGCCCCCGTTACGACCACTTCGGTACCTCTCCGTACGGGCCGCTTGGTGCGAACAGGACATTATATCTGTTGCCGGAGGCCGCTCACGAGCCGCGTGGGCGAGCCGAATGCACGTTGCTGCTCTATGGAATCCGTTGGAACGTCTGAGTAGTGAAGACCGGCGAGAGGGTAACCGACGACACACCCCGACATCGCCGGTAACCACCGGAGGTTGGCTCAACCTCTACAACGACGGAACTCAGAATCGATTGACCAAAAACGACGCCAGCACATCCTCGGGATCAACGGCGATAGAGCCATGCGCCGCGCAAATGCGGCGCAGATCCGCGGCACTATGCGGATCTCCGAAGTGCCCGGACGTGTAACCGCAGAGCAAGGTAAACGGGTGCCGGTCCGCGAGCCCGTTCCAGAGTTCTTCCAGTTCAAACGCCGCCGCATAGTGACCCTGGGCGATCAGGACGTCCACCATCTCGCCATAGACGCGCAGCGGCCGGCCGCACGCAGACTGAGCCTCGATGAGAGAGCCTACCGTTGCGAAAAATTGATGCGGATGCGGCTTGTCCCCGACCATGAACTGCATCAGGACTTCGTCGGCGTCACGGACGACCAACTGACCGAACCGTAGCGCGTCATCAACCGGACAGCCGAGCAACGTGAGACGCATCGCCACGGCGTTCCATCGCTCTGCGCTCATGACCACAAGAACTTGCTCGTCGCGCGCAAGACCCTGGCCGACAAAGTGGGCGACGTTATCAGCGAGGGACAGGTCGGAATCGAACAATTGCATAAGGTGCGTCGTGTCGGTTCCGTCGGGATTGATCGCAGGGCGCCGTTTCAGCATGGTTCTCAACCGTGGCCTTGTCTATGCATTACGCCTGCCTATTCGCTTGCCGACCCTGAGGAGAACACAGCCGATGATGACCACGGCTCCTCCGATGGCCGTGTGTCTGACGTTGACGCGGGCCATCAGCCAAACGCGTACGGTCGAGGAGATCTGCGACGTTGCGCTTCACGCGCTCGCCGACGGTCTCGGTGTCGCTCGCTCATCCATTCTCCTGTTCGACAGCACAGGTGTGATGCGCTTTGCGGCCTGGCGAGGCATCTCCGTCGAGTATCGCGCCGCTGTCGAGGGCCACACGCCATGGCGACCTGACACGACGCACCCTGAACCCGTTGTCGTTCCCGACGTGACACTCGACGCATCGCTCGGTGAATTTCTGCCGACGATCCAGTCGGAGCGCATCGCCGCGATGGCGTTCATCCCGCTCGTCAGCCTTGGTCGTGTCATCGGCAAGTTCATGCTCTATTACGACGAGCCGCACGCGCTGAGCACGGACGAACTGCAGCTCGCAAGTCTGATCGCCTGGCAAGTAGCATTCGCCGTTGAGCGTACGCGCGCCGAAGCCCAGGCGCGCCGCAGTGAGGCTGCCGCTGAAGAAGCGAGCCGGCTCAAGGACGAATTTCTCGCCACCCTGTCGCACGAACTGCGCACGCCGCTGAACGCCATCCTCGGCTGGGTGCAGATGCTGCAGGCCGGCGTAGTCTCGCCGGAACGGCTGCGTCACGCCGTCGATGTCATCGGGCGCAACACGAACCTCCAAGCACGCCTCATCGAAGACATTCTCGACGTGTCGCGCATCATCAGTGGCAAGCTCGAGATCGAGCGTGCGCCGGTCCTGCTTGCGCCGCTCATCGACACGGTTGTCAGTGGGGCGATGCCGGCTGCGCAGGCGAAGAACATCGAGTTGGTGAAAACCGCGCCTGCCGATCTGCCGCTCATCGACGGCGACGCCAAACGGCTGCACCAGGTACTCGGCAATGTATTGTCCAACGCGGTGAAGTTCACACCCGCCGGTGGCCGCATCGACGTGCGTTGCGCGTGTGAGGACGACGCCATCGTCATCGAGGTCCAGGACTCTGGTGCTGGTATCGCGCCCGAGTTTCTGCCGTATATCTTCGATCGCTTCCGTCAGGCAGACAGTCGCGTAATCCGCCGGCACGGTGGCCTCGGCCTCGGACTGGCGATCGCACGCCATTTGATCGAGCAGCACGAGGGCGATATTCGCGCGACGAGCCCTGGGCCGGGGCTGGGCACGACAATGCAGATTCGCCTGCCCGTGTCGGCCGACGCCGATGATGCGACTGCGCGTCCGGCTGCGGCCATCGAGTTCGACGAGGAACTTCGCATGCAGGGCATGACCGTCCTCGTCGTGGACGACCAGCCCGATTCGTGCGAGCTGCTCGCGGCATTGTTCGAGCGTCATGGCGCGCGCGTCGTGCAATGCGACAGTGCCGAATCGGCCCTCGGCGTGTTGACCGACGTCGAAGCCAATCTGCTGATCGCCGATATCGCGATGCCCGACATCGACGGCTACGAGCTGATCCGGCGGGTTCGCGCCTCGCACGGCCCGCTGCCGGCGATTGCCGTCAGTGCCTACGCCCGTCCGCAGGATCGCCGACGCGCACTGTCGGCGGGTTTCGACGGCTATTGCGTCAAGCCGGTTGAGGCACCGCAACTGCTGCGCGCAGTCCGAAGCGTGATGCTGCCCTCGTCGTGATCCGCGTGCGTACCTCGGCCCACATCGCGCTGCTCGCCACGGCAGCGACGATGGTGGGAGTGACGCCACTCCGGGCCCAAAGCGAGTCGGTTAGCGAGGAGAATCTGCACCAGCCGCACCATCTCGAGTGTCGAGACGGAGCCGCGTTCACCGAGCTCCGCCGAAGCGCTGCCGTGCCGGTAACGCTGAGTCGGTAAGCATCGCGTCACCTTTTCGCGAATCGCCACTCTCATGGGCAGGAGAAAGCGATGCGCCCGATCCATGCCCACCCCGCGACGTGCGCCCTCGTCATCGCCGTCGCGCTCTTCGCTGTGACGTTCGCCTTCCAGGTCACCACTCGTGCCCAGGGTTCCGATCCGCGCCACGGACGTGAGGTTTTCCGCTTCGACACGTTTGGCGACGAGCAGTTGTGGACCACCGTGCTGAGAATGCACGAGGTCATTCCGACGATCGATCCTGTCACGGCGCTCGGCGTCGGGCTCAAAGTCGATGTCGACGCCCTGCCCCACGAAGTACTCGACGCGATTCTCACCAACGCCAACGGTCTTCTGACGGATCCAGCCACGACAGTGGCGCTGCTGAAACTCAATGCCGTGGTCGGCGTGAAGGGGCAGGTGAACGACGCGGGAGAGTTGACGAGTATCGGCATCACGTGCGCGCTCTGTCACTCGACGGTCGACGACTCGCTGATGCCCGGAATCGGAGGTCGGCTCGACGGATGGGCGAATCGAGATCTGAACGTCGGCGCGATCGTCGCGCTCTCGCCCGCACTGGATGATGCGCTCAAGAACGAGTTCTCGATGTGGGGCCCTGGCAAATACGACCCGCGTCATCACGCGTTCGACGGGATGAACCTGATTCCGCTGAACAGCCCTTCGCTGCCGATCGTGATTCCGTCCATCTACGGGCTGCGCGGCGTGGGATTTGAAACCTACACCGGCGATGGCCCGATCTCGTACTGGAATGCCTATGTTGGCATCGGGCAGATGGGCGGGAAAGGCAACTTTGTCGATCCGCGCATCGGACTGGTGATTCATCAGTCACCCGATCTCGTGACACCGAAGCTCGATGACCTGCTCGCCTATCAGCTGTCGCTGCGCACGCCCGAACCTCCGCGCGGGAGCTTCGATCGTCAGGCAGCCAATCGCGGACGCCAGCTGTTTCGCAACGAGGCAGGCTGCGCGACGTGCCACCAGGGACCGACCTTCACCGACGTATTGAACGGTGCGTCACGGCAAGTGCCATTGCTGCACGACGCGAATGAAATCGGCACTGAACCCGAATACGCATCGAGGAGCGCGACCAATCGCTATCGCACGACGCCGCTGCGTGGCCTGTGGCAGCACCCGCCGTACTTCCATGACGGCAGTGCGCCGGATCTTCCGGCCGTCGTCGAACACTACAATCAGCGCTTCGGGTTGAACCTGGACGCACAGCAGAAGAGCGATCTGGTCGAGTACCTGAAGACGCTCTGACGTAGGATCCGCAGCATGGCCAACGCCGCGCTGCGGACTGCCGATGGTCGCGTGCGCCCGATCTGGCGGTTCCTGATTGCCGCGGTCCTTGCGTCTGCCTGCTGGATCGGTGTCGGTCTGCTCCTTCAACCGGCGTCCATTGTCAACGGCATCGCCGCGATCGCGTTTGCCATCGTCGTCGCGGTCAACGTGAGCATCTTTTTCGCGCTGAGCCTGAC
Organism: Vicinamibacterales bacterium; assembly: GCA_036742665.1. GTDB lineage: Bacteria > Acidobacteriota > Vicinamibacteria > Vicinamibacterales > UBA2999 > Gp6-AA40. Next base: position 1,218 of record DAINQP010000038.1, on the reverse strand, counting down.
GCTCGATCGCGCGGTACGACCGATGGCTTACATCGGATTCTCGACCGACGTTCCGGTCGCGCGGTTGATGACCATCGGATTCGCATTCGGCGCGGCCATGGTGTCCCTCGCGGTTCTGCTGGTCGCGATCGGCGGGACAGTGTCGTTCCGGTGGCGTCCAGACGGCATTATGCTGCAAGCCGCGGCCGTGCAGATGGCCGTATTTCCTATCGCCGCCTTGCACGAAGAGCTCATGTTCCGCGGTTACCCATTTCAGCGGCTGACGGAATCGATTGGTGCATGGCCAGCCATCATCGTCCTGTCGCTGCTCTTCGCAGTGCCGCACCTGTACAACCCCAACTCGACCATCTTCGCGGCGTTCAACACCGCCGCCGTCGGCTCGTTGCTTGGGACGGCCTATCTCCTCACCCGTTCGCTCTGGTTGCCATGGGGCATCCACTGGGGATGGAACCTGGTGCTCGCGGTGGCATACGGGCTGAGCGTGAGCGGGTTCGACACCGACGGACCGGTAGACGGGTCGGCAACGGGACCTGAATGGCTGACCGGCGGGGCGTACGGCATCGAAGGCGGGGCCAGCGGCAGCATCGCCATCGTCGCCGGACTCGGCGTGCTGTTGTGGGTGATCCGCCGGCCTGCACTGATCGGTGCGCCGGCGCCACCGCCATCGACGTACGTCATCTCGTCTTCTTCGCCGGCGTCTTCTTCGCTGTCCCCGTCTTCGGAGTGACTCTCCGGCCGCCCGGCACTTTGCCGATGCGCGGGTCGCGTGTAAGCACCAGTTCGCACGCGTGCAGTGCAGATTGCTCGAAGTCGCTCGCATCGACGGGCAGCACCTGCCAACTCGTCACCGGCGTGCCAAACATCTGAATCGACCGCATGTGGGGAAATTCCTGGCGCAGGCTGTCGTGGTGCTCTGCGGTCGTGGCCAGCCACACGCCGTTGTCGGCAGGATGGTCGCGATGATCGCGCAGGATCAGCACGACTTTTTCTTTCACGTACACCGCGAGACATCCGAACATCGGTTTGGTGAGGGGGCCGATCGGGTCGAGCGCGTCGAGCACGAATGCATGCGGCACTCGCACCGGCGTGGGGCCACGCCCTTCGATTCGGTACGACCGCGGCTTGCTTTTCATTTCGGCGCGAGCGCGGCTCGCTGGTTCATTTCGGAAGGAGCCGGGGCGGCCGCTTGCCTTGACGCACCGCGCCGGCAATGGGAAC
>DAINQP010000037.1:0-32140 GCA_036742665.1 Vicinamibacterales bacterium | reverse complement strand
CAGGAGGCGCATGCGGCGGCGGCGCTCAATCATCCAAAGATTCTCGTCCTCGACATCGCGACCTGAAGCCGAAGAACGTGTTCATCACGTCGGCGGCCACGCGAAGATTCTCGACTTCGGTCTGGCGAAGCTGGTCGAGCCGCAGCCCGCGCTCGCCGGCGGCATCATGCTGGCCACAGCGGCCCCGGCGACAACGCCCGGCGTCGTGCTTGGCACAGTGAGCTACATGGCCCCCCAGCAGGTGCGCGGACCAAGCGCCGATCATCGCGCCGATCGTGTCGAGCGACCGGCCTCGCTGCACGCGTCTTCCGTGTATCGCTGCCGTGGTGTGCGTGCTGGCACTTGCGACAGCGGGCAGGGGGCCTGACGCATGGACACCTGTTGTTCGTGCGGGGCAACGCCATCATGGCGCAGCCGTTTGACGAGTCGAATATCGAGCTGTCGCCAGATGGCACGCGCGTGGCGCTGGCCATCGTCGATCCCGGTAGGCGGACGCGCGACATCTGGGTTCAGGACCTGGCACGTGGCGTTCGGACCCGCTTCACGTTCGATTCGGCAGAAGAGCGCTCCAGCCGTCTGGTCGCCCGACTCGACGCGTATCGTCTATAACGCACAGCGCAAGGGCGTCGAGCGCGTTCTGTTCTCGAAGATGTCCAACGGCTCGAGCGAGGTCCCTGGGCCGGGGGGGCAAGTGGCAGGTGTCGGCAGCCGGTGGCTCATTCCCGAAATGGCGCGGCGAGGCCGCGAACTCTTTAATCTCGCGCCAGACGGGGCGATGATGTCAGTGGCTGTCGATGGCACCACGGCGGCATTTCGCGCCGAAGCGCCGCGTGCGTTGTTTCATGCGCCGTTGGCCTCGTTCGTCGGTTATCGCACGCGGTGACGAAGGACCGCCAGCGGTTTCTCGTCAATACGGCCGTGGCCCACGCCAGTTCCGGTGATGGTTGTGTCGGACTGGACCGCGGCGCTGAAGAAGTAGATGATCCGGGAGAACGCCAGGAGGACGCTATGACGGTCGAGCCAGGAACGACGGTCGAGGACACCCGCCAGCTGGAAAGCGGGATGACCCGCAGCGAGATCGTGGCGCTCTTCAAGCGGCGGCTGGAAGCCTACGACGATCTCGATGCAAAGACGCTGGCCGCCGACTACACCGACGCGTCGGTGATCGAGAGTCCGAGCGCCGGCGTGCATACCGGTCGCGATGCAGAGAAGGCGTTGGGCGCGATCTTCGACGCCTTCCTCGACCTGACGATGACCGTGGACGACGTCGTGGTGGACGGCGACGTCGTCGTCACGATTCTGAATTTCGAAGGCACCCACATGCGTCCGCTGCTTGGCTTCGAGCCGACCGGCAAACGCTTCCACTTTTCGGGAGCGTTCGTCCACCGCCTGAAGGATCGCAAGATCATCCATGAGCGCCGCGTCTACGATTTCACCGGCTTGCTGGTGCAGATCGGCGTGCTCAAGGCCAAGCCAGCCTAGCGTCCGCGCCCGCGGACGCCACAACGTCAAGTGAGGTACAGTCGCTAGAGACACTCGAGATCCGTCCTTCCTATGATTCCGACACAATTCAAACGCACACACCTCAGCAAGACCTTGCTGTGCGCAGCCGCCGTGCTGACCAGCGTGAGCCTCGCGTCTGCTCAACCGCGGCCATCACTGCCGGCCAATAGCCCGTTCGCCGGCGGCGTCCCCGACGGGATGGTGGTGAAAGACACGCTGTCGCTCACGGTCCTCGACGTCATCGAGCGTGCGCTGCGACACAACCTCGGCGTGCTGCTCTCCGAGCAGGACACGGAGCGCGCGTCCGGCACACATGCCGTTGCCCGCGCTGATCTGCTGCCGAATGTGACCGCGAGCGCGTCCGTCTCGCGTCGCAAGAACAATCTCGAAGCGTTTGGCTTTCCGCTCAACGCCTCTCCGCTGATTGCCACGTTTCCGAGAATCGTCGGCCCGTTCACGGTGTTCGATGCGCGCGTCTTTCTCACGCAATCGCTCTTCGACCTGAGCGCGATCAATGAGGCAAAAGCCGAAGGGTTCAATGTTGCTGCTGCCCGGCACTCGAATCGAAGCGCTCGCGATCTCGTCGTGCTCGTTGCGGCCAACGCCTACCTGCAGGTGATGGCCACGAGCGCACGAGCGGCATCCGCGCGAGCGCAGCTGGAAACCGCAGACGCGCTTCATCGTCAGGCGCAATCGCTGCGGGAGAACGGCCTCGTCGCCGGCGTCGATGTGATTCGCGCCGAAGTGCGGTTGACCACCGAACGGCAGCGGACGACTGCGGCGGTGAACGATTTTGAGAAGAGCAAGCTGCAGCTGGCGCGTGTGATCGGTCTGCCGATCGGCCAATCGTTCACGCTGAGCGAAGAGATCCCCAACGTGCCCACGCCAACCATGGCCTTTGACGATGCACTCGAACGCGCGTACCGACAGCGGCCCGACTATCTGGCGGCACTCGATCGCGTTCGCTCGGCCGAGGCGTCGCGGCGCGCTGTCGTCGGCGAAGGGCTGCCGTCGTTCAAGCTCAGGGCCGACTACGGAACGATTGGGCTCACGTTGGGCACGGCGCTGCCGACGTTCAATCTGACCGGCGAGTTGGGTGTTCCGATCTTCGAGGGCGGCCGGCAACAGGGAAAGCTGGCAGAGGCCGACGCCGATCTCCGGGATCGGCGCGCCGAAGCCGAGGACCTCAAAAGCGAGGTGTATTACGACGTTCGCTCGGCGTTTCTCGATCTGCAATCAACCGAGGAGCAGCTCACAGCGGCCACCCGCGCCAGGGAACTTGCGGCGCTGCAGCTGACGCAGTCGCGCGATCGTTTTGCGGCCGGTGTCGTCTCGAATATCGAAGTCGTCCAGGCGCAGGAGGCGGTGGCACTGGCCAGCGAGCAATTCATCAACGCGCAATATGGCTTCAACCTCGCCAAGGCCATGCTGGCGCGTTCGCTGGGCACGGCTGAAGACGCGGTCAAGACGTTGCTTGGGGGCGGCGGCAATCGATGACACCGACACGGCTCCGAATACTCATCGGAATAGTCGTCGTTGTAGCGCTAGCCGCGGGAATGTGGTGGTGGACGTCGCGCAATCGTGAATCGACCGACGACGCGCAGGTCGATGCTGGCGTGACGCCGATTGCCGCACGTGTCGGTGGAACCGTGTTGAGCGTTCCGATCGTCGACAACCAGCAGGTGGACGAAGGCACCGTGCTCATCGAGATCGACAAGCGCGATTTCGAGATCGCACTTGAACGCGCGCGAGCCGAGTTGGCCGACGCTGAGGCATCGGCCGCAGCCGCCCGTGCCGGCGTGCCGATCACATCCACGAGCGCTGCGAGCAATGTGACGACGGCGACGGGTGGTGTGGAGCAGGCCACGTCGGAAGTCAGCGCTGCGGAGCAGGCCATCGACGCGGCCAAAGCGAGACTCGCCACGGCGCAGGCGCGGCAGCGCGAGGCAGTAGCAAAGGCGGCGAAATCGTCCAAGGACGTCGAGCGCTTCAAGCCGTTGTTGGCGAAGGACGAGATCGCACAGCAGCAATTCGATGCGGCCGTTGCGACGGCGAATGCAGACGCCGCCGCGTCCGAATCGACCGCGGCGCAGGTGGTTGAGGCCGATCTCGACGTGCGTGTGGCCCAGAACCGGCTCGTGCAGGCGCGTTCGAAGGTGCAGCAGGCATCCGCGGAATTGTCCGAAGCGCAGACGGGGCCGGAACAGGTGAAGGTCACGCAGGCGCGTGCCGCTGCGGCGGAAGCGCGTGTGATGCAGGCGCGCGCCGTCGTCAAGCAGGCCGAATTGAATCTCGATTACACGACAGTCAAGGCGCCAGCGAAAGGCACCATCAGCAAGAAGACCGTGGAAGTCGGTCAGCAGATTCAGCCCGGGCAGGCGGTGATGGCGTTGATTCCGCTCGAGCGCGTATGGATCACCGCGAACTTCAAGGAGACGCAGGTCGAGCATATCCGTCCGGGCCAACCCGTCACGATTCGTGCTGATGCCTACGGTGATAAGACGTTCAATGGAAAGGTTGAGAGTCTGGCCGCGGCAACGGGCGCGCGATTCAGCTTGTTGCCACCCGACAACTCGACGGGCAACTACGTGAAGGTCGTGCAGCGCATTCCGGTCCGCATCAGTCTCGATGCCGGTCAGGACCCGGCGCATCTGCTGCGGCCCGGCATGTCGGTTGTTCCCACCATCCATACGGACTGAGACGGGTGCCGGAGAAACAGGTCAATCCGTGGATCGTCGCCATTGCGGTCATGTTCGCCACCTTCATGGAGGTGTTGGACACGACCGTGGTGAACGTGTCGCTGCCGCACATCGCCAGCAGTATGTCGGCGACGACCGACGAGGCCACGTGGGCGCTCACATCGTATCTCGTCGCCAACGCGATCATCCTGCCGATGACCGGGTGGCTCGCCGGACGCTTCGGCCGCAAGAACCTGCTGATGCTGTCGACCACCGGTTTCACACTCGCCTCGTTTCTCTGCGGCGCCGCGCCGAACCTTGCGCTGCTGGTCGTCTTCCGCATCATTCAGGGCGCCACTGGTGGCGCGCTGCAGCCGCTATCGCAGGCGGTCCTGCTCGAGTCGTTCAAACCGGAAGACCGCGGGCGAGCAATGGGGTTCTGGGCTATCGGCATCGTCGTTGCCCCGATCCTCGGCCCCGTCGTCGGTGGCTGGCTGACGGAGAACTACAGTTGGCGGTGGGTCTTCTACATCAACCTTCCGGTAGGAATCATCGCGATGCTCATGACTCGGCTCTTCGTGTTCGATCCGCCGTATCTGCGGCAGCGGCAGTCGCAGGGCATCGACTACTGGGGCATGGGCTTACTGGTGGTCGGCATCGGCGCGTTGCAGTTCGTGCTCGACAAGGGGCAGCAGGAGGACTGGTTCGCGTCGAGCATGATTACGACGTTGGCAGTGATCTCGGTGATGGCGCTCGTCGCGCTCGTCGTCTATGAGCTGACGACGGCGCACCCGATTGTGGATTTACGTCTCTTCAAGGATCGAAGCTACGCGGTCGGCGTGTTCCTGATGACGGTTCTCGGCTTTGCGTTGTACGGAAGCCTTGTCCTGCTGCCGATCATGCTGCAGACGCTCTTTGGCTATTCATCGCTGGCGGCCGGCGAAGCGATGGCGCCGCGCGGGATTGGATCGCTCTTCATGATGCCGCTGGTTGGCGTGTTGACCGCGTACATCGATCCGAGAAAGCTGCTGACCACGGGCCTCATCGTTGGCGGCGCGACGATGCTGTGGATGGCCAACATCAACCTCGAGGCCGGGTACTGGGATTTCGCGTGGCCGCAGGTCATGCAGGGGCTCGGCCTGTCGCTGCTGTTTGTGCCACTCACTACCGTGTCGATGGCGACCATCGCGCCTGAGCGCATGGGATACGCGACCAGCCTGTTCAACTTGATGCGCAACATCGGCGGCAGCATCGGCATCGCCGTCACCGGCACCATGCTGGCGCGGCGGCGTCAGGCCTTCGGCGCGCTGCTCGGCGAGCACGTCACCATCTTCGATCCGACGACGAGCCAGGTGCTGGCGCAATTGAAGGCCGCGTTCCTGGCGAGATCGGGCGACGCCGTCGCCGCGACGAACCAGGCCTACGCCGTCCTGTACGGGATGGTGCAACGGCAGGCGGCGATGGTGTCGTTCGTCATGATCTTCCGCCTGCTCGGCATGCTCTTTTTTGTGATGATTCCGCTGGTGCTGCTAATGCGAAAGCCGCAAGGCCCGAGAAAGATGAGTGCAGTAGTGGAGTGACGTCATCGTGCGTGACTGCTTCCCGGTTCTGCGCAGTTCAACACGCCGCGCCTCGTCGTCCGAACCGTCGCCTTTCGAAATTGTTTGCGGACCGCCGGATCTCGTACGCGGCGATCAAAATCGTTGGTCGCCTGTCCCATCGTGGAACGCACGTCGATCACCGTCCACTGGGGCGTGCGCGTACTAGTTCTACGGACACAATCACTTAGAAGTGGAATGCTCGTGCTGGCGCTGCGCTTGCACCAGCGTCGCCGCATGAGATCGGAACGGGGGTACTCGCTCATCGAGATGATGATGGTGATCGGCATCATCGGGGTCATCGCGGCCATGGTGATCCCGATCACTGACTCGTCGATCAAGGGCAGCCGTCTGCGCGGCGATGCGCAAATCATTCGCAACCTCATAGGTGTTGCGAAAATGCGCGCTTCCGCGCAGTTCACGCGGGCTCGCGTGCTCGCCAATCTCGGTGATCCCAATGCGAACCCGCCGGTGCCTGGTTCATTTGTCCTGCAGGTGTGGAACAAGCCCGCCAACGGAAACCCGGGAGCCTGGGTAAATGACGGTGGCATCAATCAGCTGTCCACCGGCGTGTCCTTCGGGTTTGCCGGACTCAATGCACCGCCGCCGAATACGCAGGTGAACATCATGCAGTCGCCGACCTGCACCAACACGTCGACGGTGGCCGACCCGATTCCCAACACCGCCTGCGTGACGTTCAACTCGCGCGGCCTGCCGGTTGATGCCGATGGCGCGCTCTATCCACGGCACGCCTTGTACATAACGGGAGACGACGCAGTGTGGGGGACGACGGTGACGACGACACCGTTGATTCGATTCTGGTCGTCTCCTCACCTGGCGAATCCCGTATGGACCGCGCGATGAGTACACCCATGTCAACCATCACCGCAATCAACCGCCGCGACGAAGGATTCAGCCTGCTCGAGACCATGGTCGGTCTCGGCCTGCTGCTCGTCGTGGCCGCAGGCACGCTGCCGCTCGCGACCGTGGCATTCGCGACCAGTGAAAACCAGGGACACCTCGCGTCGCGCTCCGCAGAGTACGCACAGGACAAGCTCGAACAGTTGATGGCGCTGGCGTGGGGCGATACCACATCAGACACTCGTGTGTTTCCTGCCACGGACCTTGGCGGTTCGGGTCTGAGCTTCGGCGGCAGCAGCGACCCGACGGCGCCAGTCGCGCAGTTCGCCGACTACCTCGATATGCAGGGAACCCTCATTGCGTCTGCGAACGGTGCTCCGCCGCCAGACAGTAATGACGGGGATGGAACAAACGATTGGTACTACCAGCGGGTCTGGCAGGTGACCACTGTGCCAGCACCCGGTGGAGGCGTAAGGGCGAATCTCAAGCAGATCACCGTCACGACGATGGTGCGGAACTCGCAGGGCGCGTGGGCGCTCAGACCTCGCGCGACGGTCAGCGCGCTCAAGACGTTCCCGTTCTGAGGACCCTGTGATGAAGAGCGTACGGACGAATACACGGCGGCAGACGGTCGCTGGCAACGCGAGGTTTGCCCCGCCGAAGCCTAACGGCGAAGGCGGGTTCACGCTGATCGAACTACTCGTCTCGATGGCTGTTATCCTCGTGGTCTCCGGCATCGTGGTCGGCTCGACGATGGACATGACGCGCCTCGGTCAGAAGATGACCAATCGCTCGGACATGCACTCGGGCGTGCGCAACGCCACCGCGCTGCTGCAGCAGGAGGTCGGTCAGGCGGGACGCGTGTCGCTGCCGGGGCTTGTGACGCTCGCCGGTGCAACCGGCATCGGTACATTCACCGTCAACGTCAACAGCACCGTCAACGGCAACGGCACTCCTGATGGCATGTTCATCGGTGAGCACCTGATCGTCGACACTGGTGCCACCGAAGAAACCGTCACATTGACGGGAGTGGGCGCGGGCACCATCACCGCGGACTTTGCATTCGCTCACGCGGTCGGAGCTCGCGTGCAGGCGACGGGAGGATTTTCTGCCGGCGTCGTTCCCACGACGATGATGAACGGCTCCTCCGGTAACGTGCTGAAGATTGTCGGCGACGTGAACGGCGATGGCCGCATGGTGTACGTCGAGTACACCTGCGACCTTGCGAATGGATGGTTGACCCGAAACATCATGGCGTACGACGCCGCTGTCAAGCCGCCGGTGACCGTTGAGCAGATCCTGCTCACCAACCTGATAGCGAACCCGGCCAACGCGGCTGGCGTGGTCCCGCCGTGCTTCCTCTACCAGGAGCGCACGTTCTCCGGGACAACGTGGGTGATTGGCGTGGCCATCATGACCACCGTCCGATCACAGCAGCGGGATCAGAACACAGGTGACTTCCAGCGCGTCACGAAAGCGCTGCTTAATGTGTCGCCACGAAATGTCGTCAACGTATGGACGAACGCCAGTCTCGGCAACACCAACCGGATGCAGCCACTTCCACCGTCGGTGGTCCAACTGCTTCCCTGAGGAACACATAGTGCGTACTCTGAAACCAACAGTTCGATCCGACGAGCAGGGCATCGCCCTTGTCATGGCGCTGCTCATGGTGCTGGCGGTGTCAGTCGTCACCGGCGCACTGGTGATGGTGGCGAGAACAGAGGCGCTGTCGAGCACGAGCTACACCTCGATGTCGCAGTCGCGGTACGGTGCTGAATCGGGAGTCCACGCGGCGGCGAACTATCTGTTGAACACGTATGCATTGCCGACCGCGGCCAGCGCCACGGATCCATTTGCCTTCTACGACATGTCGGGGTCGCCGGTCAGGTTGATTGCCACCGGCAACCCGGTCGTGCTGTCGAGTGATCCGGCGGTGGCGTCGAATTATCCGGTTCAGGCGATTCGTGACGCATTCGTGGCGAATTCCGTTGGCAACCTGAACGTCAACGGCGCACCTGTTGCCTACAGTGCTCGGGCAACGCTGATGTCGATGTCCACCGTCGTGGACTACTATACGCAACAGCCGATCACGCTTCAGACCTGGCGCATCGAGGGCGTTGGCCGCATCACGGGATCCGGACAATCGCAGGTCGAAGTCGAGGCGACGCTCGAAACGCGGCCGACTCCGGTCTTCAGCTACGCGGCGTTCGCCACCCACGACGGGTGCAACGCGATGAGCTTTGCCGGAGGCGCCGACACCCACAGCTACGATTCTGCTAACCTCGGGGCGGGCATTGCCGACACTGGCGGCAACGTTGGCACCAACGGCAGCCTCGATGGCAACGGCGGTACGACGGAGATCAACGGCACGCTCTCCACGCCGCGATCGGGTGTCGGCAATTGCACCGCGAACAACGTGACCGCGGCGACGATCTCCGGTTTCGCTACCGTGGAGGAAGGTCTGGTCCAGCTCCCGCAGCCAATCACGCTTCCGACGCCTCCAACTCCGAGTGCGGGGACAACGGACGTTCACTTCACCAGCGCCAACGGCTGTGCCGGTGCACCGTACTGCGTCATGATCCCGTCCGGCAGCCCCCCCACGCCCAGACCGACGATTGTCCCTCCGACATCGAGCACCGTCATACCGATGCATACCGTCGATCTGAACGGCACCGCCGAGGTCCACCTCAGGGCAGGCATTTACGAGGTTAACAGTCTCGTACTGAACGGCGGCGCCAAGATTAAGGTGGATTCGGGTCCCGTTATCATCAAGGTCAAAGGGGACGGCGTGGCCACGCCGCTCGATCTCTCCGGCGGCGGCGTGTCGAACCCGTCAATGAATCCGCAGAATCTGCAATTCGTCTACGCCGGCACCGGCAACATCAAGATCACCGGCGGTAGCCAGACGGCAGCCCTCGTCTACGCGCCCAACGCGTCGGGGTCCTTTGACGGTGCCAGCACGGACTTCTACGGTGCGGTCGTCACCAAATATGTCACCTCGATGGGTGGGTTCAGCTTGAACTACGACCGGCGGCTCCAGAATACGGTGATGACTGCTGGCGCCCCGATGATGACGAGCTTCACCTGGAAGACGTTCTAATCAATTCGGCGGACGGGGAATCGGGCCACGCCGGCACTGGCGTGGCCGCGTACGACGCGTGCGCGAGGCGCGACTGGAACAGCGCGGTCTCCGACGCGAGGAACTGCAGCTTCAGCGCGAGCCTCGCCAGCACGTAGAGCTGCGTGGCGAGGAACCCGAGCCAGAGTGCAGCCCGGCCCGTTCGGGCGCCGGGCGCAACCATGGCCCAGATCGCGATCACGATCAAGAACGTAAGGCCATTCAGGGCGTAGAGCGACGCAACACGCCCGCGCTGCCGCCAGACGAATCGAATCGCGGCAGGCAGCGCACCGAGCGCGCTGCGGCGATCCTCAACCACGATGCGAATCTTCGCGTAATCGAAGATCACGTTGACCACCACGAGTAGAGCCCCGAACAGGACGTACAGCACAACGCGCCAGAAGAACACGTCTCGTTCGACAGACATCGTGCGCGTGCGATCGGCGAACCACTCGAGAAACAGCCAGGGGTGGACGTAGGCAAACAGCCACCAGTAAACCAGCCCTGACACAATGGCCAGGCGCAGCAGCCTGAAAACGTGCATGCCCGATGCGGCAAAGAAGCCTGCGGCGCGGATTGGCCGTTGCCGCGCATAGCGATCGATGATGCCGCCAATGAGGAAGGTCCAGGCGAGCAGATACAGCGCGAGGGCTCCGGCGATGGGTGCATTCTCGCGCTGACCGTCGAGCAAGCTGCTGATGTTGTCCAGCGTGGCCGCGAATCCGATGATGGTCGGCGAGAACGTCGTCCCGAGGCCGGTGGCCTGCGACGTGAACTCCTGCCACCAGTCGTAGTTCACGCCGTTGGCGGCGCCTTCGGCGGCGAGGCTGGCGCCGAGGTGCGTCTGCAACAGTCCGCGCATCGTGACGGCGAGTGGCAGCGCCATGACGACGGTCATCGCGTAGACGCCAACGAGCAGAGCGGGGGCGGAGCGAACCCGCGCCCAGCCCTCAGAGAAAGAACGCATACGTGACCATCAGGTCCTGCAGCCAGACCATCCACCTCGCCGCCCATCCCAGGCTGGCCTCGCTGCTGCGCGGGTCGAGTGTCCAGCTGTTGTTCGTGTAAGTCGTATCAAGGAGCAGCACCCGACGCGGGTCGATCTGCACGTTCGAGACGGGTGACGATCGGTCGTAGACGTATATCGCGCGCCGCTCGAGCCCGTTCCACTTCTCGGTGATTTGATGGCCGTCAGCGAACGTGGTGAGGACGTCTACGGGGAACGTTGCTTCGCCATAGCGTCTTACGATCACTGTGGTGTGATACGTGCCCTCGTCCCGCCGTTCGCTCACGAGATCCTGGACGCCGTAATCGAAGGTATTCGAGCTGCGATAGACCTGATCGAAGAACCACGTGAGGTCCTGGCCACTGACTTCGTTGACGGTCTGAAAGAAATCCGCCGGCTGCGGGTGCTTGAATGCCCAGCGTTGGAAGAACGTGGACAGGATTCGCTGCATTACCGGCCAGCCGAGATGCCGCTCGAGCGTGTGCAGCCAGAGGGCGGTCTTGTTGTAAGACATGGCCGAGGCGGTTGAAGGCCAATAGCGGAACGTCGGCGTGGCCTGCACGTCGGCTTCGGCATTGTCGCGATAGCCGGCGATGCGATCGTTGTCGAGGCGGGTGAACGGAACCTCAGGGAACGACCACGGCAGGTAACCGCCGAAGTAGCGCAGTTCCCAGCGGTTGTCGGTGAAGGCTTCGTCGATCACACGAGCGATGGCGTAGGTATTGATCCCTTCGTCCATCCACGCGTGCTCGAACTCGTTGGTGGCGACCATGCCGTACCACCACTGGTGACCCGCTTCGTGGGCGACGGTCATCTCCGGCGTCTGGCGGCTGCGCGACGGAAGGTAGCGAGCGCGGCCGGTGAAGAACGTTGGGTACTCCATCCCATCGGCCTGGCTCTGGTACGCCGGGTCGATGACCGTTGCGTGGCCGTAAGGATAGGGGCCGAACCATTCACCGTAGCGTTTCAGCGCCGCCTCGGTTGCCGCGAAGTAGCGCCCTTCCTGGCCTCGGTGGTCGGGCAGCAGCAGCAGCCGCATCGCAACCGGCGGCAACGTCGGATGTGTGAAGGTGCGCGTGAGATCGATGTAATCGGGGCTCGCCGTCCACGCGAAGTCGTGCACGTCTTCTTCGTGATACCGATACGATGTTGATCCGTCGCCGTTGTCGGTCCGCGACGTCTGTCGTCCGGTCGCACCGACGATAAAGGGTGACGGAACCGTGATGCGGACGTCGTAGACGCCGAAATCGGCGTAGAACTCGGTCGGCGCGTGGAACTGATGTGTGTTCCAGCCACTGTCTTCGAGGACGCCGAGCTTTGGGAACCACTGCGCGATGAAGTAGTAGTTCTCGACGTAGCCGGTACGCGCGACGGGCCGTGGGATCTTGCCGGTCCAGGCGAGCTCCACCTGAATCGGCTCGTTTGGCTCGACGCTGCGGCCGAGCGGCACGGCCATCACCGTGCGGTCCTGTGCGTTGCCATCGTCAGGCGCGATGAAACGGGTGTGCGATGTGAGATCGCGCGTCGAGCCTGACGGCTCGCGAAGACGGACCGCACTGACGTCCATCGCGCCCCAGCCGTCCTGCGGCGGCGCAGTGTATGTGCGGGCCATCTTTCGCTCGCGAAACCATGTTGAGTCGGGATTGCGCCAGGCGTTCCAGTACAGATGAAGCTGCAGCTCGGAGGTTGGCTTCGCGCTCGTGTTGCGCCAGCGAATCGTTTGACGTCCGCTCAGCGTGCGCGCCGCGTGGTCGAGGCGCACGTCGATGTCGTAGTTCGCGTTGCGCGGCGATCGCGCACTTGGTTCGGGTGAGTCGAAGCGCTGAATCGATCTTCGTAGAGGCGAGTCTTCAGACTTGCCTTGACCCTGTGCCGTGATCGTGGCCACTGCGAGGACGGCGGCGAGGAAAACGAGGGCGCGTCGATCAGGCACGGGTCGAATCTTACCTATAATCGCGCCCATGATTCGCGTGATGCACGTTGGGTTGGGACCGATCGGCGCGCTGGTGGCGCGGCAGATCGCGTCGCGCAAAGGCTTCAGGATTGTGGGCGCCGTGGACGTCGATCCGGGGAAGGTCGGGCGCGATCTCGGTGACGTCATCGAGGCCGGACGGACGCTACGCCTGCGGGTCACCGACGACATCGGTTGGACGATCAAGGCGACGAAGCCCGATGTCGCCGTGTTGTGTACGAGCTCGTCTCTGAAGGTCGTGCTGCCGCAGTTCGAGGACGTCCTCAAGCGGCGCGTCCCGATTGTGACGACGACCGAAGAAGCCGCGTATCCGGCGCCGCGCAATCGCCGGCTGGCAAAACGACTTGATGCCGCGGCCAAGAAGGCCAAAGTGGCGGTGCTCGGCACGGGCGTGAATCCTGGATTCACGATGGACGCGTTGCCGATCGCTTTGTCGGCGGTCTGCGAGCGAGTCGATCGCATCGAGGTGCACCGCGTGCAGGACGCGCGCATTCGCCGTTTGCCGTTCCAGCAGAAGATCGGCGCCGGCCTCACCCGCGAGCAGTTCGACCGGCAGGTCAAGCTGGGCACCGTGCGCCACGTCGGCTTCACCGAATCGATTCAAATGATCGGCGACGCGATGGGCTGGAAACTCGATCGCATCGTGGACGATGTGGCCCCGAAGATCGCCGAGCAGGCGGTGGCGAGTGATCTGCTGGCGGTGCAAGCGGGACACGTGTGCGGAGTGGTCCAGAACGGGGTGGGCTATGTAAGAGGTGCACCGCTCATCACCCTTCGGCTCGAAGCGTATCTTGGTGCGCCCGATTCCTACGATTCGGTGCTCATCGAAGGGTCACCGCGCATCCACTCGACGATCGCCGGCGGCGTGCATGGCGATATCGCTACCGCGTCGATCACCGTCAACTCCATTCCCGCCGTCCTGACGGCGCCCCCCGGGCTGCGAACGATGCGCGACGTGCGACTGCCGTCCTTCTTCAGCGGCACCTAACCATCTTCACGATTTGCCGAACGTCCACTCGCCTCTCGTGCTGGGCGATCGCTCGACGAGCAGCCGCTCGATGGTCCGCACAATGCGGCCGCTGTTGACGTCGCTGAGCTCGGCGAACCGCACCGCGAGCTCGAAGTTCTCGCGCAGGTACAGCGTTTCCGCTCCACCGTAATCCATCCCTCGCCCGGGCTCTGCAGCGTGATGCGGCGGTTCGGGTTTGCGAGCATCGGCCATGGTCTGCGAACGCGGAGAAGAGCGCCCACGCGTTATCCCCTTGCTCAGTAAGGGGTCGGCAGCCGGCTGAAAAATACAGGCGACGAAAGAAGCAGTGCAGCGCGTCGCGATCAGGCGCTGACGCTGATGGCGGCGCTGTCTGGCGGCTCGATGCCGAAGCGCTGCCGCTTCAGATACAGGCCCTTTCGAGACAGGCCGAGCATCGTCGCGGTGTCCTCGATTCGGCCCTCACACTTCTTCAACGCGTATTGCACCATTACTTGCTCGAGATGCCGGACGGCCGCGGCCATCGGCTGATCGAGGCGGACGACGACTTCGGTCGCGTCGAGCATGCGTTCAGACGCAGGCACCGTGCGGCGCGAGGCGGTGATCTCCGGCGTCAGGTGCTCGGGCATAACTACCGCGCCCGTTTCCGCGAGCGCGGCGAGACGGCGCATCTCGTTGGCGAGCTGCCGCACGTTGCCGGGCCACTTGTAGAGCATCAAATACTCCATCGTGTCCTCGGACAGACGCAGATCGCCCTTTCGGTATTCAAGCGCGTGCTTGCGCAGATAGTGATTCGCGAGCGAGGGGATTTCAACGCGACGCTCGCGGAGTGGCGGCAAATGCAGCCGGACGATGCTGAGGCGATAGAAGAGGTCCTCGCGGAAGCGGCCATCGCGGACCAGGGTTTCGAGGTCGGCGTTGGTGGCGGCGATGACGCGGACGTCGACGCGAGCCGGTTGCGTTTCGCCGATCGGGTGAACCTCGCCGGCCTCGAGGAATCGCAGCAGTTTCGGCTGGACGTCGAGGCCGGTGTCGCCGATCTCGTCGAGGAAGAGCGTGCCGCCCGTGGCGGCGCGGATGACGCCCTGGAAGTGCTCGAGGGCGCCGGTGAAGGCGCCGCGGCGATGGCCGAACAACTGCGAGTCGAGCATCTCTTTGGGAGTCGAGGCGCAGTTGAAGGGCAGGAACGTCGCGGCGGCGCGGTTCGAGCAGGCGTGGATGGTGCGGGCGAGCACTTCCTTACCGGTGCCGGTTTCACCGGTGATGAGCACCGGTACGGTGGTGGTCGCGATGCGGCGCACGGTGGCGAGGAGCGACTGCATTTCCTCGGCGATGAAGATCGCGTCGCCCTGGTCCTCGACGGGATCGGCCGGCCACAACGCGGCGCGGCTGCGCTCGGCTTCCTGAGCGCGCTCGAGTTCGAGAGCGGCACGGCCGATGCGGAGGATGTCGCCGAGGACGATTGCTTTGAAGGGGTCGTCCGGCGGCTCGCAGGCCAGACTGAGTGTCTTATCTGCCAAGTTGCCGAGGACTAAAGCGGACCCTTTCGTTTGAATCGCCGTAGCACCCTTTACAGTGTCGATGCGTGGCGAAAGGTCGCACAGCTTGATGGCTTGAGATAATTCATAGCCAATCAGTTCCGGTTTGTACGCGACGTTGAACGCCGTCGCCAAATGATTGATAACCGTTGCGGGCCACTCGAGGGATCTGCATTCAATTATGCGCGCCTCCGGTGTATGCTCCTGAATTAATTGCTTGGCAGCAGCATCATCGTTTGCGGTATATCCCTTCGCCGTGATCGCTTCGAGAGGCCCGCACATATTCTTGTGTGCTGCCCAGATTCGAAAACTACGAGATTCAAAGGTCACGGCATTCTGTCGATCAAGCTGCTTCAGAATTAGTCCACACGCATGAAAGTAGTCGGCCTGGAGTTCTTTCATGCTGCTCGCGCCGACGTCGCTCGCGTCTAGTAGTTCTCGTGAGCAGCCGACCAGGTCGCCAGAAAGGCCAAGCGCTAGGGCTCGCAATGTAACCAGCGCGACCAAGGCCGATTTGTCGTTGAGTTTTCGCAGATCGCGAATATGTTCCTGTGAGAGGACGGCAGCCGCAACGTAATCCTTTTTCCTAATCAGAAGCCGAACCTCCATGACCGCCGCGCCGCGGAACGGGAAGCTGCGCGCTTCATCGCTTGAGCGGTGCGTCTTCATCCGTTCAAGCTCGATCTCGCATAAATCCAAGTGGCCCATCGCGAGGTGCATTCGCGCCAGACTCTCGCGCGCCGCAAGCTCGTGGTGAATACTCAATGGCGAGTCAACGAGCTTTCCAATAAGAGAAAGTGCTCGTCCGAAACGGCCCGTGACGACCGCCACGTATGCTTCGTTTGTATCGATCGCTGCGGACGACATAACGTTATCAGTGAGGCGAGTAGATGCCCGCGCTTCGTCCAAGTAGCGACTAAATCCTTCAGTGTCGCGATTAATGAAAGCGACGCAAGCCGCATTCACTGAAACGAGTTCTGACAGCCATATGCTTGGACGGAATTTGAGAAGGTTGCGCGCTAACCGGACGTGTCGCTCGGCCTCAACCGTGTGCCCTCGCTGTGCTTCCATCGTGGCAACTGAATCGTGCAGGTACGCCATCGCATGCGCGTCACCAGAAGTCGTAACACTTCGGCGCGCGTCGTTTAGCAAGGCCGTTAAGTGGGACTCGGGATATCCAGCAACGGCGATTAAACGAAAGAGATGAGCGTGCGCCCACGCCAACTGCGTTGGATTTCTTTCCTCTTTCGCGATTCTCAATGCGTTGTGAAGGTCTGTGGCGGCTTTGTCGATCTGGCCATCATGCTTGTTGATAAGACCGCTCACCATGAATGCGTGTGCGGTTACCGATGGCGAGGCTTTGCCCTGGATAAGTGATTGGACCAATGCGGATGCGATTTGGAAGCGTCCGGCGTACACATTCGCGTGTGCTATGAGGACTCGAGCGTCAGGAGGAAGAAGCTTCAGAGTTAGTACGTCTGAGCCGACGGTCTTGCAGATGCTCGCGAATTGACCCTTGTTGAAGAGGTCTTTCACTTTTGCAAGGGTGAGATCCATCCTGCCTCCTCCGGCCGCGTTTAGAACGAGGATATTAGACCAAGACGTTCCCGATGCTCGAGATCTAGGTCGCCCCAAAAAGACAGCATGTCGCGATGGCAGTCAACTGATGAACGGCGTGCTCATTATCGTTCTGCCGCGGAGTCGGCCGTCAACTTGTAGGTGTGAGTGTTAACCGTGGCGTTGAGCGAAGGTGACTAACCGACCGGCGGTCGGTCGAGCCTTGGCGAAGTGCTGCGAAAGGGCTTCGGCTAGTCGCTCGAACGCGTAAACATGCCGATGATTGAACGGGTCCACTCGTGAGGAATAGCCGGTCAGTACACCGTGCAATTCTCCATCAGATCCAACCGTTACCGGTACGCTGATGGTACTTCTAGGCTGAGGCTTGACTAGAGTCGCGCTTTCTCCAAGGTCCAAAGTCGCATCGGAATTGCTGATCGCCTTGCGATTCGCGGCGACCCACCCCGTAACTTTCTCGCCTGGTTTAATCGTCAAGCCTACCAGCGCTCTGTTGTCGTCGCTGCCCGCATAAACGCAAACAAGTTCGTCCGCGGCAGGCATGTATTGGAAGTACGTGCAGACCGTTGAGGGCGTCAGCGTGCGAACGCACTGAGAAAGTGTATTCATTGCGTCGATCGTGCTGCTAGCCTCGAGAACACCCTGCCGGGCCGCGCTCAACGCCATGTTGTCGGCCGCTGATGCTCTAATT
Organism: Vicinamibacterales bacterium; assembly: GCA_036742665.1. Classification (GTDB taxonomy): domain Bacteria; phylum Acidobacteriota; class Vicinamibacteria; order Vicinamibacterales; family UBA2999; genus Gp6-AA40. Next base: position 14,612 of record DAINQP010000037.1, on the reverse strand, counting down.
TCCTCGAGCGGTCCTATCGCGGGCGTTGCAGCAGTTGGCGCGCTCGGATCGAGCAGCGAACGTGCCTGTTGGCCGGCGGTCTGCGCCAAGCCAGCGATCTGCGGATACGCTGCGATGAATACATCCACGACCAATGGGTCATACATCGTGCCTCGTCTGTCTCTCAGGATTGTAAATGCGTCGTCTGGATCAAGTCGCGGCCGATACGGCCGATCGGAATTCAGCGCATCGAAGCAGTCCACTACCGCAAGGATTCGAGCGCCGAGTGGAATGTCCGTACCCGATATCCCGGTGGGATATCCCTTACCGTTCCAGTTCTCGTGATGATGTCTGACGATCGGGACAACTGGATAGGGGAAGCGAATTGACGACAGCAGGTCTGCTCCAATCGCGGCGTGCCGCTTCATGGTCTCAAATTCGGCTCCTGTGAGCTTGCCTGGCTTGTTGAGAATGTGCTCCGGAATGGCAAGTTTGCCCATATCGTGAAGTAGTGCCGCAGCCTCAATCGCCTTTAGTTGTCGGTCGTCGTCGACACCCAATCTCTTTGCGAGTTCTACCGCGTACACCTGAACTCTTCGGATGTGCCCGTGAGTGATCTGATCTTTTGCGTCAACGGCCATTGCGAGCGTTTCGATCGTCGAAAGATACAGATCGTTAACTTGAGCGACGTGCTTCTGTGCATCCGCCAAACGAGCAAGCGAGGTTTTGTAGGTGAGGTAAGTGATTATGAGGAGTGGAAGGATGATGCCGATTGTGTTGATGTCGATTGACCGAGTATGCGAAACGAGGAGTGCGGCGACAGACACTCCACCGAAGTAGTTAAGACTAAGCCACGGGAAGTTATCCCACCAGAGTTGGACAGCGCTCGCGTTTTTTTCGAAGCTGAGGGCGAATGCGATCAGCCAACTGTTGATGAGGAAGTAAAGAGCGGCCAGAACAAAAAGCGGGCCGACAAGTCTCGACAGTACCAGTTCTTGCCCAGGCGTCGCTTGTGCGAGCCGGTAGAAGATGTGAGATGCGACCCATATCGACAGTGCGACGCTGGTCACATTGAAAAGCGAACGTAGAAGTGATCGATGCTCTGGTCGCATCCAGAGCGTCGCTACTAGCGAATCCAGAGCGACGATCACAGTAGCCACCGGAGGGCCAAACACAAGCACCGACGCGAAAACAAAGGCGTCCGAGACGGAGATACGCGCCATGAGACCGGGCACGCGGACGGTGAAGGACCCTGTTAGGAGGGTGAGAACTGCGAGTACCAGCCAGTCGCTCCAGACGTCTCTGGCGTAGACGTCCTTTGCAGAGAGCATCGCAACGCTCGACCCGGCTAGGATGACCGCACCCAAGTAAAGCTGCCCTAATCGGGAGCCCGGAAGGTGTCTGTTCATTGGTCGGCAGACACAGCTGCCGAACGGTATATCGGGCTATTCGCCCCAAATGATTAGTTTGCTCATAATCTCTCTCCTGAGAGTGCGTTAAGTCTCTGCATTTCAATCATTTAGCGCTTATTCTCCGTCTGAGAATACATCGGAGTTTCCCCAGAGAATGGCGTCAGCGTTGCCCCAGAGAATTGCGTTTCCCCAGAGAATTGCATTGCCCCAAAGGATGGCGTTGGCGTTGCCCCAGAGAATCGCGTTTGAATTCCCCCAAAGGATGGCGTTTGAATTGCCCCACAAAATGGCGTTCGCATTTCCCCATAGGATTGCGTTCGCATTACCCCAGAGGATAGCTTCGGCATTACCCCACAAGATCGCCCCTGCATTGCCCCACAAAATCGCATCCGCGTTGCCCCAGAGAATCGCGTCTGCGTTGCCCCACAAAATTGCGTTAGCCGCTGCGTTGCCCCACAGAATCGCGTTGGTCTCGGCGTTGCCCCACAGAATTGCCTCAGCGGAGGTGCGATCGCTTCCGGTCAGTAGATTTGATTTGGTGGCAAAGGCTAGTTGTGACGGCCGTTGTGTCTCGCCAGCGATGGACGGGGCCCTGGCCGGGTCTGGCATGGACAGCGCCGCTAGGACGTTAAGGTTTCCCGTTCCACTCGCAAGAATTCCGGCACCCGAAAATTCCGCTGAATACTGGAGCACCATGCGAACAGGTAGCGGGGTCAAACTGCTGTGAAGATCGAGGAGAAGGCTGACAGTGCCCGATACAACCGCGGCTGCCATGCTGGTACCGGAAAGTTGTAGTCTCGCTTCACGTCCGGAGCCGATGACCAGTTCAGGATGCTCACGGACCAATGTTGATCCCGGGGCGCTGAGGCTCAGAATCTTGCTACCAGGTGCTGCGAGATCTGGCTTGATCAGGCGATCGAAGAGTGTCGGCCCCTTCGAGCTGTAGCTCGCAATCTCGTCGTCCGAACGCCACGGCGTGCCCTTCGTATTCAGCGCGCCCACCGTGATCGCGAACGGTGAGATTCCCGGTGTCGTGATCCCGCCGTAGATCGCCTTGCCATCCGTCGTCTTGCCGAAGTTGCCCGCCGACGCCACGACGACGATGCCAGCGCGATAGGCACGCTCGACGGCCTGACAGATTGGATCGTCACGATAGCTTTGCGTCACCGCCCCGCCGAGCGACAGATTGATGACGCGGATGTTGTAGCGCGCGCGGTTCTTCACCGCCCAGTCAATCGCCTCAATGACAGTGGCCGCCAGGCCCTTACCTTGCGCGTCGAGCACCTTGAGGCTGATGATGTTCGCACTCGGCGCCACGCCGCGTGTCTCGTCGAAGCGATTCGCGCCAGACGCGGCGATGATGCCGGCCACGTGCGTGCCGTGACCATGCTGATCCAGGCCTAGACCGCGGTCGTCGACGAAGTCCTTGCTCGCGATGATCCGCCCGCGTAGCTCAGGCATCGGCGCAACGCCGGAGTCGATCACCGCCACGCCCATCCCAGCACCAGTGAGCGGACCGACGCCAGGCGCCCAGCCGCCCTGCTGCGCCAAGTCCGCACCAATGGTCTGGTTTGTCACCGCCATGTGCGCTTCAACGAGGTGATTGCTCGAAAGTGTATCGACCTCGCTGTCGTTGGCCACCGCGTCCAGTATGCCCGCCGGCACCTCGAGTACCGCGCCTGTCTCGAGTCGCTTCGTGACGCGCAGTCCGTGACGCGCCGCAATGCGTGCAACTCGCTCAGCGGATCCCGTGATGATTACGCTCGTGGCTTCGGTGTCTCCCGCCTGCAGCAGCAACTCCAGATCTCGTGACACCTGGGCGTGGCGTGACTGCGCATCCGCACTCGCGGCGAGCGCGAGCACCTGGCCTGACAGAACAAGGCACGACAGCGTCAGACGAACGATGCGCAATGCGAGTGGGCGTGAGACAGTGGTCATGGTTTCCCCCGCAGACTGAAACGATGCCTAGTTGCCGGCGACCGGTCGAACGGTGAACGAAGACTGCATGGGGGAAGACAGGAATTGAGACGAGGCGCCGAGCTCGTTGAGCGATTCGAGCAGCACCCGCTGTGAGCCGCCCAGCGTGCGGATGGTCGCCAGGCGGCCATCGCGAATCCGGTTGTAAATAGTGCGACGGGACACGTGAAGTAACTGCGCCGCCTGATCGATCGATACGCTGCGTCCGAGACGAGGCGCGTTCTGTCCCGATTCCGTGGGAAGTGATGCCGCCATAAAACTCCTTGTGTGTGTCTCGCCTATTGCGGGCGCAGTGCCAACTAGGGAGGCTGGCTGTATACCTGCTCTCAACTCGCTGATCGCGCTAGACTTCGAGCGCACGATTACCGGTTCAGCCGAGCTCGGCCGATACGACACCGGGGACAGTCGCTTGGCCGTACGGCGAGCCACGCGCGATGCACGCAAAATTTGCGAACTGAATGTGTTGAAATTTGCACGGTGATTTTCATCGGCCAAGAAGTTGGCCGGGGTGGCTGGAAATGACCCGGCTTTCCCCGCGCTTTACCGGCGTCCTCGTCACAATCTCGGTCCTGGCCGTCGTCGGCCTGCTGATGCGCGGCTGCCCGTCGCCGGATTCCGCGGCCAGCACCGCGTCCGGCAAACCGAGGCGCGGCGGACAACTGGTCGCCTCGGCGAGAGGAGTGCCCAGGAGCTTCAATCGCCTGATGGCGGGCGATCAACCTAGCGACATGTTCGCCATGTTGACGCAGGGGTCGCTCGTCCGGGTGAACCGGTCAACCTTCGAGCTCGAGCCGTGGCTGGCCGAAAAGTGGGAGTCGAGTGCCGACGGCCTCACCCACACGCTGCACCTGCGCCAGGGGGTCACCTGGTCCGACGGCACACCGTTCACATCCGCCGACGTGCTCTTCACGCTGCAGGCGATGTACGACTCGAACGTGAAGAGCGTGGTGGCGAGCAGTGTGATGCCTGGCGGGAAGCCGATGAAGGCCACCGCGCCGGATGCCTCGACGGTCGTCCTGACCTTCGCGCAAGCGTCGGGAGCGGGGATCTCGCTTCTTGACACCTTCCCGATTCTGCCGAAGCACAAACTCGAGAGCGCCTACAAGGCCGGCACATTCCCACAGGCCTGGAACACCGCGACGCCCCCCGCCGAGATCGTCAGCACCGGACCATTTGTGCTGCGCGAGTTCAAGCCGGGAGAGCGCCTCGTCTTCGATCGCAATCCCACCTACTGGCGCACCGGCGGTGACGGTCAGAAGCTGCCGTACCTCGATCGCCTCGTGCTGCAGTTCATTCCCGAGCAGAACGCCGAATTGCTTGCACTGCAGGCGGGCACGACCGATCTCACCCAAAGCGAGCTGCGCCCCGACGATTACGTGCCCGTCCGCCGGGCGGAAGAGGAAGGCAAGCTGACGTTAATCGAGGGTGGTGTCGGCCCCGATGCCGACGCGCTCTGGTTCTGCATGAATCCGGAGATCAAGAAGGGCGATCGCCGGCAGACATTCGTGCAGAAGCGCGAGTTCCGTCAGGCGCTCTCGCACGCGGTCGATCGAGAAGAGTTCGCGCAGACGGTGTTCCTTGGTGAAGCGGTTCCGGTGTGGGGACCGATCACACCGGGGAACAAGCCCTGGTTCTCACCAAATGTCCCGCGCTATCCGCACGACGTGAGTCGCGCGCGCGAACTGCTGAAGAGCATCGGCCTCGAAGATCGCAACGGGAACGGTGTCGTCGAAACCACCGACGGTATCGAGGCACGATTCACGGTGATGACCCAACGCGGCAACTCCAGCTACGAGCGCGGGGTTACCGTCCTTCGCGAGCAGGCGGCCACGATCGGTGTGGCTTTCGACGCCGCGCCACTGGAATATCCGACGATGATCGAGCGGTTGCTCGCGTGTCAGTACGAGGCCGTCTATATGCGGCCATACTTCAGCAATCTCGATCCGGCCAACAACATGGACTTCTGGCTCAGCTCCGGCTCGACGCACTTCTGGCACATGTCGCAGAAGACGCCGGCCACTGACTGGGAAACGCGGATCGACACTGTCATGCGCGAGCAGGCGGCGACGCTCGATCCCGAACGACGGCGTGATCTGTTCAACGACGCCCAGCGCATCCTGGCCGAGAATGTGCCGGTGTTGTACTTCGTGGCTCCGCGCTTGTACTTTGCCCACAGCAAACGCACAATGGGTGTAGTGCCATCGGTGATGCGACCGCCTATCTTGTGGAACGCCGACTCACTCAGCGTCGCAGGGCCCTGACGCCACAGCCTCGATGGCGCGCTTCCTGATTCGCCGTCTCGCGTTCGCGTTCGTCCTGCTGTTGTGTACGTCGTCCGCTGCGCTGTTTCTGACCCGCCTCGCTCCCGGTGATATGACGTCGCAGCTCGGCCCCTTCTCGTCGCCGGGGGAAGTCGCGACGGCACGCACGCGCTTCGGCCTCGATCGCAGTCCGGTTGTCCAGTGGGGAAGCTGGCTGTCACGGGCGGCTCGCCTCGATTTCGGAGATTCCTTTCTTTATAACCGTCCCGTCGGCCCGCTTGTGGTGAAGGCAGCCGGCAATACCGCGGTGCTCGCCGCCTCCGCGTTGATCGTGTCGACGCTGGTCGGGATTGGGCTCGGCATCTTCACCGGTACCCGCCGCACGGGATGGCCGTCGGGACTGGTGCGTGGCCTGTCGGTCATGTTCATCTCGGTACCGCCACTGCTCATGTCGCTGATGCTGGTGTTCGTCGCAGCGCGAACGCGGTGGCTGCCCACGGGTGGGATGCTGTCAGCGGGAACCGTCGATGCGTCATGGGCGACGTCGATGATCGACGTCGCCTGGCACCTCGTGCTGCCCACACTCGCGCTGGCACTGCCGGTTGCCGCAGCGTTCGAGCGTCTGCAGTCGCAGTCGATGTCGGAAGCCGTGCGCCAGCCGTTTCTCCTCGCAGCGATCGCGCGCGGTGTGTCCAGACGCCAGATCGTCTGGCGTCACGCGTGGCCGGTGTCGATCCGTCCAATTTGCGGGGTCTACGGCCTCGTGATCGGATCGCTGCTCTCCGGATCCTTCATCGTCGAGTTCGTGACTGCCTGGCCAGGTATCGGGCGACTGATGTACGAGGCGCTTCGCGCGCGTGACATTTATCTCGTGTCCGCATGCGCGGCCGCGGGCGCAGGCTTTCTCGCGTTCGGCACGTTGCTCGGTGATCTCCTGCTCGCTGTCGCCGATCCGCGCGTCCGCGAGGAAATCGACGCATGAGGATTGCCGGAGCGGTGCTGCTCGGCGTGATTCTGCTCGCCGCGTGTGCCGCACCGTGGCTGGCACCCAATCCTCCAAATCAACGCTTTGCCGATCTGCTGTACGCGCCGCCGACGCGGATACACATCGGCGACGGCATGACTGCCCCGCATCTGCATCCATTGCGGATTGTCAGCCGTCTCGAGCGGCGGTTCGACGAAGACCGGGCAACACACGTGCCGTTGCGCTGGTTCAGCGGAGGGGTGCTCGTCTCTGCCAATCCTGACAACCGTGCGCCGCTGCTCGTGCTTGGCGCCGATGCGTTCGGGCGCGATCGCTTCTCACGGCTACTGTATGGATCGCGCGCGACGCTTGCGCTCGGCGTACTCGCGACAATCTTCGCAACCACATTTGGAGCGCTGGTGGGCGGCGTTGCCGGCTACGCCGGAGGCCGGCTCGATACGCTCCTGTCGCGCGTCTCGGAGTTCGTGGTCGTGCTCCCAGCGATCTACGTGATGCTTGCGCTGCGCGCGGTGATGCCGCTCGTGCTCCCGGGCTCGACGATCTTCGTGCTGCTCCTGACGATCTTTGCGTTGCTTGGCTGGCCGATGGTGGCTCGCGGCGTGCGCGCGATTGTGCTCGCCGAGCGCGACCGCGAGTATGCGGTGGCGGCTCGTGCTGCGGGCGCCAGCCCTACGCGCTTGCTCACGCGCCATTTGCTGCCTGCAGCTAGCGGTTATCTGAGCACACAAGCCAGCCTGCTGCTGCCGGCGTTCATCCTCGCTGAGTCCACGATGTCGTATGTGGGCCTTGGCTTTCCCGACACCACGCCGACATGGGGCACGATGCTGCAGGATGCGTCGAACGTCGCGCTCATCGGCGATACCCCGTGGGCACTCGCACCAGCGGCCGCCATTTTCATGGTCGTGCTCGGCGTGAACCTGCTGGTGCAGAGCACCGGGCGGGCGCCTGTACAATTGGAACGATGAAACCGTTTGCCGGCATTTACACGCCGATCGCGACGCCGTTTCGCGACGACGGCGCTGTGGATGAACGGGCCCTCGCCGACAATGTCAGCCGATGGATGACCACGCCGTTGACCGGACTCGTCGTCCTCGGGTCCAACGGCGAAGCCGCCTCGCTCGAGGACGCGGAAGCCGACCGCGTTGTTGAAATCGTCCGTGCCGGCGTGCCGGCGTCGAGGCCGCTGATTGCTGGCACCGGCCGCGAATCCACGCGCGCGACGATCGCTGCGACTCGTCGCGTCGCCGCTGCTGGCGCGGACGCCGCGCTGGTGCGGACGCCCTCGTTCTTCAAACCACAGATGACCACGGACGCGTTCGTGCGGCACTTCACCGAAGTTGCGGACGCGTCGCCCGTGCCGGTGCTCCTGTACAACGTCACGCTCTACACCGGCGTGAATCTTTTGCCCGACGCCGTCGAGCGCCTCGCGGTTCACCCGAACATCGTCGCAATCAAAGAGTCGGGATCGGACATCGGACAGATTGCGGAATACGTGGCGCGTACCCCGGACGATTTCACGGTGCTCGCCGGGTCGGCAACGACGCTCGTGCACGCGTTGTGCGCGGGATGCGACGGCGCGATCCTGGCGCTGGCGTCATTGGCGCCGGCCGAGTGCGTGTCGATAGCGACGCTGGTCCGGGAAAAGCGTCTCGAGGAGGCGACAGCGCTGCAACGCCGCGTGATGCCGCTGGCGCGCTCGGTCGGTACGACCTACGGCGTGCCCGGTCTCAAAGCCGCACTAGAATTGAAGGGCTATGCCGGCGGGCCGCCGCGGCCGCCGTTGCGTCCGGTCAGCTCAGAAGTCGTGGACATCATACGACGCCAGCTGGACGCACTCATGCCTGCGGAAGCGAAAGCCTCCGCGCTACGTTGACCATCGCTAACAGTCACGTCCGTTGACCAACATACACATGCCTCTTCCTGCGACTGAACGTATTTTGCTCGGCCCTGGTCCGAGTCTGATTTCGCCGCGTGTGATGCGCGCGCTTGCCGCGCCCGTCCTCAGCCACCTCGATCCGGACTTCGTACCGATGCTCGACGATGTTCGCGCATCGCTGCAGCGAGTGTTTCGCACCGATAGCAAGTCACTGACGCTTGCGACATCAGGGACAGGGACCTCGGCCATGGAGGCCGCCGTCGCGAACGTCGTGTCCGACGGTATGCGCGGCGTGGTGATCGTCACGGGATATTTCGGTGATCGCCTCGCGCAGATCCTCGAGCGGTACGGTGCGCGTGTACGGCGCATCGACGTCGAATGGGGACGCGCGGTCGATCCGCAGCGCTTGCGCGACGAACTGTCGCGCGAAGGCGCCGACGTGGTCGGCATCGTCCATGCCGAGACATCGACCGGCGTCCGGAACCCGGTGAAGGAACTGGCAGCGGTCGCGCGCGAGAAGGGGGCGCTGACGATCGTCGATACCGTGACGTCGCTCGGCGGCCACGAGGTCGATCTCGCCGGGTGGGGCGTTGACGTCGCGTACTCGTGCAGCCAGAAGTGCATTGGCGCACCCTCCGGTGTCGCGCCACTGGCCGTATCTGGCGCTGCGCGCGAACGACTGGTCAAGTGCCGCAGCTTTTATCTCGATCTGCGCCTGCTCGAGGACTACTGGGTCGGGCGGAAGTATCACCACACGATGTGCACGTCACTGATCTACGCGCTTCGCGAAGCGCTGCAGATGGTGGAAGAGGAAGGCCTTCCTGCCAGACAGTCGCGCCACGAGCGCCATCATCTTGCGCTCGCGGCCGGCGTGGACGCCATGGGTCTGTCGCTGCTGCCACCGGCAGGAGAGCGGCTGTGGACGTTGAACACGGTGCGCGTACCACCAGGTGTTGACGAGGCCACGATCCGGAAGACGCTGCTCGCGACATACAACATCGAGGTCGGTGCTGGCCTTGGTCCACTCGCTGGAAAGATTTGGCGTGTGGGATTGATGGGCGCCAGCTCTACTCCACAGACCGTGCTGCAGTTCCTTGCCGCGCTCGAGGGTGCGCTGGCGGCTCATGGACACCGTGTGCCTGAGGGCGCCGGCGTTGCCGCGGCAGGTACGGCGCTGCGGCCGGCGATGGCTGTCGCCTAGAGACGGGCCGTGCGGGCGGTCCTTCGCCGTGATGAATCTTTCAGCGCCGGACGCGGCGCTACGCGTGGACGCTCGCATCAATATCGTGGTGGCGGGATGAAACGCTATTTAATTTCTCGCGTCCTGCGCATCGCGGCTGGTGCCGGCGCCGTCGCGTTCGGCGTACTGTCGTACGCGTATCTCACACTGCCGGACGTACGTCCGCTGTCCACGACCAATCCGAAGACCACGGCATTCATGGAGCTGCGGGAGCGGGAAGCCGCCGCGGCGGGGAAGCGGCTGAAACGCGCGCAGCGTTGGGTGCCGTACTCGCGAATCTCCATGAACCTCCGCCGGGCGGTGCTCGCCGCCGAAGACAGCGCGTTCTTCGAGCACGAAGGCATCGACATCGCCGAGATCAAGAAATCGATCCAGACGAGCATTGAGAAAGGCCAATCACTGCGCGGTGCCAGCACGATTACTCAGCAGCTCGCGAAGAACCTGTATTTGTCGCCGTCGCGCGATCCGTTGCGCAAGATCAAAGAGCTGATGATCACGTGGCGGCTCGAAACCGCGCTCTCGAAGGCGCGGATTCTCGAAATCTATCTGAACGTGATCGAGTGGGGCGATCTCGTGTGGGGTGCCGAAGCCGCGGCGCGCATCTACTTCGGTGTGGCGGCCTCTGCGCTATCGCGTGAACAAGCCGCACTGCTCGCCGGCGCGATCATCAATCCGCGCGTCTACAGTCCCGCAAATCCGCGAGGCCGTCTGGTGCGCCGCCAGCAGATCATCCTCGCGCGGATGCCGGGCTACGAGCCGCCCGTTCCAGTTCCGACTGCGGTTCCCATCGCGATGCCTGATGCGACGGACGTGGCGCCGCCGCTACCTGAAGAGCCAGCCAGCCCGACCGTTATCGAGGGGAATGCGGGCGAACGGCCGGTTACGCCCGCGCCGCCGCCCGCCGAACCGCCACCGTGAGCACTCCAGTGCAACGTCGCTAAAGTTCCGGCGAGATCCGCCGACATCTAGTGACACGGGATGATCAACTATACGGAGCGCATCGGCCAGCTCATGGCCGATATCGTGGCGCGTGTACCCACACTGTCTTTCCTCGACATGTCACGCGTGCTTGTCTTCGCGCGCGCTGGACGGAGTGATGCAGAAGGCCCTTACGCCACCTGCCACTGCGTCTCGCTGCCGCCGAGCGAACCTGGGTATTACTACTGGCGCGACCGCCGCACGGGGGCGTTGACCCGCCGATCCGAATGGTTCATCACCAAGTCGCCGACGGTCACCGTGGCCGGAATGCCGATCGACTACATGGTCTCGTTCTCGTTGCCGCGCTTCTGCGACCAGGCAGCGACGAGCTCGCGAAAGCAGACGCATTACGCGGGGTACGCGCCGTGGATCACCAAGCTCGACACGATCGTGCACGAGCTCTATCACGTCGATCCGGATCGGCCGGGGATACGCCGTATGGAACGCGCCGACGGCACGTGCTCGGCGAACTGTCATGGCCAGCGTTTTTTTGAAGACGTCGTCGAGATGGTGAAGCACTATCTCAGTACCAATCCCGACCCATACGTGTACGACTTCCTGACCTGCAACTTTGCGGAGCTTACCGAGCGATATGGCGGTGTGGCGGGCACCGCGTTTCGCACCTTCCCGTCCTACCCGCAGCGGTTCACTGAAGTGCTCGATCCGCAGCCACGAGTCGCCGCGAACGACGAATGCCGCGTCGAGCCGCTCAAGCTGACTCGCGCTGGAACGACGTTCACTGAACGCGATCTCACGATGCGCGAATTCCAGCCGCACACCTCACGCCTGCTGGTGCGCGAGCGTGCTTTCCGCGCGGCGTAACATCGATCGAGAGCGCTACTGCGTCGATTGAGAAACGACGATGATGCGTCTGACGCCGAGCCAACGATCGGCCCAGTACTCCGTCTTCGTGTAGCTCTCGACCCGCACGACACCCCGCGAGCTCGGCGCGTGCACGAACTCACCGCCGCCAAGGGCGATACCGACGTGCGACGGTCCTTTGCCAACGGTCTTGAAGAAGACCAGGTCGCCAGGTTGCACCTCATCCTGATCGATCTTCTCTCCGATTCCATACTGTTCCCGCGTTTCACGCGGCAACGCTTTGCCATGCCGGGCGAACACCCATTGGACCAGACCACTGCAATCGAATCCACCTGATGGTTCGCTGCCGCCGTTTCGATATTGCGTCCCCCTCAGCGCCAGCGCGGTTGCGACGACGCCGGAGGCGATCGAGTCTGGCTGGGCCGGACCACGCAGGTCGGGCTGGCTACGCGTCGTTGGGGGAGTGGCCGCGCCTGGAAAGGGACGCGGTGCGGCGCCGCGAGTGGCGCAACCCGAAACCGCGATCGCCATCACAAAGGCTGGGGTGACGGTCAGACGCCCGATAAAGTGCGAGGCCATGAAGCCATTGTAATGCCGTAACTCCAGTGTTGCTTAGGGTTTATGCTCGACTGAGTCTTGACAGCCCGGCAGAGCGTCCTGCATGATTGCTTCTAGTTATGGAGCAGGCGCTCCTTCTGAACGCATCCTACGAGCCACTTAAGGTCGTTCACTGGCAGAAGGCGATTACGCTCTGGTGCCAGGGAAAGGTCGAGGTGATCGCGGTCCACGACCGCGAGATAAGGGCGGTTTCGTTCACCCTCAAGCTGCCCTCTGTCATCCGCCTCCTTCGGTTCGTCAGAATCAAACGTCAGTTCGATTACGTCCCGTTCTCGCGGGCGAACATTTACGCGCGCGACCACCACATGTGTCAGTACTGCCACGAGAAGTTCCCGACCTCGGAGCTGACCTTTGACCACGTGGTCCCGGTAGCTCACGGCGGACGCAAGGACTGGGAGAACATTGTTACCTGCTGCGTCGGCTGTAACCGGAAGAAGGGCGGTCGTACGCCGGCGGAGGCCGGCATGCGACTGCTGCGCCCGCCGCGCCGGCCCGACTCGGCTCCCGCGATTCGCATCACGATCGGGTTGGACACGGCGCCCGAGAGCTGGCGGGATTATCTCTACTGGAATATGGAACTCGACGAAAGCTGAGCGCCGTTGTAACGTCGCTTTCGTTGGCAGTCCGTCCCACCATTTCCTCGGTTGCTCCGCTTCGTGCTGTCGAAGGCGGACGGGTCACCCTTCGAGGCCACGGGTTTCCGGTAGACAAACTGCCTGATATCACCGTCGGCGATCAGCCGGCGCGTGTCCTGTTTGCATCGAGCGCTCGCATCATCATCGCGCTGCCTTCCGAGTTGGAAGGCGGCGCGAGGCCCATCCGTATCGAAGACGTCGTCGGGGAAACCGTCTATGTGTCAGTCGGCGGCGCCTGGGCGACCGGTCTGCACCAGGTCGATAACCCGGTGTTCGATCTCGAGGGCAATCTCTATGTCACGTATAGCGGGTCGCGGGGCCAGGAGGCGCCGGTCTCGATCTTCCGGGTGACACGTGCCGGGACACGCGAACCCTACGTTTCGGGCATCGTCAATCCCACGTCAATGACGATCGGGCCGGATGGCCGGCTCTATGTCTCGAGCCGATTCGAAGGCGCGGTGTATCGCGTGAACGTGGACGGCACGCACGAGCGTGTCGCCTCGGATCTCGGTGTTGCGTGCGGGCTGGCGTTCGATCCCGATGGCACGCTGTACGTCGGCGATCGCTCTGGGACCATCTTTCGCGTGAAGGACGGCACCGCGGAGTCATTCGCGACATTGCCGGCGAGCGTTGCCGCATTTCATCTCGCGATCAGTCCGTCCGGTGAGTTGTTCGTTAGCGCGCCGACGCTGGCGTCATACGATCACGTCTATCGCGTCGATCGCCACGGCGGCGTTCGCTCGCTGCTCACCCCCTTCGGCCGGCCGCAAGGGTTGGCATTCTCTCCGAACGAAGGCGTCCTGCACGTCGTCGATGCGCTCGCGGGTGGCAGCGGCCTGTACAGGCTCCCGGATCTCGACGGCGAGCCGGAACTGGTAGCAACGGGCAGTGGCTTTATCGGTGTCGCGTTCGGTCCTGACGGCGAACTGGCCGTGGCGTCGAACGAGACAGCCTACCGGTTCGACTGACGCGGCACCTGATAGCATTCTCAACCACCGCATGTCGCAGCTATTTGCCCGCAAATCCATCGACGCGCTTCAGCCGGTTGACGATGGTCATTCGCTGAAGCGGGCATTGGGCGCGGGCGACCTCGTGATGCTGGCGATCGGTGCGGTGATTGGCGCCGGGATCTTCTCCTCGATTGGGACCGCGGCGGCCGGCGAAGTGCGGCCTGATGGCGAGGTCATCCGCGCCGCGGCAGGCCCGGCCCTGATCGTGTCGTTCATCCTGCTCGGGGCGGTCTGCGCCCTCGCGGCGCTCTGTTATGCGGAGCTTGCGTCGATGATTCCGCAGGCTGGCAGCGCGTACGCCTACTCGTACGCGACGCTCGGCGAACTGGTCGCGTGGATCATCGGCTGGGACCTGATTCTCGAGTACGCGCTAGGCGCGGCGACCGTGGCGGTGGGATGGTCCGCCTATGTGGTGTCCTTCCTGCACGACGCCGGCATCACCTTTCCGCCACTCTTGAGCGCGGCGCCCGGTACCGCCGTGGTCCTGGCCGACGGCTCGAGCGTGACGGCGCTGTTCAACCTGCCGGCGATGCTGATCTCGGCGGCGGCGACCATGCTGTTGCTGATCGGCATCCAGGAATCGGCTCGCGTCAACGCGGTGATTGTTGCGGTCAAAGTCGCCGTCGTGCTGCTGATCATTGGTCTCGGCGCGATGTTCATCTCGACCGAGAACTGGCACCCGTTCATTCCAACCAACACCGGCGAATTCGGCGAATTCGGGTGGAGCGGCATAGCGCGCGGCGCCGGGGTGATCTTCTTCGCGTACATCGGCTTCGATGCCGTCTCCACGGCGGCGCAGGAATCGCGTAATCCGCAACG
>DAINQP010000036.1:0-32211 GCA_036742665.1 Vicinamibacterales bacterium | reverse complement strand
GCCGCAAGATCATCGTCGACAGCTACGGCGGCTGGGGCCGTCACGGCGGCGGCGCATTCAGCGGCAAGGATCCATCGAAGGTCGACCGCAGCAGCGCCTACTTCTGCCGCTACGTCGCCAAGCAGGTTGTCTCCTCGGGATTCGCGAAGAAGGCTGAAATCCAGGTCGGCTATGCCATCGGCATGGCGAAGCCGGTCTCGGTGAAGGTCGATACGTTCGGCACCGGCGACGAACGTGCCGCGGCCGAGTTCGTGATGAACAGCTTCGACTTCCGTCCGCGCGCGATTATCGAGAAGCTGAATCTGCTTCGCCCGATCTATCGCCAGTCGACCAACTACGGTCACTTCGGCCGCACGGGTCTGCCATGGGAAGTGGTCGAGAAGGCCGCCGCGGTCGCGAAGTAAGTGTGTAGCGTCCGGCGTGAGCCGGACCTCGATCAGTAGCGTTCGAACCAGCGCCGCCCTCGCTCCGACACTGCGTTCTGCACGTCACCGACACGGCCGGCCGCGAGATTCGCGTCCGGCTGTGTCACTCCCACCGCCAGCAGCGTATTCCGAAAGTCATCTTTGAGCCCGTCCACCTGCCGCTCGCTCAACTCGCGCGCGGCCACCGCCGTCCACAGCAGATTCACAATTTTTGTCTGCATCTCGTCGTTCACCGGCCGGTTGACCAGCATCGAGCAGACAGTCATCGCCAGGGCTTTCGTCGCCGTCTGCCCTTCGGGTTGGTCGGTGAACACGAGGAGATCGTCGGTCAAATCCTCGATGGCTTGCTGTTCACCGCCGACCACCGCGGCGAGGTCGCGTTGCAGATCGCCGAGACGATTGGGAACATCGTTGGTCTTCGCCGGCAGCGGGCCGTCGCCCTGCTTGCAGCTAGCGGCACCGAGCGCGGCGACAAGCACCAGCGCAGACAGCATCACTCTCATGGGCCTCAAGAGTGACTGACCCGTTCGCGTGGTGTCAACGTCGCGTTACGATGTCGCATGTCCCGTCAGAACATTTCAAGCGGCCGTCCGTGGGAACCGATAGTGGGGTACTCGCGCGCCGTCCGCGTCGGTGACTACGTGCACGTATCCGGCACGACGGCGACCGACGATGCCGGCGCGATCGTCGGACGCGGCGACGCGTACGCGCAAACCGTGCAGACGCTGCGCAACATCGAGTGGGCGCTGACGCAGGGTGGTGCGTCGATGGCCCAGGTCGTCCGCACGCGCATCTACGTCACCGACATCTCGCAGTGGGAAGCCGTCGGTCGCGCTCACGGCGAGGTGTTCCGCGACATTCGGCCAGCGGCCACGATGGTGCAGGTCGCTCAGCTGATCGACCGCGACATGCTGGTGGAAATCGAGGCCGATGCCTATATCGGCTAAGGCCGGAATGCACAATACCGAATGCAGAATGCTCAATGATTTCGGGTTTCGCATTGGGCATTGAGCCTTGAGCATTGTGCAGTGGCGGGGTTTTAAAGTACGCTGTGAGGCTCATGGTCGCAGTTCTCCACCACGCGCATCACCTCCATCACGGCCACCATGCTGGCCGGCCGGCAGGATTGCGCGCGCGAATGGACTGAGCTCAGACAACCGTTTTCGCGACCCACGCAACCCCGCCGGAACAAGGCGGGGTTTTTTGTTGTACGGAGACGTATGGACTTCTCGAAACTCGACGGACTGATTCCCGCGGTGGTGCAGGACCACGTGAGCGGCGAGGTCTTGATGGTCGGCTTCATGAACCCCGACGCCTGGGAGGTGACGCGCCGCACCGGCTACGTGACCTTCTACAGCCGCACGCGCAACACGCTCTGGACCAAGGGCGAGACGTCCGGCAACAAGCTCGCCGTCCGCGACATCCTGATCGATTGCGATGACGACACGCTGCTCGTCAAGGCCGAGCGGCTCGGCGACGGCAACGTCTGTCACACCGGTGAGCGCAGCTGCTTCAACAAGCGCGCGGAAGGGATCGCGATTCCATGAAGCTGAAGCTCGGCCTCCCCAAGGGCTCGCTCCAGGACGCGACGATTCAGTTGTTCGCCCGCGCCGGATTCAACATCTACGTCAACACGCGTTCGTACTTTCCGTCGATCGACGATCCCGAGATCGAGTGCATGCTGATTCGGGCGCAGGAGATGACGCGCTACGTCTGTGAGGGCGTGCTCGACGCCGGTCTCACCGGCCTCGACTGGGTCGCCGAGCACCGCTACGGCCGCGACGCGCACACCTGCGTGACGAGCCTCGCCGATCTCGTCTACTCGAAACAGAGTTTTGGCAAGGTGCGCTGGGTGCTGGCGGCGCCCGAAGATTCGCGCTTCAAGTCACCGCAAGACTTCAATGGCGCGGTGATCGCCACAGAGCTGGTGCAGGTGACGCGCAACTACTTCGACAAGCTCGGCGTGAAGGTGAAGCGCGTGGAATTCTCCTGGGGCGCGACCGAAGTAAAGCCACCGGTCCTGGCCGATGCCATCGTCGAGGCAACGGAAACCGGATCGACCCTGCGCGCGAATCGCCTGCGCATTCTCGACACCATCATGGAGTCGAACACGCAGCTCATCGCCAATGAACAGGCGCTCACCGATTTGTGGAAACGCATCAAGATCGAGAACATTGCGCTGCTGCTCAAAGCCGCGATCGAAGCCCAGGGCCGGGTCGGGCTGATGCTGAACGTGCAGCGCACCGATCTGGCCAAGGTGCTCGCGCTGCTGCCAGCGTTGCAGCGGCCGACCATCTCTTCGCTCAGCGAAGGCGAATGGGTCGCCGTGAACACCATCATCGAAGAGCGGACGGTGCGCGACCTGATTCCGAAGCTGAAGGCGGCGGGAGGCCAGGGAATCGTCGAGTATCCGTTGAACAAGATCGTCGTGTAGGGCGGGTTCGGTCCCGCCGGAGAAACATGATCAGAATCGTTGATTCGAATGACGCAGCGGCGGTGAAGGGCCTGCTCTGGCCCGAGCGCGATCGCGACGGCGAGACCGAGCAGCGCGTCGCGCAGATCGTCGGCGACGTTCGAACCAACGGCGAGGCTGCTCTGCTCCGTTACGCGCGTGAGTTCGATCGTCTCGAGGGACCGATCGAGATTTCACGAAAGGACATGCAGGCCGCCGCGAAGACCGTGCCCGCTCGCGTGCGACACGCCATTCGCGTCGCCGCGAAAAACATCCGCGCCGTCGCGAAGCGACAAGTACCGCGCGGATGGAAACTGCGCGTGGGCGCTGGCCTCACCGTCGAGCAACGCATCGTGCCGCTCGACCGCGTCGGCTGCTACGTGCCCGGCGGTCGTTATCCCCTACCCTCAACGGTACTGATGACCGCGATTCCCGCGACAGTCGCCGGGGTCAAGGAGGTTATCGCCGTGTGCCCGAAGCCAGACGCCGTCGTCATGGCGGCGGCGCTCGACGCCGGCGTCTCGCGGTTCTTCCGCATCGGCGGTGCACAGGCGATCGCGGCACTCGCGTACGGCACGGAATCGGTTCCTCGCGTAAACAAGATCGTCGGGCCAGGCAATCGTTACGTCGCCGCGGCCAAGGCGCAGATTGCCGCCGACTGCGGTATCGATTTCTACGCGGGTCCCACCGAGATCGTCATTGTCGCGACAACGGGTCCAGCCGAGTGGATCGCGGCGGACCTGATCGCACAGGCCGAACACGATCCTGACGCGCGGGCTGTGCTGATTACGACGAGTCGTGCGCTGGCCACCCAGGTCGGGGCGGCTGTGGACGCCGCGATGCCGCCAATCGGTCCAGCGGCGGAATCGATTCGTGCCCACGGCGGAATCATCGTGGCCCGTTCGAAGTCCGAGGCCATCGCACTGGCGAACGAAGCCGCCGCCGAGCATCTTGTCGTTGACGATGACAGCATGGCGGCGAAGGTGCGATGTGCCGGCTCACTCTTCGTGGGTGCGTGGTCGGCGCAAGTGGCGGGCGATTACGCGATCGGTTCGAACCACGTGCTGCCTACCGCGGGCGCCGCTCGCGTCCGCGGCGGTCTGTCAGCCGCCGACTTCGTCCGCCAGATCACGGTTCAGCGGCTGACGCAAAAGGGACTGAAGCAGATCGGACCGGCGGTCATCGATCTCGCGACGGCGGAAGGCTTGACGGCGCACGCGGAATCCATCGCAGTTCGGTTGCGTAGAGGCGGGTCTTAAGACCCGCCGAGGACTTTATGCCGATTCAAGGTTATCCGGATCCCGGCGACGGGCTTCGGCTGCATCTCAACGAGAACACCGGCGGCTGCTCGCCGCGGGTGCTCGAGGCGATTCGCCGCGTGCAGTCGAGCGACGTGGCGACGTATCCGTCATATCCCGCGCTGGTGCACGCCTGCGCCGCGCACTTCACTGTCGATCCCGACTGGGTGCTGCTGACCAACGGCCTCGACGAAGGCATCCTGATGGCGGCCGTCGGCCATATCGCTCGCATGCGCGCCCACGATGCCGAGACGATCGTGCCGCTGCCCGCGTTCGATCCATATCCCAACGCCACTCTCGCCGTTGGGGCAACGCCGGTGCGGATTCCGCCTCGTCCGGGATACGTGTTTCAAGTTGACGAAGTCATCGCCGCCGTCACACCACGGACGAAGATGATCTTCCTGAACACGCCGAACAATCCGACCGGGCAGCTCATTCCTCACGCCGACCTTCGGCGCATCGCCGAGGCGGCGCCGCACGCGATCGTCCTCGTGGACGAGGCCTACATCGAATTCGGTGGGCAGACGTTCCTGCCCGATCTGACGCGATATCCCAACGTGCTGATCGGCCGCACGTTCTCGAAGGCATACGGTCTTGCCGGCATGCGCGTCGGAGTCGTCATCGGTCTTCCGGAGTCGCTCGATGCGGTGCGTGCCGTGACGCTTCCCTTCAACATCAATGGCGTGGCGATGGCGGCAACGCTAGCAGCCCTGGAGGACAAGGAATTCCTGCCGCGCTATGCAGCGCAGGTCGACGAATCGCGCCAGCGGCTGTACGAGGCGTGCCGCGCACTGGGCCTGACGTTCTGGGAGAGTGCCGCCAACTTTGTCCTCGTGCAGGTCGGCGATGCGGTGCCCATCGTCGTGCAGGCACTTGCCGCGCGCGGCGTCCACGTTCGCGATCGTTCAAAGGATCCGACCACACCAGGCTGTATTCGGATCACGGCGGGCATGCTCGACCACACCGCGGCAGCCATCGAGGCGCTGGAATCGGTTGCCGCCGGGAGGCAGCGATGAGCCGAACAGCGACGTTCAATCGCGAGACCACAGAGACGCAGATTCGCGGCGCCCTGGAGATCGACGGCGGCGGCCGCTACGACGTCCGCACCGGCATCCGGTTCTTCGATCACATGCTCGAGCTGTTCACGCGTCATGGTGGCTTCGATCTGACGTTGAAGGCGACGGGCGATCTCGACGTGGATCAGCACCACACCGTCGAAGACGTCGGCATCGTGCTCGGTGAGTCACTGCTCAAGGCGCTCGGCGATCGCAAGGGCATCAACCGGGCCGGCTACTTCGTCATGCCAATGGATGAAACGCTCGCCGTTGTCGCCGTCGATCTGAGTGGGCGCCCGCACGCAGTGGTCGATCTCAAAGTGAAAGCGCGAATGGTCGGCGATCTACAGAGCGAGCTGGTCCACGACTTCTTTGACGGCTTCGCCGCTGGCGCACGCGCCAACGTGCACGCCAAAGTGCTGTATGGGCGCTCGAGCCATCATCACATCGAAGCCGTATTCAAGGCGTTCGCGCGAGCACTCCGCGTCGCCTGCGCGAAGGACAAGCGGCTGGCGAAGATGCTGCCGAGCACGAAGGGGTTGTTGTGATTGCGCTCGTTGATTACGGCGCCGGCAACCTCACGTCAGTGCGGAAGGCTCTGTCGGCCCTCGGCGCAGAGTTCATGACGCCGGAGAAGCCGGCCGATCTGAAAGGCGCCCGCGCGGTCATCGTTCCCGGCGTCGGTCACTTCGCAGCGACCAGCGCTCTAGACGAGGAATGGCGCGAGACGATCGGTGACGCCGCCCGCTCCGGCACGCCGCTGTTTGGCATCTGCGTCGGCATGCAGTGGCTGTTCGAGGGCAGTGACGAGGCGCCGGGCGTCGCCGGGCTCGGCGTCATGAAGGGTCGCATCGCCCGACTCGAGGGCGACGCTGAGAAGCGGTTGAAGGTCCCGCACGTCGGCTGGAATGCCCTGGACTTCACCCGCGACGCACGCCTGCTGCGTGGCCTCGATAGCGGTGCGCAGGTCTACTTCACGCACTCGTACGCAGCGCCCGTGACGTCGGAATGCGTCGCCGCCGCGACGCACGCAAATACCTTCGCCGCGGCTGTCGAGCACGACAACATCTTCGGGGTGCAGTTCCACCCCGAGAAGTCCGGCGACGCGGGGCTGCAAATCCTGCGCAACTTCCTCCAGATCGCGCGCGAGCGCGCGCCGCGCTGATGCTGACCAAGCGCATCATCGCCTGCCTCGACGTTCGCGACGGGCAGGTCGTGAAAGGCGTCCAGTTCCAGCAACTGCGTCACGCCGGCGATCCTGGCGAGCTGGCCCGCCGTTACAACGTCGAAGGCATCGACGAGGTCGTGATCCTCGACATCACCGCGACGCTCGAAAAGCGTCAGGCGCTCGCGCGCACGATCAACGCCGTCGCGCGCGAGATCTTTTTGCCGTTGACAGTGGGTGGCGGCATCCGCTCCGAAGACGATGCCGCTGCCGCCGTCGAGGCGGGCGCCGACAAGGTGAGTCTCAACACCGCGGCGTTGCGCAACCCCGAGCTGATCACCACGCTGGCGAAGCGGTACGGCAGCCAGGCGGTCATCGTCGCGATCGACGCCAAGCGGCGCAACGATGGCTTTGCGGTGTACGTCAGAAGTGGGACGACAGATGCCGCATCTGATGCAGTCGCGTGGGCGCGTGAAGCGGAAGCACGTGGCGCGGGAGAGATCCTGCTGACATCGATGGATCGCGACGGCACCAAGGCCGGCTTTGATTGCGAGATGACCGCGGCCGTCTCTGACGCCGTCGATATTCCGGTGATTGCGTCCGGCGGCGCCGGCACGTTCGACCACTTCACCGACGTCTTCACGGACGGCCGCGCCGATGCTGCGCTTGCCGCTTCAATCTTTCACTACGCCGAATCCAGTGTCGCCGACTTGAAGCACCATCTCCGCGCACACGGCATTCCGGTTCGGCTTTGAACATGTTGATTCCGTCGATCGATCTCCAGAATGGCCACGTCGTCCAGTTGGTGCAGGGCGAGACACTCGCGATTGAAGCTCCGGATGCAGAACCGTGGATCCAGCGGTTCTCGCATTTTCCGCGGGTGCAGCTCATCGATCTCGACGCGGCGCGCGGTCGGGGCGATAACGCGGCGATCGTCCGCGACATCTGCGGCCGGCTCCCTTGCCGCGTCGGCGGCGGTATTCGCACTATCGAGCGTGCGCGTGAGGTGCTGAACTGCGGAGCGCACGCCGTGATTGCCAGCTCCGCGCTGTTCCGTGACGGCGTCGTTGATGTGGCGTTTGCCGGCTCGCTTGCCGACGCGATCGGATCCGATCGCGTGATCGCGGCCGTGGACAGCCGCGGCGGACAGGTGGTGATCCACGGCTGGAAGACCGCGCTGCCAATCACCGCCGTCGATGCGGTGCGCGCGCTCGAGCCGTATTGCGACGAATTCCTCTACACCCACGTGGACAAAGAGGGGCTCATGCAGGGGACCGACATGGACGCAATCATGGCCGTGCGCCGTGCCACCTCCCGACGCGTGACCGCAGCCGGCGGCATCACCACCTGGGACGAAATCGACCGCCTCGACGCGGCTGGGATTGATGCCGTGGTCGGCATGGCCGTCTACACGGGCCAGCTCCCGCTCGACCGCCACCAGCCACCAACCACCAACCACTAACCACCAACCAGCGCAGTATGTTACGTTACCCAGCGTAGTCATTACGCTGAGTAACGTAACGTGCAGAACCCGTTTGTCTATGGCGAAGTCGTGCCCGTTGAGGCGTTTGTCGATCGCGAGACGGAGCTGGAGCGTCTGGTCGAGGACCTGTCCGCCGGCCAGAAAGTCTTCCTCATCTCGCCCCGACGGTACGGCAAATCCTCGCTGGTCCGGCAGGCCCTGAGGACTTCCACCCGCCGCGGCGCGCTTGCGGTCGAAGTCACGGTCAGCAGCTACAGCTCGTACCTGTCATTCCTCGAGGGATATGCTCGCGCGCTCGCCGGTGTGGAGACACGATGGGAGCGCGCGCGCAACTGGCTCATGACGGTCATCACCTCGACGCGGCCCGAGGTCCGGTATGAGCCCGGAATCACCGGGTCGGGCAAGATCGCCGTGTCCTTTCCGATGGTTCAGAGCGAACGTGACGTGAATAGGCTGGCGAATGAAGTGTTTGCCCTGCCAGGTCAGCTCGCAACTGAACGGAAGCGCACCGTCATCGTGGCACTCGACGAATTCCAGGCGATTGATGCGTTCAACGGCGGGAGCGTCGAGCATGCGCTGCGAGCTGCCGCGCAGCATCAACGCACCGTTGGCTATGTCTTTGCGGGTTCGGAGCCGAGCCTCATGGAGAAGATGATTGGACCAAAGCGGCCCTTCTATAAGGCCGGTCCGGTCATGCGTCTCGACAAGATCCCGCCTGACGTGTTTTCAACGTTCATCGAGGCGCGATTCGGCAAGAGCGGGATTCGTGCCGAAGCTGGGCTGGGCGCCGCGATAGTCGATCTCGCAGGCAACCTTCCCTACGACGTCCAGCGGCTCGCGCACGAGACCTGGGACGACATTCGCAACGCGAGTGGACGACGGGCGACACTCGACAACCTGCATGCAACGCTCGCTCGGCTGCTTGCCGAACAGGAGACGATTTTCGAGGCGGTCTGGCAGCGACTCACCCTGGCTCAGCGCGGCGTGCTGCGAGCCGTGGTCTTGCAGGACGGACGTGAGCTGCTCTCGGCGGACACGCGAGCCCGTCATCGACTTGGCGGACCGTCGAGCATACAGGCCTCGCTGACTGCGCTCGCGAAACAAGACCTGCTCCTTCGCGAGGGTAATCGCTACGTCGTGGTGGACTCGCTCTTGCGGGAGTGGGTCGCGCGGAAGACTTTTTAATGTGCCTATGACCAGGCTCCTGGCGCGTCTTGGGTTGGGCCGGCCTGAGCTCCGCGCCTGGGCGATGTACGACTGGGCGAACTCCGCATTCTGGACCACGGTCATCGTGGCGGTGTTTCCGCCGTTCTTCAGCGAATACGCCGCAGCCGGACTTCCGGCCGAGGTCGCCACGTCACGTTTTGCCTGGGGCACCACCCTGGCTGTAACAATCGTCGCCCTCATCGCACCAGTCCTTGGTGCCATTGCCGATCACCGTCCGCTGAAAAAGAGGATGCTGGCGGTGTTCCTCGTGATTGGGGTTGTCGCGACGCTGTTGATGGGCACTATCGGACGGGGCGAATGGCTCTATGCGCTCGCGCTGTTTATCGTCGCCAATATTGGCGTCGCATCGACGCTGGTCTTCTACGACTCTCTACTGCCGCATCTGGCCGGACCAGACGAGCTCGACCGCGTCTCGACGGCTGGGTTCGCCATCGGCTTCATCGGCGGCGGCGTGCTGCTGCTCGTGAATCTCGCGTGGGTTCTGTTTCCGTCGATGTTCGGTCTGCCCGATGTCGTCGCAGCATTGAAGCTGTCGCTGGTCAGTGTTGGTATCTGGTGGCTGGTCTTTTCGATTCCACTGTTTCGGCGCGTGCCGGAACCAGCCGTGCGCCTCGACGATTTGGGCGACAGTGTTGCCTCACAAATTCACGGCGGCATCGTCGCGGCGTGGACGACCTTGCAGGATTTGCGTCGCAGCCGAAACGCATTTCTCATGCTCGTTGCGTTCCTTCTGTACAACGACGGGATTCAGACGATCATCAGGATGTCGTCGATTTACGGCATCGAGATCGGTATCGATCGGAACGCGCAAATTGCGGCGTTCGTGGTTGTCCAGTTCGTAGGCGTGCCGTGTTCGTTTGCGTTCGGTGCGGTGGCCGGCCGTATCGGTGCGAAGACCGCCTTGTTCGCTGCGCTGACGGTGTATGTATGCATCAGCGTGCTCGGCTACTTTATGACGGCCACGTGGCACTTCTTCGCACTGGCATTCCTGGTCGGGATCGTTCAGGGCGGCAGCCAGGCGCTGAGCCGCTCGCTGTTCGCGCGCATGGTGCCCAAGCACAAGTCGTCGGAGTACTTTGGATTCTTTGCCGTGTTCGAGAAATTTGCCGGCATTGCCGGACCGGCGGTATTTGCCGGATCAATTGCGCTGTTCGGCTCGAGCCGCGCTGCCGTTCTTTCCGTGATCGTATTCTTCGTGTTCGGCGCCGTGGTCTTGAGCAAGGTGGACGTTGCCGCCGGCGAAGCCGAAGCCGCCGCGGCCGAAGCGCGGCTGTAGCGCCACGCTCTTCGGCTCGCTGACTAGGGACATTCCCCAGTTTTGACAGGGGTCAAGTACTTGCGCCATTCTCAATCGCTGCACGTCATGTACGGTACGTCCCCCCGGAGCGCAGCTGAATGATCGGCCGCGCCGTTTCTCACTACCGGGTGCTCAGTGCCCTTGGTTCGGGCGGAATGGGAGTGGTGTATCTCGCCGAAGACGAGCGGCTGGGGCGGCAGGTCGCTCTCAAGTTCCTTCCGCCTGAGTCGGCGGCCAGCCATCAGGCTCTCGAGCGATTCCGTGTCGAGGCACGAGCTGCCAGCTCGCTGAGTCACCCCGGTATCTGCGCCATCTACGACATCGGCGACGACGAAGGTACTCCGTACATCGTGATGGAGGCGCTCAGGGGCGAGAGCCTTCGCGATCGGATCAACCGGGGACCGCTGAAAGTCTCAGACCTGCTCGACATTGCCATCCAGCTGGCCGATGCGCTCGACGCGGCGCATGCGCAGGGGATCATCCATCGCGACATCAAGCCATCGAACATCTTCATCGGCGACAAGAACCGCACGAAGATTCTCGACTTCGGTCTCGCGAAGCTTGCGCAGTCGTCGGGGCCGCTCTCGAGCGGCGCCGCCACGCGCGCGCTCAGTGCGAGCACCCATCGCGATCTGACCATGCCGGGGTCAGCGCTGGGGACGGTGTCATACATGTCGCCCGAGCAAGCGAGGGGTGAGGAGGTCGACACACGCACCGACCTTTTCTCGCTCGGCGTCGTGCTCTATGAGATGGCGACGGGCATTCAAGCGTTCGGCGGCAGTACGCAGGCGATCGTCTTCGATTCGATTCTGAACCGCACGCCGCACCCGATTACACACATCAACCCGTTGATCCCGCCACGTCTCGAGTCGCTGATCGTCACCGCCCTCGAAAAGGACCGTGAGCTTCGCCATCAGCACGCGTCGGACCTCGAGGCAGAGCTCAAGCGCATCCGGCGCGATCTCGAATCCGGCTCGCTCGCCGCCGCCACGCGCACGCAGGTCACTCCCGCTGCCGAGCGGCGCTCGACCACATCGGCGACCGAAGCTGCGCCGGCACGAAGCCGAGCGTCTATCTGGCTAGGCATCGGCGCAGTGGTGGTGATTGCGCTCGCCTACGCGGGCTTCAATCTCTGGTCGGATACGGCGTCGCGTGTGGCTGTCGCCCCGGCTCCGGCGCAAACGCCGGTCGCACCGCCGGTACAACCCAGCCCTTCGCTGCCGGCGCCGACGGTCACGCCGCCAGAACTCGGGCCGCCGCCAATCACAGCGAAACCGCCGGAATCGACGACCAATACACGTCCAACACCGCAGCCACAACCAGCGCGGCCGACGACGGAACCACGCCCGCAGACATCGCAGCCCGGTGTGCCGCCAATACCGCAGCGATCGCCGTCGAATCCTCCTGCGCCCGCGGTCACGACTACGACGCCAACACCATCTGCGAGTCCGGCATCGCCACCACCGCCGCAGACGACGGAGGCGCCGACGCCTCCGCAGGCAAATCCGGCCCCGACACCGCCACCCGTGGCACAACCGCAGCCGACTCCCGCAGCCGAACCGCCCGCAACACAACCACCGCCGCGGGCGACTGCCACTGCGCCGACGTCGCCATCGACAATCCCGCCAACCTCTCCGGTCGAATCGGATGATGCACTGGTGCGAGGTGTCATTCGCACCTACGAGCGTGCGATCGAGACGAAGAACGTCGATCTTTTCCGCTCGGTGCGGCCAGGACTATCAGCGGCTGAAGAGAATCGGCTACGTACGAGCTTCAGTCAGGTTGACTCGCAGCAGGTGGACATCGTCGTGGAAGACCTTCGGATCGAGGGTCGTACCGCCACGGTCCGCATTCAGCGCCGCGACACAATCATGAACGGCGGTCGCCGCCAGACCGCTTCGAGCCGTCAGACGTTGCGTATGGACAAGGCAGCGGGCGGCTGGATCATCACCGACATCCGTTAGTCCGTGGAGGAACGATGCGCGTCGCGATCGTAGGCGTATTACTAGCGTTATGTGGAACGGCTGTGCCGGCATCCGCGCAGGAGCCAATCAATGTGGCTGTGCAGGTAACCGAGCTCTGGCGAATTTTCAAGGATCTCTATGGCCCGGCTGGCCTGGTCGTAAATAGCAACGTACCGTTGCCAAGCGGCGCCACCCACTCGAGTCACTTCAACAGCGGCTTCGAGAGTGAGTTCTCGCAGTTCGGGACCGCGCTGACCAGCCAGATCGTGTCGCTGCCGCTGCCACCACCAGCGTCAGGCTTCACCTTCGAATTCGATCCCGGTCTCGGCGTGTTCCAACGCACCACCACGAGTTTCGGACCGATTCTCTCGGAACGCTTCGAGACGATCGGCGCACGGCGTGTCTCGATCGGCTTCGCCTATCAGCGGCTCTCATTCGACTCGATTGAAGGCGTGGATCTGAGCAATGTCCCAGCCGTCTTCACGCACGACGATGCGCAGTTGCTCGGCGGCCGCGAAGACGTCGTCACGACCGTCAACTCGATCGAGGCTGAAGTCAGTCGCTCTTCAGTCTTCATCAGCTACGGCGTCACCAACCGGCTCGATGTGTCCATTGCGCTCCCCGTTGTCGCTGCCGATCTCGTGGTGACGTCTGATTCGACAGTTCAGCGCCTCGGCACGACGAATCCCGAAACGCACTTTTTCCGCTCGCTCGAGGATGATATCGGCGCACGGCGGCGATTCACCGCGTTCGGCCACGCGTCGGGACCCGGCGACGTGACCGTTCGCCTGAAACAGACAGTAAAGAAAGCGTCCAATCAAGGCGTGGCGCTGGGCGTCGATCTTCGTCTGCCGACGGGGGACGAGCGCAACCTGTTGGGCACTGGCGCGCCGGGCGTCAGCCCGTTCGTCGCCTGGTCGGGAAATTTCGGAGCGTTGTCGCCGCATCTGAACGCCGGGTATCAATGGAACGGAGACAGCATTCTCGGCGGCGAACCGGGAAGCGGCGAATCCGCGGATCTTCCTGATCTGGCGACATATTCGGCTGGCGCGGTGATCGAAGTGCATCCGCGCGTCACCGCGGCCGTGGACCTGATCGGCCGCTACATCATCGACTCGCCTCGGCTCCGCCTCGAAGAATTTCATGCGCTCGATGGTCACTCGGTATTCCAGAACATTACTTTCACGTCGGGGTCGTTCAACGAGATCAGCGCCGCTGCGGGATTGAAGGTCAATGTCTTCGGCCGGTTGCTGATCGATCTGAATCTTCTGGTTCGTCTGAATTCGCCAGGACTGCGCGACAAGATCTCGCCGCTGGTCGGCGTCGAGTACGCGTTCTAGAGCCATGTGGCATGCCGCAAGCGCAGGAATGCTGGCCGTCGTGCTCGCCACGCAGACGATGCAGACGGCCTGTCCCAAGGACAACCCCACCACGCCTCAGACCGGCGAGGTCTTCACCACACGTGATGGCGTGCGGTTCCGCGTCGAAACGGTACTCACTGGTCTCGAGATTCCGTGGTCGATGAACTTCGCACCCGATGGCCGACTGTTCATCACCGAACGACCGGGCCGCGTGCGCATCGTGACATTGGGGGGCTCCTCCGAACTGGCGCTGACGCTCGACGGCGTCTACGCGCAGGGCGAAGCCGGCCTTCTCGGACTCGCGCTCGATCCGGAGTTTGCGCAGAATCGGTTCGTCTATCTCTACTACTCAGCGTCGATGGGGGGCGGCGCGGTCAATCGTATCGTGCGCTATCGTGAAGTGAACTCGCGGCTCGGCGAACGCGTCGTGCTGCTCGACAACATTGCGGCGGCGCAGATTCACGATGGCGGCCGGCTACGTTTCGGACCGGATGGCCTGCTCTATGCGAGCGCCGGCGATGCCGCCGACGCAAACAATGCCCAGGACGTCGCCTCGCTGGCCGGAAAACTCCTTCGACTGAATCGTGACGGTACTGTGCCGCACGACAATCGTTTCTCGTCTCCGGTCTACACCTACGGGCATCGCAATCCGCAAGGATTCGACTGGCATCCCACGACCGGCGACCTGTGGGAAGCCGAACACGGTAACAACGGCAACGATGAAGTGAACGTGATTCGCGCGGGGCTGAACTTCGGGTGGCCACGTATCGAGGGTGCCGCAACCATGTCCGGAATGGAGGCGCCGGTGACCTTCTACAACCCGTCGATCGCGCCGTCGGGGGCTTCGTTCTATCGAGGACAACGCCTGCCGCTGTTTGCCAACAACTTCTTCGTCGCGACGCTCCGCGGCACGCATCTTCTACGGTTGACTGTAGACACGTCGACGCGACGCGTCACTACCCAGGAGCGACTGCTCGAAGACACCTTCGGCCGTCTTCGCGACGTTGTTTCTGGTCCGGATGGCTATTTGTATTTCTGCACGAATAATCGAGATGGACGGGGCACGCCGACGTCGAGCGACGATCGGGTGCTGAGAATCGTGCCGGCTTCGTAGGGGCGACCCGCCTTCGCCAAAGCTCCGGCGAGGCCCCTACGCCATACTCCCGCGTTAGCGTCGGCGAGTGCCTTCGTAGATCGCCGCGCCGCCGCCGCCAATCGCCGCGCCAATCAGCGCGCCCTTCGTGCCGCCAATGAGGCCGCCGACACCCGCGCCGGCTGCGGCGGTTCCGCCAACGATCATCGCGCTCTCGCCCCACGACTGATCGTCGCGCCGATCGTTCTCGTAGGCTCCGTCGCGCTCGCGGTCGTAGACTCTCTCGCGCTGCGAGCGAGCAATCCCGCGATCCGACGCGCGAGAGTTTTGCCAGGGCGCCCCTCGCTCATTGCGGGCTGCGTTCGAAGGCGCTGCGATCGGCCGCAGCGCGGTGGTGTAGCGCTCCCGCTCCTGTGCCTGCGCGCTCGCGGTGCACATCGTCACGCCCAAAACCAGCGTTGCTGCTGCTGCGGCGATCCGTTTCATGGCTCGTCTCCTTTGTCACAGTGCCCGTCTCGGGCTGTGCACAACAATTCTCCAAGCGCCGTGCCAGATCAGAAGGCGGTGCAGAGTGACGTTATTCAAGGCATTTGTCACTTGCCACACGCGTGACACACATCGACTGTCCACAACCAGGCTCATGTGTGTTCTCACGTGTAGCTCGTAGCTGGTAGCTGGTAGGCGGTAGGGGTCAATATTCCAATTGATCCTGGATTGAACTTAAGAGCCCGTTCAACATTCGACCGACCTCCTCGGTCTGCGACTGCAAGCGCGCGTAGTGCTTGTCTCTCAGAAACCCTACCAGCTTTGCGATTTCGAGTTGCACCTCGAGCTCGCCTTGTGATCCAAGCGCGATGTCGAGATGATGCGCGAACGCCTTTTGGCGCTTTCGGCGCTTGCCCTCGCCAACGTTTGAGGGGACAGATACCGCCGCACGTCGCAATTGCGACGTCAATCCGAATCGCTCTTGCACGCGGAACGCCGTCGTCACGCGGTACACGTCTTCGACCAGTACCATGGCGAGCTGCCACACCTTCAGATTGCGAAACGAGCTGTCATTGTGCATGCGCTGGATAGAGCACCGCCCATGCCAGGTCACTAGCAGCCGTCAACTGCGCTCTCCAGCGGCAGCGCATGACAGTTATTGCGTCCGCCACAGCCTCAAAGTACGCGAGAAGTGCGATCGTCAGCGATTACTGGCGCAGTCACTTTGCCGGCTGCCAGCCACCAGCTACCGACTACCAACTATCAGCTAGGCCAGCCGCTTCGACGACCGCACCGTCGCGAGCGTGAGGATGCCGACGCCCCAGCCAAGCAACGCGAGCGCGTCAGGCCAGAACGTCTCGAGACCAACACCCTTGAGGAAGATGCCGCGCAGGATGATCAGGAAATAGCGCAACGGGATCAGGTATGTCACCGGCTGCACGACCGTCGGCATGTTCTCAATCGGGAAGACGAACCCCGAGAGAAACACCATCGGAATCAAGAAAAAGAACGAGGACGTCATCATCGCCTGCTGTTGCGTGCTGGAGATCGTGGATACGAACAGCCCCAGCCCCAGCGTCGTCAAGAGATAGACCGCACACATCGTCAGCAGCAGCGTGAGGCTGCCGCGCAGGGGCACTTCGAACCAGAACACCGCGACGAGAACCACCAGCAGCACGTCGATGAAACCAATCAGCGCGTACGGCAGCATCTTGCCGACGATCAGCTCCCAGCGCGCGATCGGCGTCACATTGAGTTGCTCGAGCGTGCCGAGCTCGCGCTCACGCACGATGGCCATCGACGACAGGTTCGTCGTGACGACCAGCAGGAGCAGTGCGAGGATTCCCGGAATCATGAAGTCGCGGCTCTCGAGCTGCGGGTTGAACCAGACGCGCACTTCCGCTGAGACGAGCGGCGGGCCCTGAGTCAGCCCGGCTGCCGCCGTCAGTTCGCGCGCGTATTCGGCAATCAGCGCGCCGGCATAACCCAGCGCCACGTTGGTCGAGTTCGCGTCGGTCCCGTCCGCCACGACCTGCACGGTCGTCGGCGTTCCTGCGCGGACTCGCTTGCCATACTCGGCGGGGACTGTCAGCGCCATCCACGCCCGTCCGGAATCGAGGTACGCGTCGATCTCCCTGACCGACGATAGCCGGTCGATGACCACGAAGCTTTGCGACGCCTCGAACCGGCTCACCAGATCGCGGCTCTCGCTGGAGCCATCCTGATCAATGACGACCAGCGGTACGTTCCGCACGTCGGTGGTTGCCGCATAGCCGAGCATCGTCAGCTGAACGATGGGCGCCATGATGACGATGCCGAACAGACGCGGATCCTGACGGAGTTCGAGGAACTCCTTGCGGATAACGTGCAGCACTCGACTTAAGCCCATTGGCGTCGCAACCTGAGAGATGCAAGGCCGAGAATGACCACGGCGAAAATGCTGAGCGCGACCAGCTCAGACCAGAACACCTGAGGGCCGACCCCCTTCAGCACGATGCCGCGCAGCGCCACCAGGAAATACCGCGCCGGCACGATGCGCGTCACCAACTGCAGGAACTCCGGCATGCTCGAGATCGGAAAGATGAATCCCGACAGCATCAGCGTCGGCAAAAACGACGTCAGCAGCGCCAGCTGAAACGCCACCTGTTGCGTGTCCGCGATGCTCGAGATCAGCAGCCCGAAGCCGAGCGCACCGACCAGAAAGAGGGAGACCACACCGAGCAGCACGACCCACGAGCCACGCATCGGCATGTCGAAGAGCACCATCGCGGCGACCACGATGCTCATCGCCGAGATGAGCGACACGACAAAGTAGGGCACCGTCTTGCCGAGGATGTACGGCACCGGCCCGATCGGCGACATGCGCACTTGCTCCATCGTGCCCACCTCCTTCTCACGAACGATCGACAACGCGGTGGACACGACAGCCGTGAGCATCGCAATGTAGGCGATGAGCCCGGGGACGAGGAACAACGTACTGCGCAGCTCAGGGTTGTAGAAGACGCGCGGCTCGACGGTGACGAGCGGTCCCACGCCTTCGCCGCAGGCTTGGGCGAGGCAGGTCGGTGAGCGAAGCCTGGCCTGCACTTCGTAGCGCGCTGACGTGGCGCTGAGCAGACCGCGCGCGTAGCCCACGACGGTCGTCGCGGTGTTGGCGTTGTCGCCGTTCACGATGAACTGGACGCTCGTCGAATGGCCGGCAGCCACATCGCTGCCGAAGCGAGCAGGAATCACCAGGACGGCCCGCGCTTCATTGCGATCGAGCACGCGGGAGATCTCCTGGTCGTTGGTCACCTCGTCGTACAAATCGAAGTATCCCGAGTTGACGAAGCTGGAGATCACATCGCGGCTGACGGCGCTGCGATCGTTGTCCTGGACAGCAATGCGCACGTTGCGGATGTCGAAGTTCAGGGCGTAGCCGTAGACCAGCAGGAAGAACACCGGAACGAACAGCAGGATGAGGAGCGTGCGGCGATCGCGTCCGATCTGCCGCATTTCTTTTCGTGCGACGGCCAGCGTCTTCCAGATCGCATTCATGCCGCGGTCCGCTCGGCGACGTCGAGGAACACGTCCTCGAGTGACGGCTCGACGAAGCTGCACGCGAGCGGCGGAATGCCCGCCGCAGTCAGTCGCGCGGCAATCGTCTCCGGCGTGATATCGCTCGCTCGCAAGACGGCATGGACCGCCGTGCCAAAGATGCTGGTCTTTTCCACTTCCGGCATGTCGTCGAGCGCCCGCATGGCGGCGACGGGCTCGGCCGCGCGCACTTCGAGAATTGGACGTGAGGCAAAGATCGATTTCAGTTCTTTGACGGTCCCGTGCGCAGCAAGACGTCCAGCCTGGATGATGGCAATGCGATGACAGTGCTCCGCCTCATCGAGATAGTGCGTCGTGACGAGCACTGCGACACCGGCGCGAGAGAGATCGTCGATGAGTCGCCAGAACTGCCGGCGAGAGAGCGGATCCACACCACCAGTCGGCTCATCGAGGAAGACGATCGGCGGCTCGTGGAGAATCGCGCAGCCGAGGGCGAGCCGCTGTCGCCACCCTGCCGAGAGCGCTCCCGTGAGCGTGTGCTCGCGGCCGCGTAGGCCCGCCATGTCGAGGATGAAGGCACGCCTGTCGGCAAGCCGCTCCTTGCTCAATCCATAGATGCCGCCAAAGAAAGTGATGTTCTGATCGACGGTCAACTTCTCGTAAAGCGAGAAGCGCTGTGACATGTAGCCAATGCGGCGCTTGACGCCCTCGGGATCCTGCGTCACGTCGATCCCGCCGACGACGGCCGTTCCCGATGAGGGACGCAGCAGCCCGCACAGCATCCGGATAGTGGTGGACTTGCCAGCGCCGTTGCTACCGAGGAAACCGAAGATTTCACCGGCGCCCACGTCGAAGGAGACGTCATTGACGGCGACGAAATCGCCGAAGCGACGCGACAAGTGCCGGACTTCGATGGCGTTCATCGTCCAAGCGCTCTCGCGAGTCTGGCTTCGGAGAGCCGGACGCCCGCGAGCGCCCGCGTACGATCGAGTTGGGCCTGCAGGAGCGCGTATTCCGCGTCGAGCACTTCGATCTGGGAGATGACACCGGCCTGATATCGCTCGCCCACCACTCGACGGGCTTCGCTAGCCGCACGCACCGCATCGCTTGCAGCGGCGACCGCGGCTCGACCCGACTCGAGATCGAGCGCGCGCTGTCGCACTTCGACGGCGAGAACGGAGTCGAATTCGGCGAGGCGCTGCCGAGCCGCCTCGATCCCACCGGCCGCCTGCGCCACATCGGCTGCCGTCCGGCCGCTGTCCCACAGTGGCCATCGCACGTTGATCGATGCGTCCCAGGAGTCATCCCAACGATCGGCACGAGGAAAGATGCGTGGATTGGGACGTGCGTAATCCACACCGCCCGCCACCGAGAGTGTCGGCCAATTGCCAGCAGCCGCAGCCGATCGGAGATCGGTGGCTGACTCGAGACGATG
The DNA here is from genome assembly GCA_036742665.1 of Vicinamibacterales bacterium. GTDB lineage: Bacteria > Acidobacteriota > Vicinamibacteria > Vicinamibacterales > UBA2999 > Gp6-AA40. The sequence goes on along the minus strand of DAINQP010000036.1, from coordinate 12,434 downwards.
CTCGAGCGCGCGGCGCTCGTCGCGTGATTCGCGCGCCGCGGTCACCAGTGCGTCGAGACCGGACACGCTCGTCCCAGGCGCATCGAGAACGGCGACGGGTTCAACGTCTTCACCCGGAGCTCGACCGACGAGCCGAGCGAGATCGCCGGTCGCAACATCGCGTTGATTGCGAGCCTCGATGGCCAGCATGCGGGCACGCGACTCCTGTGCTTCCGCCGAGGCGACCTCGTTCGGCGGTACCAGTCCGGCCATGAAGCGTTGTCGCACGTCGGCCACGTTGGCCTGCGAACGAGCCACGCCCTGATCGAGAACCTCAACGGCGGCTCGTGCAGTGACGACGGCCCAGAAAGCACGCGACACTTCGAGACGAAGATCGGCCTGTGCCACCGAGACGTCGGACGCCGCAGCAGCGGCGTCGGCACGCGCCGCGCGCTCCAGCGCATCCGTTCGGCCGCCGTTGTAGATCGGCCACTGCAGGTCCAATCGCGAGTGATAGTTGGAGGGGACGTCCGGATAGATCGCAAGCGGCACACCTGCCGCACTCGGCACGGTGAACGGGAGCACGTGATTGGTGCGGGTGAAGCCGGCGATCGCCGCGATCAGAGGTCGGTCAGCAGCCTCGCGCACGCTGACGGTGGCTTGCGCCACCGACTCACGCGCTCGCGCTTCCGCCAGCCGATGGCTCGCCTCCCGCGCGCGCATCTGTGCCTCGTCCAGTGTCAGACGCACGACGAGAACGTCCTGCGCCGCGACGCTCGCGACCAGACCGCATACGGCACAGAGCAACACGAACAACAGTCGACGATCACGCATTGAGGTTCTCCCTACCTGTCTCGCCGGAGCCGCGTCGCGGCGAAGGCGGGGCGCCCGAGAGCCGGGCGATGAACACATCTTCGAGAGAGGGCTGGACTGGACGTACCGGTGCATCGGCCAGCGGCGTTGCGCGGAGTGCGGCCCTGAACCGCTCCTCGCACGCCGGCGAGGCGTCGTCCAATGTGATGTGAATGCGTTCGCCGAATACCTGCGCGTCGTGGACACAAGGCAACGCACGCAGCGAGTCAGCGGCCGCAGCGCCATGGGCGAAGATTTCGAGCATGCGGCCCGGAATCAACTCACGTAAACGCGCCGGCTCGTCGGCTGCGAGAACCTGTCCTTCATGCACCAGCGCCACACGCGTGCAGCGTTCCGCTTCGTCCAGATATGGTGTGGACATCAGGATCGTGATGCCGTTGGCGAGGAACTCCGAGAGCAGCTTCCAGAACTCGCGGCGCGAGACGGGATCGACGCCAGTCGTCGGCTCGTCGAGCAGGATCAGGTCCGGCTCGTGGACGAGCGTGCAGGCGAGCGCCAGTTTCTGTTTCATCCCGCCCGACAGCCGATCGGCAAGACGCGTGCGAAACGGCGTCAGTTGCGTCATCGACAGCAACTGGTTACGTCGGCCCCGGTAGTCACGAACGCCATGCACCTCGGCGAAGAACGCGATGTTCTCGTCGATGGTCAGATCACCATACAGACTGAAACGCTGCGAGAGATAGCCGACTCGTTCAGTCAGCGCCCGATGCGCGCGCACCGGATTGAGGCCAAGGACGCGCAACTCGCCCGCATCCGGGTGCAGCAATCCACACATCAGACGGATCGCCGTCGTCTTGCCCGCCCCGTCTGGGCCGATGAGGCCGAACATCTCGCCTCGCTTCACCTCGAGGCTCAGCCCGGCGAGCGCCGTCGTCTCGCCATATCGCTTGACGATGCGATCCAGTACGACTGCCCGCTCGCGATCAGTGTCCCTCTTCATTGCAGCGCGAGCTCCGCATCGACAGGCATGCCTGGCTTCAGCACGCCAGCGCGATTGTCGACGATGACTTTGATGCGGTAGACCAGCTTCGATCGCTCTTCCGCGGTCTGCACGTTACGCGGTGTGAATTCCGCCTTCGGCGATATGAAGGTGACCTTTCCGGTCAGTCCCTCTCCGCCGGCATCGGTGACCACCTTCGCCGGCTGTCCCAGTTTCACGCGCGGCACCACCGGCTCCGGAACGAAGAGATTTGCCCATGCGTTGTCGAGATCCGTGACGACAACGAGCGGTGTCCCGCGCATGACGATCTCTCCGGCATCCACGAGCTTCTGCGTGACGACCCCGGCAACCGGCGCGACGATCTGAGCGTCCCCGAGCGCTTTCTGGAGCACGGCGATCTGCGCGTCTGAGGCCGACACGCGCGCACGGGCCGCCGCGATCTCTTCGGGGCGCGCGCCGCTCTTCAGCCGGACAACGGTCTCGCGCGCCGCGCGCACACGCTCCTCGGCGCTGCGGACGCGCTCGCGTGTCATGTCCGCTCGCCCCTTGGCGTCGTCACGTTGCTTTTGCGAACCCGCATTGGCTTTGAGCAGCGCTTCGAAGCGATCGAGATCGAGTTGTGCCGCCTTGAGATCGGCCTGGATTGCCATCGCCTCAGCCTCGGCGGCATCGACCTGCGCCTCGGCCTGACGGATGTCTTCGACGCGCGAGCCGGCTTCGAGCAGCCGCAGCTGCGCGACGGCGGCGTCGCGATCCGCGCGAGCCCGCTGGATCTGCAGCTCGGTGTCGCGCGTGTCGAGTGTGGCGATGACATCGCCGCGGTTCAGGCGATTGCCTTCGTCAACGCGGAGCTCGAGAATCCGTCCGCCAACTTCCGCGGCCACGTGCACCTCAGTCGCCTCGACGTGGCCAGAGACTCGCAGCATGTTGTCGGGCGTGTCGTCGGCGCACGCGGCTGTGACGACGATCACGACCAGCCAGAGACCGCGGTACGTGCGGATGAGACTCATGAGTCCTTCCGAAGCATGCCTCTCACGGAGGCCTGCATGTGGCGTGCGAACTCTTCGACCTGGCGCGGCTCGGCGAGGTCCTTGGTGAGCCGGGCTGTGGCAATGACGCGCTGCCGCACGAAGAAGATCAGGATCGGCGGCATGATCGTGAGATGGGTCAGCAGCGGATCGACCTGGCGGAAGACACCGTCGCGCTGACCCTGCGCGATGATGTCGCGCACGGCGACGAACACGTCGTTCATCAACTGGAAGGTGTTGACATCGAAGTGCGGCGCACCCGCGGCGATTTCGCGGAGCATGATCGACGCGAACCACGGCCGGGCGGCGGCTTCCTCGACGATCGCGGCGACCCAGGCGTCGAGCTTGTCTTCGGCGGTGCCGGAACCATCGGCGATGGCGCGGGCCCGGCTGCCGACGGTGCGCACCATCTCACGCACCACCTCGAGATAGAGCTCGCGCTTGCTGCCGAAGTGGTAATAGAGCATCGCCTTGTTGACGCGGGCGCGAGCGGCGATGCGGTCGGTGCCGGCCGCATCGTAGCCGCGGTCGGCGAATTCGATCGCGGCGGCGCGGAGGATGGCACCGCGGGAATCGCGGGCCGGGCCCCGCTTTCGTCCGCCGGCGCGCTTGCGCGTACTCATAACTAACTGGTTAGTTAATAGATCGGAAACCCCAGCCGTGTCAAACTAGGCAGTACCCCCTTCGGACGTGTGCATGACCCTGTTAATCGCCGGCGGCAGCGGCTTTCTCGGCAACGCCTTGGCCAAGGCATTCCGCGCGGCCGGCCACCGCGTGATGATTCTCACCAGACGGCCACAGCGCGACGGCGACGTGCTCTGGTCGACCAAGCCGACCGACACCAGCTGGCGGCACGCCCTCGAACGATCGGACGCGGTGATCAACCTCGCCGGGGTCTCCATCGCCGGCGCACGCTGGACCGACGAGCGCAAGCGCGAGATCCGCGCCAGCCGCATGGAGCCGACGGTGTCGCTGGTCTCCGCGATTGCTGCCGCGACGCGTCCGCCGGCGGTCTTCATCAGCAGCTCCGCGGTTGGCATCTACGGTGTGCGCGGCGATGAGGTGATCACTGAGGAAACGCCGGCAGGCACCGACTTCCTGGCCTCACTCTGCCGCGACTGGGAAACGCGCGCGCTCGAGGCGTCCTCGCGGTCGCGCACCGTGCTGCTACGCACCGGCGTCGTGCTCGGGCGCGAAGGCGGTGCGCTGCCTCAGCTCGCGCTGCCGTTTCGTCTGTTCGCCGGAGGTCCCGTGGGTACGGGACGCCAATATCTGTCGTGGATCAGCCTCGCCGACTGGATTGGAATCGTGCAGTGGACGCTGACGAGGAATCACGTATCGGGACCGATCAATCTCACGGCGCCGGAACCAGTGACGAATGCCGAGTTCGCGCGCACGATGGGGCGAGTCTTAGGTCGCCCATCGTTCGTCCCAACACCCGCCGTCGTGGTGCGGTTCGCGTTGGGTGAGCTCGCGGACGCGATCATTCTCAGCGGTCAGCGCGTGGTACCCACGCGTGCGGTGGCATTGGGCTACGAGTTCAAGCACGAGACGCTCGAAGCTGCGCTGCGGGACATTTACGGGAAAGCGTAGGGCGGAGCATGCCTCGCCCTTGTAGGCGTCAAGGGCCGACGCGTACGTCGCCCCTACAAACGTCCATTACACAATCGCGGGGGCGCCGTTGCGGAAATCGCCGCCGAGGATCGCCGCTGAATTCGCGCCGAGCCAGTTATCGAGCACCCGCGCGTAGACCGATCGGAAGTCGGTCTCGAATCGAACGTCGCCGCCGTTGTTCTCCAGCGTCGGGTTGGCCGGATTCGGATCGAGCGATGGCGCGGTCCCGTAGAGCCCGCCCCGAACCAGCCCGCCGGCGGCCATCATCACCGCCGCAGCGCCGTGATCGGTGCCTTGGCTGCCGTTCTCGAATACGCGACGGCCAAACTCGGAGAACTGCAGAATCAGCGTGTCGTTCCACGGACCGCGTCGCCGGAGATCTTCGGTGAACGCCGCGATGCCGTCGCCGAAGGTTCCCATCAGATTTGCGTACCCGCCGCCGCCGGCATTCCCTTGTCCGGCATGCGTATCGAAGCCGCCGGTCTGCACCCAGAACACGCGAGTGCCGATGCCACGGACCAGCGCCTCGGCGACGGTGCGCAATGCCAACGCGAATCCGTTATTCGAATACGCCACCGTCCCGGTATACACCGATGCCGACGCCACGCGATCGATGGTGGCGAACGCCGCCTGCGCACTGGTGTTCACGAACGCGAGATGCGGGCGATCGACCGGCACATGCGACGCGATGCGAGTGGCTGTGGCTCGCTCGTTGACCGCTTCGGCAGGATTGAAGCTCGAGAAGGCGTAGTTCGCCGCGTTCGGAATCGACGGCACGCTGATTTCGCGCGACATCAACGCTCGCGGCAGTTCTTGCGTCGTGCTCCACCCTGACAAGGGATCGAGCGGAACGGTTTCGAGATAGCGCCCGAGCCACCCCTCGCTGTCGGTCAGCATGGGATTGGCGGTGTCCCAGATATCCTTGCCCTGGAAATGCGAGCGGCTCGAGTTCAGATACCCGGTCCGCTGCACGACGGCGAGCCGGCCGGAGTTGTACAGATCTCGAAGACCCGTAAGACGCGGATGCAGGCCAACCGGTCTTCCATTCGAGTCCGATCCAATCTGCAGCACCTGACCGGCCGGCACCGCAATGTTTGGCCGTCGGCTGAAGTAGAACGGATCCGTGTACGGCACCACGGTGTTCAGGGCGTCATTGCCGCCTCCGAGATAGACGATCACGAGATTCCGCGCACTCGCGCCCTGTGCGTGTGCCAGGTCGCTCAGGAACGACGGCGCGGCGAATCCAATCGTGAAAGCCGAGACACCGCCGCGTATGAACTCTCGACGAGAAACAGCCATACGAGTCTCCGCCTAGACGAATTGATACTCGGAGGAGCCGATGATCAGCCGCGCCAGGCCATTGCCCTTCGATTGCAGCTGCGCGTCCGAACCCGACCACGTGCCACCCGTCTGCAGGAACTGCAAGAGGTCGCTCATCGGTTCAGACGCATATTGCGCGGGTGATAGCCGATCGAGCATGTACTCGAGCAGCGCGTCTGGCGACTGGCGTGCGCCAGCGGCGTCGCGCGCCAGGTTGAAGCGCTGATTGAACGCCAACGTGCCCGCGAAGTTCATCCTCGAGAGCATGGCGCCCGTCGAGAACCATCCTTGACCCAATTCCCAGCCCGCCACATCGGGCGGTTCGAACAGCACCTGGCCCATCGGAATCAGCGCAGTCCGTGCGGTGTCGATCGAGAACCCCGACCACCCGACCTCCTTGATCGCCCGGACGACGTACTCGACCGGCCAGGAGTAGCGCGTATGCCAGTTGCCCGGGTTCAGGAACTCGCGCGAACGCAGCATGAAATGGACCATCGATCTGATGCTGGTGCCATTCTGCAGATACACGCTCGCCGCACTGCCGATCGTGGCATCGTCGGGCGGCACGACCTCGCTCACGAAGTAGTTCCACATCTTGCGAGCCAGCCGTCTCGCCGTATTCGGATGACGGGCCAGCGCCGCGATGAAGTCGATGCCGTCCTGCATCCCGTCCGCGGCCGGACGCGCGGGAATGCTGTGGCTGCCGTTCGAATAGATCGGGAACGTGAACGTCTTTTCGGTCGGATCGTGGTTCCCCGGGACGTACTGGAACTCGTAGTAGTTGTTCGGATCATCGCGCCCGCCGACGAACCGCAGATTCCAGCCGGTGAACACGCGGGCGGCGGCGTAGACGTCCTGTTCGGTGTAGTTGCCGACACCGAACGTGAATAACTCCATGATCTCGCGACCGAAGTTTTCCTGCGGACGCTGACGTGTGTTGACGCGGCCGTCGAGCCAGACGAGCATCGCCGGATCCTTCGCCATCTCGATCAGCAGCTCAGTGAAGCTGCCGAGCGCCAGCTTGCGAAATGTCTCGAGCTGACCATGCGGGCCGGGAAGCTGGCCAGAGACGTTGGCGATCAACTTGGCTCCCTGCACCGTGCCGAACGTTCCAGCGATCTTGCTATAGGCAGTGGCAAAGTGGTTGTGCCAGAAGAGTGCCATCTTCTCCTGCAGCGGCCGCCGCGTGTGCACCATGCGGAACAGCCAGCGCTGACGCGCATCCTCGATATTCGAGTTGGGCTGGAATCCTCCGGCACGGTTGGAGACCGACACGTACGCCGGGTTCCCGATTTTCGTATCGACGTCGTCGGGTTGTTCCTCGAAGTTCAGGAGGTAATCGACGATGCCCGACATCGACATGTCGTCGAACGAGGCGAGGTCGGCGGGGCTGGCGCCGAAACCCGCTCGCCGAAGCAGGTGCTCGATTCCGGTGCGGCCGCGTGCCATGTCTGTCTCCAGAGAAGCGCCCAATGATACAGCCATCCCGGAAGGGATGGGCGCCATCCCGCGAGACAGGATGGTGGCCGACCAGAGAGGAGGGACTTACTGCGAGCCGTGCAAAGTTTCGGCCTTCCCGCTACCATGCGTCAACCCCACAGCGCATGAGCACACGTCGTAAAGCGTCAAAACGAGCAAAACGTCCCTCGCGATCCTCAGGTTCCAGGCCGGTTCGACGCCGCGCCGCGCCACTTGCGAGCTCCAAACTCGCGCCTCCATCGGATGCGGCAAGCGGGCTCGCACCCGGCATGCATCCAATCAACACCTATCTCGCCGTGGCGAACGTCGGTGCCTCAATGGACTTCCTCGAGCGCGCCTTCGGTCTATCGCGAGGCGTCGTGCTGCCCGATGCCGACGGCCAGATTCGCTACGCCGAGATGCGGCATGGCGATTCGGTGGTCATGTTGATCCGCAAGGGCGATGCCGCGACGGCGACTGGTGGGTCACCAGCCCTCTACGCCTATGTCAGCGACGTCGATTCAGCGGCGGCGCAGGCGCGTCAAGCTGGGGGCGGGGTCGGCGACGCGCAAGACATGCCGTGGGGCGACCGCACCGCTGTCGTCACCGATCCCGACGGCTATCGCTGGGTGCTGGCGACCTTCAAGAAATTGGCGCCGTTTACGTAGCGCTTAGCTTGCCAGCGGCCGAATCAGTTTCTGCTATAAAAAAGCCAATGAGACGGACTGTCCCGGCGTACGCCATCTCATTGCTCGTCCTTGCGGCCGCCGTGTTGCTCCGCTGGCTGCTCGACCCGAGCATGGGCGACAGCCTGCCGCTGGTCACGCTGTTTGGGGCCGTTGCCGCAGCTGTCTGGGTGGGCGGATATCGTCCGGCTCTGCTCGTGACTGCCGTCGGCTATATCGCGTGCCACTATCTGTTCATTCAACCGCGCGGGACGTTCAGTTTTAACGCCGAGACCATCGTTGGCGGCATCGCTTACCTCTTCACCTGTTCGCTGATCACCGCGATCGGTGCGGCCATGCAGCGCGCGCAGAGAGAGGCCAGCGCGCGCGGAGAAGTGCTGCGGGTCACACTCGGCAGTATCGGTGACGCCGTCATCACGACCGACACAGCGGGCCACGTCACCTATCTCAATCGCATCGCCGAATCGTTGACCGGCTGGACCAACGACGACGCGCGTGGACAGCCGCTTGCTGACGTCTTCCAGATCGTCAACGAGGAGACGCGCAACACAGTTGAGAGCCCGGCGACCAAAGCGCTTCGTGAAGGCGTCGTCGTCGGCCTCGCCAACCACACGCTGCTGATTGCCAAAGACGGCGTGGAACGGCCGATCGACGACAGCGCCGCGCCGATCACAGACGACCGCGGCGTCGTCTCGGGGTGCGTGCTGATTTTCCGTGACGCTTCGGAGCGGCGGCAGTGGGAAAAGCGCGAAGCCGCCCGTCTGACAACCGCGCGTCTCCTTGCGTCGATCGTCGAGTCATCCGATGACGCCATCATCAGCAAGTCTCTGGACGGAATCATCCAGACGTGGAACGCTGCTGCGGAGCGGCTGTTCGGCTATACGAGCCACGAAGCCATCGGCAGCCACATCTCCCTAGTGATCCCACCCGACCGCATGGCCGAAGAGGATCACATCATCGCCACCTTGAAGACCGGCACACGCATCGATCATTTTGAAACCGAGCGCGTCGGGAAAGACGGTCGGCCCATTCCGGTCTCGCTCACGGTATCGCCGATCAGGAATGACGATGGCGTCGTGATCGGCGCTTCGAAGATCGCGCGCGATATCAGCGAGCGGAAGCTCGCCGAATCAGAGCGGCAGAAGTTCGTCACGCTCGTCGAGAACAGCACCGATTTCATCGGCATCTGCGATCCGACGGGCGTGCCGATCTTCGTCAACCGCGCCGGACTGCAGATGGTGGGACTCGAGGGCCTCGAAGAGGCTCGCCGTGTCAACGTCCGCGACTTCTTCTTTCCCGAAGACCAGCCGCGCATCATGGACGAGTTCTTTCCATCGGTCGTGGCACAGGGGCACGGCGAGATCGACATCCGATTTAGACACTTCAAGACCGGACAGACGCGGTGGATGGCGTATAAGGTGCTGAAGCTCGATGACGACAGCGGCCGCACGGTGGCATTCGCCACCGTCAGCCAGGACGTGACCGAGCGGCGGCGGATGGAGGACAACCTTCGCGGACTCGCGGACGATCTCGCGGAAGCCGACCGGCGCAAGGACGAGTTCCTCGCAACACTGGCGCACGAACTACGCAACCCGCTGGCGCCGTTGAGCAATACGCTGGAGATCCTCAAGCACAGCCCCAACCAGGACGCCTCCGTCCATCGCGGGCTGGATACGATGGAGCGACAACTCGAGCAATTGATTCGCCTGGTGGACGACCTGCTCGATTTGAGCCGCATCACCCATAACCGCATCGAGCTGCGCAAGCGTCACGTCGAGCTCGCGTCGGTGATTCGGCAGGCCGTGTTGGCAGCGCAACCGCTCGCCGGGTCCGTTCGTCATACGATCGACGTGAGCCTCCCGGCCGAGCCGATCCATCTTCACGCCGACCCGGTCCGTCTGACGCAAGTGTTCGGCAATCTCCTCAACAACAGCTACAAGTACACACCGGCCGGGGGAACGATTCGCGTGAGTGTCCGCCCCGACGGAGATGAGGCTATCGTCACGATCGCGGACAGCGGGATCGGGATACCTGCCGACAAGCTCGACGCGATCTTCGACATGTTCACGCAGGTCGATCGCTCGCTCGAGCAATCGCAGGGGGGCCTGGGTATCGGGCTCACGCTGGTGAAGCGGCTCGTCGATATGCACGGCGGATCGGTCGGTGCGCGAAGTGCGGGCGAGGACCGCGGCAGCACATTCGAGGTCCGCCTGCCGGCATTGCGGGAGGCCCCCGACACTGCGCCGCCCGAAAGCGAGCCGCGGACCAACAGCGGAACGCATCGCATCCTCGTCGTGGACGACAACCAGGATTCGGCAGACTCGCTGGCGATGCTGCTGGAGCTGCACGGACACGACGTCTCCACCTCGCATGACGGTCAGAGTGCCCTGGACGCGGCTGAACAACATCGGCCTGACGTGGTCCTGCTCGATCTCGGGTTACCTGTGCTGAACGGCCACGAGGTGTGCCGGCGAATTCGGCAGCAGCCGTGGGGTCACGCGATGGTGCTCATTGCGCTCACCGGATGGGGACAGGACGAAGACCGGCGTCGATCGCACGAGGCAGGGTTCGACGGCCATCTCGTGAAGCCTGTGGACCACAGAGGCCTGCTGACCCTGCTGGCCTCGCTAACAGAGCCGCGAACCGCGCCCTAACGAGGCTCACGTCTGAGATCGGCGAGGCGGTTGATAATGCGATGCGGCCGCACCGCATGGCCTTCCGGAACGCCGCAGCCCCGCGCGTCGATCCAGATGCCGGCGATGCCCTCCCGCTGTGGCCCGGCGACGTCCCATTCGAGGTTGTCGCCAATCATCCACGCCTCTGATGCCGGGACGTCAAGCGCGGCGAGAGCCTTCGTGTAAATCCGTGGATCGGGTTTGCCGAAGCCCACTTCGCCTTCGATGAGGATCACGTCGAAGAGCATCGCAAGATTGAAGCGATCGATCTTCAGTCGTTGTCCCTTGCTGCCGCCGTTGGTCAGCAACGCCAGCCGGCATCCCTGCTCGCGCAGCCACTCGACAGTGGGAACCGCATCGTCAAACGGCTTGATGGCATCGTTTCGCAGCGAATGATATGTCTCGCCGATCCGTCTCGCGAGATCCTCGTCATTCACGCCGAGCTCGGCGAGTGCGAGACGAACCACCTCGCCACGTGCCCATGCCAGCTCCAGACGGCCGGCGCGGTGACGCTCAGGATCCGACCAGTACCATTCGCGTATGCGATCGATCGCGTCGAACACAGTCCCCGGGTCGACGTCATTCATACCTGAGCAATGTGCGGTACAGGCGTCACGCCAGGAGGCGATCACGCCGCCGCTGTCGTCGAGAATCGTATCGTCGAGGTCGAGCAGAACCGCTCGAGGAAGTGCGCTCACAGGACCAGGAATCGAGCCGGCAGCATGAGGAATCACTGTGGCGAGCTGCGATCCTCAGCAATGACTCCGAAAGGTATTGTACAGGCATGCTCCCGTAGCGAGGAGGCGACATGCCGCGCGACCGTTACCTGAAGATCATACTTACTGTGATCGCCATCGAGTTGGGATGGCTGAGTGTCAAAGACGTAGCCGTTCCTGTATCGGCACAACAGAACCAACAGACGCCGCAACTGACTGGGGTCGTCATACGCGGCGTCGATCTTCCGTGCGCGGGAAACACAATCAATTGCCGCGAGACGTCGCTGCCCGTGTCGGTGACACGGACAACGGCGCCTATGCGCATCACGGTTGATACGCCGCTTCCGGTCGACGCGCGCGGCACGGTCAGGATTCGTCAGGACCAGGCGATCATCGTCGAAACCGGCGATCGGCCGTTGCTGATTCAATCGGTGCCGCCAAGCGCTGCACCGCGACCGGGAATACCTGACGGGCGATAACGTCGCTCGGAAGCGAGGTCGCTCGGAAGCGACGGCCGATCAGAGATAGACCACCACGACGCCGACGCCGCTGCGCGTGCCAAAAGCGCTGCGGCGGAACTCGGACGTGGGGGATTTCAGTCGTTGCGCGTTCGTACGCAAGACCTAGTTCACCGTAGATGGCGAACCGATTGCCCAAGGTGTGCTGCGCGCCGAAGGAGACGCTGACGTCATGCGCATGACCGGTTGAATCCCCAAGTACTGTAAAACGGGCCGTCGATCGACGACGACGTCCTATCCATCGTGACGCCGAACGATCGCGTCTCCTGCGCCGACGCAATGCCGACACATAGCAGACTGGAGAGGACCAACAGGAATACGGTCAGACGTGTTCGCATGATGCCTCTTGGACAAAGAAGATGGCGAGAGATCAGGACAGGAGCGTGCGGTAAAACGATTCGTACATCGGCACGACACGCTCGACGCAGAACTCTTCCCTGACACGGCGGCATGCGGCCTGCGCGACGGCCCGGTGACGGTCGGGGTCGGTCAGAAGTGCGACGGCGCCGTCCGCCATTTCATCTTCACCATCGAGTGGGTGAAGGAACCCGCTGACGCCGTGCTCGATTACCTCGGGCAAACCGCCGACGTTCGACGCGATGACGGGGACTTCGCAGGCCATCGCTT
>DAINQP010000035.1:0-32500 GCA_036742665.1 Vicinamibacterales bacterium | reverse complement strand
ATGTCCGCATCGACGTCAGCCTTGGCACGGGCGGCAGCGCAGACGCCACGATCTGGACATGCGATCTGAGCGCCGAGTACGTGCGAATCAACGGGGAGTACCGCTCGTGATCGACGCGGCGCCGCCCGTGGCCTTCGCCAAGGACTTCCTGTCGATCCTCGATCTGCCGCCGATCGATCTCGATCGGCTGCTCACGATCGCGGCGCAGATGAAGGCCGACCGCCGCATGGGCCGTCAGACCTCCCCGGCGCTGGCAGGCCTGCACGTCGCACTCCTCTTCGAGAAACCGTCGTTGCGGACGCGGTCCACCTTCGAGATCGCCATCCGCGAACTTGGCGGAGACACGCTGCACTTGCCCGCGCAGTTTGCCGAGGGTGTTCGCGAGCCGCTGGTGGACATCGCGCGCAACCTGGAGCGGTGGGTACGCGCGCTGGTGATTCGAACGTTCGCTCAGGAGAAGGCCGCGGTCATTGCCGATGCGGGCCGGCAACTCCACGTGATCAATGCGCTGACTGACCAGGAGCATCCCTGTCAGGCACTAGCGGACGCGTTCACACTCCGCGAGAGATGGGGCGATTGCCGCGGCCGGAAGGTGGCGTTCGTCGGCGACGGCAACAACGTGGCGACGTCACTGGCGCACGTCACCTCGATGATGGGCGTCACGCTGCACGTGGCCTCCCCGACTGGTTACGAGCTCCCCGATCAGGTAATCGGCGCGGCCGCGCGGATTGCGCGCGATGGCGCCGAGGTCAAGCGCTTCACCGACCCACGGCGGGCGGTCGCGGGCGTCGATGCGGTATATACCGACGTCTGGACGTCGATGGGCGAAGAGGCTCAGACCGAGGAGCGCCGTCACACCTTCGCGCGCTATCAAGTGAACGGCAACCTCATGTCGGCGGCCAATCCGAACGCCCTGTTCATGCATTGCCTGCCCGCGCACCGCGGTGAAGAAGTCGCGTCCGAAGTGATCGATTCGCCGGCATCGGTCGTCTTCGACCAGGCCGAGAATCGCCTTCACACCCAGAAAGCGCTGCTTCAGTTGCTCATCGGCCGGTGACGAACGGGTAGAATCCGGTTCGTGAAACCCTGGCTGACGCACTACGACTCGGACGTCCGTCCATCGCTTTCACCGTATCCAGACAAGACGCTGCTGGACTACCTGGACGCGCTCGCGCGCGACCGCAGCGACGCCACGGCACTTGTGTTCAAGGGACGGATCGTCTCGTACGGTCAGCTCGATCGGGAGAGCACGGCGTTTGCCGCAGCGCTGTGGGACCTGGGTGTTCGCACAGGAGATCGCGTCGCCATCGTGCTGCCGAATTGCCCGCAGTTCCTCATCGCGGAATTCGGCATTTGGAAGATTGGCGCTGTCGTCGTCGGCGTCAATCCCACATATAGCGAGCGCGAGCTCGAACAGCTCCTCGATACCACACGTGCCGAGACGGTCGTCACGATGACGCCGTTCTACAACCGGCTCAAGTCGGTGCAGGGTCGGACGGGCGTCAAGCGGATCATCGCCACGTCTATCAAGGAATACCTGCCAGCCGCGCTGCGCCTCCTCTTCACGTTATTCAAGGAGGGCAAGGACGGCCATCGTATTACGCTGGCGGATGACGATCTCTGGCTGCAGCACCTGCTGAGCCGGTATCGCGAGGCATCCCGGCCCGCTGTGACGGTGCGCGGCGACGACCGCGCCGTCATCCTGTCGAGCGGCGGCACCACCGGAACTCCGAAGGGCGTTGTCGGTTTGCATCGCCACTACGTGACGTCCGGCCTCCAGCTATATGAGTGGACGAAGTCGGCCAAGCAGCCATGGTCGGACGTCATCATGCTGCCGCTGCCTCTCTTTCACGTGTACGCCAACGTCGGTGTCCAGCCGCTCGCGTTCGTCGGTCCCAATCCGCTCTCGCTGATTCCCAACCCACGCGACGTCAACGACTTGTTAAAGACGATCCGGCAGGTAAAGCCGAGATTTTTCAACGGCGTGCCGACGATGTACAACGCGATGCTGAATCATCCTGATGTACGAGCCGGCAAGGTGGACCTGAGTTCGATCAAGCTGTGTATCTGCGGTGCCTCAGCACTGCTCGCCGAGACGCGCCGGCAGTTCGAAGAGAAGACGGGTGCGGTCATGCTCGAAGGCTATTCGCTGACCGAGGCGATGATGGCGTGCTGCATCAATCCGGTGCACGGACAAAACAAGATGGGTTCGATCGGAATGCCGCTGCCGGACGTGGACGCACGCATCGTGGACGTCGACAATCCGCCACAGGAGATGAAGACCGGCGAGGTCGGCGAACTGATCCTGCGCGCGCCGCAGTTAATGCTCGAGTACTGGAACAACCCGCTCGAAACGGCGGAGACACTCCGCACCTACGACGCCGGGGGACCATGGCTGCACACCGGCGATCTCGCCTACATGGACGGCGACGGTTTCATCTTCATCGTCGATCGCAAGAAAGACATGATGAAGACGAGCGGCTTTCAAGTGTGGCCGCGGGAGATCGAGGAGGTCATCGCCGCACATCCCGCGGTCCACGAAGTGGGCGTCGCTGGCGTGCCTGATGCGGTGAAAGGGGAAGTCGCGCAGGCCTGGGTGGTGTTGAAGCCCGATGGAAACGTGACCGAAGACGAGCTGCGCGCGTACTGCCGCGAACGGCTGGCGCCGTACAAGGTGCCGGCCCGAGTCGAGTTCCGCAAGGAGCTGCCTAAAACGATGGTCGGAAAAGTGCTGCGGCGCATGTTGGCCGCGGAATCTAGTCGTCCGTAATTGCCGAACTGTTACTACGCACGGCCCCTAAATCGGCGCTCTGATCTGAATACCGGCCTCGCTGAGTGCATTCCGAATCCGCGACGCGAGTACGGCGGCGCGCGGTGTATCGCCGTGAACGCAAATTGTCTGCACATCGAGAGGGACTCGCGTTCCGTCGGCTGCGATGACCATGCGCTCCCGCGCAATCGCGATGGCGCGACTGACGACGATCGCCTCATCATCGATCACAGCGCCAGGTTCGTGGCGAGGCACGAGTGATCCGTCGCGGCGATACGCACGGTCGGCGAACGCCTCGCTGACCGCCTGCACGTTCCGGCGCTGCGCCGCCTCGAGAGACTTCGAACCTGGCAGCCCGAACAGCTTGAGCGACGAATCTATTGACGCGATGGCCCGCGCGATTGCTTCAGCGAGATCGACGTCGCGCGCGGCCATGTTGTACAGCGCGCCGTGCGGCTTCACGTGCGCAAGAGGGACACCCTGCGCAGCAGCAATGGCGGCGAGTGCGCCAATTTGATAAGCGACCAGATCTTCCACTTCGCGTGGTGTCGCCTTCAGCTCACGGCGTCCGAACCCGACGAGATCGGGAAATCCCGGATGAGCTCCGATTGCGGTACCGTGTTCACGCGCCAGCGCGACCGTAGCTCGCATCACACCGGGATCTCCGGCGTGGAAACCACAGGCAATGTTGGCCGACGTCAGGATCGGAATGAGCGCCGCATCATGGCCTATCTCGTAGGCGCCAAACGACTCGCCGACATCGCCATTCAGATCGATCTGCATGGACCGAACGTTTCACGAACAGCCGTGTAATCATTCCGACATTGTTGCCTCGCCCAAACCGTGCAACTCGCGAATTCTCGAAGGAAAAAAATCGGCATGGTGCTTGCCATCAGAAAGTGCGTCGGCCTGTGGTTTACGGCAGGGCGCCGTAAATGCTGGGGGGAGCCAGGCCGGCATTTCAGGATGGGGCACCTTCGGGGGCTCCATCCTGTATTTCTTTCAGCCGACCACTTTCCGTTAGACGCCCGCGCCCTCCGGGTACTCCAACGCCAGCTTCAGTTCTCGGGCGAGGGAATCGACCGTGGTCCCGGTTTTCTTCCAGATGCCTTCGCTCTCGAAACGCATGTTGCCGATACGGCGTCCCCACGGCGCGATAACGCGGCCGATCGCCCGGAAGTCGCTGCGATCGGCATGTTCCTGATCGAGCCGGCGCACGACATCGGGAGCAACGCGGATAAAGGCCCGAAGAGCGGTGGCCGACTTGATACTGTACTTGCGGCCGCCCCACGCCGCGCCGAACACCACCGAGACCTGCTTGAAGTAATTCACGAAGAACTTCCTGGAGTCCTCGCGGAAATCGGCCGTCTTCTTCGGTCCGCCGAACGCATCGCTCGCGAACAGTTTCTTCAATTCCTGCGCGATCGGCGCCTGTGCAACGCGGCCATGACCCACGCCAAGCAATTTGATATCAGCGTGCAGCGGAGAGTCTTCGCGATCGTTCAACGCCCGCACGACATCGTGCGCAGCGGCCAGTGAATCGTCCTTGTACAGCTGGCGGCCTGAGAGGCTGACCAGGTGCGAGGCGTTCAGCCGTGTATGCTTGGCGTTGATCGTCACAAACATCTGAACGACGTGGTCTTCCGGCAGACGATCGAAAATGATCGCCGGCACTGTGAACTCCTCGTCCTTCATGTTGTCGATATCGGCGTGCAGCGCAAGCAGACGATGCTGTCCGTCAATAGCCCGAAGAATCCCTTCGCGCTCCGGCACCTTGAGACGTCCAACGGACGCTCCAGCCTCGACCGGTTCGAACGAAAGCTTTTCGTCGCAAGAGATGATGACGGCGCCGGCGATGGACGGTAGGTCTCGCGCCTGCCGACATTGCTCGTAGTACTGAACCAGTTCGTCGATCTTTCGCCTGATGATCTGGCGCTGATAGGCCTTCTCGCTCGAGGCGATCCGCCGTTCGAGCAAATCCCAGTTCACCTTCGACGGCGCCTTCTTGTTGCCGCCCCGGACCGGTTGCCCTGCTTCGCCGTAGCTCAGTACTTCGAATCGAACCAGCTTATCGATGTCTTCAGCAGTCAGAGAAGCCTGATAAAACCGAACCCCAAACTGCTGCATCCGGATTGCGGCCACGTTAATCATTCAGTTTTAGTCCTGGCAGAGATTGCCCCACGCACAGAAGAGGCGAATTGTAGCGGCCTGTCGCATCGAATCTCAACCCGTTTTTCGCAGGCCCGTGATCCGACCAACAGGACGAGACCGTCTCTTCAACCTTCGGGTAATCATAGACACGACAGGAACTTAATAATGTTTTGGACCACCTTCGGTCCATTGTGGCGTCGGTGACCCTTTGCCCGATTTTCGTGCAGGGGCGCGCACATCAGGCTCAAAAATTAGGTCGACACACCGACTGTGCCCTCTTAGGAGGCTGGTCCGGTGCTCGACGGCAGAGTAGGCGCCCCTGGCAAACTACGCCTATGACGGACAACCGTCCTCCGAAAGAACGGAGGTACGTAGGTGAACACGGAAGATACGGAGATCAGCCGGATGTTCGACGCCTTGCGAGGAGCAGCCAGTCCTTGATCTTCACCAGCCCGTACAGCAACACCGTGAACAGCACGAACGCGACGATCGCCTGCTCGAACGCTAGTCGCCGGTGGATGGGCCACGTCAAAAACCCGTAGACCATTTCGACGTGAATCCAATAGACGAACAGCGAGGCAATTCCAAGCTCCTGAATCGGCGAAGGGCCGCGAACGGCAGCGGTCCACGCATAGGCAATCGGGATGGCCGCAATGAGCACTCCCACGCGCAACACGAAGAACGTCGGTGAGCTGGTCCAGAAGTTGGCCTCACGGTAGATCGTCGGCATCAGCGACACGGTGTACCCGGCAGCGATCAGCGCGGGGCCTAGTAGTGCCAACCACACAATCACGCGCCGTTCGTCGCGCGGTGTACGAGTCGTATCGAGCCACAGTCCAGTCGCCGCTCCGGCGAGCACGAACCCGCCCCATGGCAGCAGGGTGAATCCGCTGTATTCGGGAATCGGCTTGAAGTACGCCTCGATTGGATTCGGAAGCCAATCGAGCTCTTTCGTTACTCGTACGATTGGCGTGAGCATCGCCGTCGCCATCGCCGCGGTCACGAGCGTGACGACTCGTGTTGCAGTGCGCCGGGTCAGCCCCCACACCACCGCCGTGGCGAGCATCGCCAGACCCATCACGTTGAGGATGTCGACCTTCAGGAACGAGCGAACGCCGCCGCCGCCAAGCACCGCTGACTGCAGACGGAACAAGAACGCCAGTCCGAAGATCTCCAATCCCCGTCGTCGCGCACGCGCCGACACCGCTGCCTCGCTCAGTCCTCTGTCGAGGCGCGATCTCGCGGCAAGCGCCAACGCAACACCGGCGAGGAACAGGAAGGTGGGCGCGCCGAACCCGCCGACCACGATCGCCCACTTGTAGTCGCTGCGGCCGCGATCAGCGGCGCGGGTCCACGCATCGAGCGTATGCGCCTCGATCATGATCAGCACGGCGACGCCCCGCAGCCAGTCGAGGTACGCGCGTCTGCTCACGGTTCGCGTCGTGTCCGCGTTCAGGCCGACCCCGGTGTGACGTCGAACGTGGTCGTCAGCTCGATGTCCTGGCGCATCGAATGCCAGACCGAGCAGTACTTATCGTGTGACAGCGCAATAGCGCGCTCGATGGCCGCGGACGGCACGTCGCCCCGGACATGGAAATGCAGTTGTGCACGGACGACGCGGGTCGGGGGCTCCTGCGCTCGCTCCGCGATGATATGCGCGCTGAAACCGGTGAGCGCGTGCCGGCCTTTTCGCACGATATCGACCACGTCGGCCGACATGCATCCGGCCAGCCCGAGAACCAGCATCTGCACCGGCGAGGGCCCAGCGTCGCTGTTTCCGTCCACAACGGTCGTAATGCGTGCGCTGGTCGCGTCAAAGCGCAGCGCGTCGGTCCAGACGAGGTCGGCAACAACGGGAGGCTTCGCCATAGCGGTGAAATTGTAGACTCACCGCCTCACGACGGCAGGAGACTCCGCGTCGGCGAGGAAGATGGATGAAGGGCTGGCGCCGTCAATCGCGATCGTCCAGATGTCCGCGCGCCGTACAGCCGCACTCGTCGAATGCCCGACGGCGTAGAGGATATGTCCGTTATCCAGCCACTCGATCTGATCGTCGATGTGCTTGGACTCTGGCAGTTGCCGTACGGTCATCGTCGCGAGATCGACAACGGCCGGCTGCCACCAGGCATCGAATCCTGATCCGAACCGCTTCTTGAATGCGATGTGCGTTTCATCAGGCGAGAGCGAGGGGCATTCGATGTCTTCGGCAATCACGCGGAACGTGCGCTCAGCGACTTCGCCTTCCACGAGCAGAATCTTTCCGCCCGTTCCGAGCGTTGCGTAGATGCGATTCGGGTCTCGGGTGAACGTCACGCCCCAGAAGTTGAAATCGAGGGAGTAGATCTCCTTGCCGTCACGCAGCACCGCAAAGGACTCCAGATCAGCGACGTCTTGTCCAGAAGGCAATTTGAGGATTCGGGTGCGAGTGGAGAGTCCCGACGCGAGATATGAGTCCCCAGAAACAAAGACGGTGTACGCAGCAAATTCGCCATTGCGCGACACTCGCGTGCGGCTCGGCATGCCCGGAAGTCCGATTGTCTGCGTCACCCGCATGTCTTCGTCTAGCAGCGAGGCGCGAAACCCGGCCGGTGCGGCTGCAATCGCCAGACAGACACCGATCGTGTCGCTGAAATGCAGGCGGTGACATGGAAGCGAAGAGAAGAGTCGAGGCGTGCCCGGTTCGAGTGATGCAAACGCCAGATTCCCGTACGTTGCTCCCAGTGCCATCTCCCTGAAGGCGACGTATGAGCCACGCCTGAGTTCAGTGAGAGCCTTGCTCGTCTTCTCGTCGACAATGCCATTCGAGTGGTTCGATGTGGCGGGCGCGGGTTCAATCGCGACGTACAGGTACGCGGCCAGGGCTATCGCCACGGCAGACACGAAGCCGATGAATGTCGCGATACGCGCGTGTGACGGTCTCGAGTCGCTCACGCGGTGCTTGCCTCGATCGGTTTACGTCCGGTGCCCTTCAGCGTGATTGCGCTCGCGGTCATCGTCGCGATCGCACCTATCAAAGCAATGGTGACCACGGTTCCCGGTCCGCGCCAGCTCCAAATCACGCCTACGAATACTGATCCCGCGAGACGCGTCAGGCTCGTGGCAGTGTTCAGCGTCGCCAGCCCGCTCGCGCGAACCTCGGATCGTGTCGCGCTGCTGACGAGCGCGGCGATCACACCGTCGGTGGCGGCGTAGTAGGCGCCGTGCAGTAGCAGGACCAGGCCCAGCGTCCAGAGCCCGATGTCCAATATAGCCACTCCAGCGTAGACCAGCACCATGCACGCTTGCCCAATCACGAATACCCTCGAGCGGCCGACGCGATCAGCGAGGCGACCGAGCGGCGCTGCAAGTATCAGGTACGAGGTGGCAGTACCAGCGTAGAGCAGCGGAATCGATTCTGCGCCGCTTCCTCGTTTCCACTGCAGCAGGAGATAGAGAAACGCGTCGCTCACGACCACGAAGCTCGTCAGGGCGGCAACCGTGGTAATAGCGACGAACGAATGGTTTCGGAGCAAGCTCGGAAGATCGACCGTGAGACGACGCTCGCCCGAGACGTCGCCGGTGCGATCGTCGATCAGCAAAACGAGCGCGGCAATCCCAATCAACGCGATCCCGAAACTCACGACGAAGATTGCATCGAAGCGATTGGGCATCGACGAGAGCATCCAGAAAGCCAGCAGGGGGCCGATGAGTACGCCGACGGTATCCAGTGCGCGATGGACACCGAATGCCGACCCCAGGTCCTGCGGAGGAGTGGCGAGCGAGATGAGGGCGTCGCGAGGCGCAGTGCGAATCCCCTTGCCGAGCCGATCTGCGGACAGGATTGCGGCCACAGCGGTCCACGCACTGCCGGTCGCGAGCAGCCCAAGCTTGCAGACCGCCGAGAGGACGTAGCCTAGTGTCGCCACGAGCTTGTACTGGCGCCAGCGATCGGCGACGACTCCGCTGGCCAGCCGGGCGGCCGCCGTCACACCCTGATACAGGCCATCGATGACGCCGAATTGCACAGCGGAGAGCTGCAGGTGCACGAACAGGTACACCGGCAGAATGCTGGAGATCATTTCCGAAGAGATGTCGGTGAAGCAGCTGACGAGGCCGAGCAGCCAGACGGTACGCGGAATGACCGGACGCGTGGAGGCGCGCGATCGTCGATTTAGGAAACCGCGAAGGCCGGCGACATCGATTGGATACACAGAAGAAGTGCGAAGTCTAAACCGGAAGACTTCACACTCTGCATTTAGCGCGTGGCTGTCTGCTGCACCGGCGGCGCAACGCTGTTTCGCTTACCGCTGAAGAGTGCCGCAAACATCAACCAGCCGAGAGGCAGCGCCAGGAGCGCATAGCTGAGGATCTGCCCATAGCGACCGTCGGGTCCATACGGCTCGGTGGCCCAGTGCAGCGGTTCGCTATATGGGAAGAGGTTCGCCTCCGTCAGCTCGTGGAACCCGTAGATCATGAGCTGCACAACGAACACCGACAGGAAGAGCGCGGTCACCTGGAAGAACAACGCGAGGTTGACGCGATGACCGTAGCGAGACCACAACCAGGCGACGAACGCGGCTGCCAACGTGCCGCCAATCGCGCCGATCAGAATGCTCGTGCCCGCTTCCTGGAACAGCAGCGTGCCCATCAACAGCGCGGTTTCCATGCCCTCGCGCGTGATCATCAGCAGCGTGAAGAGGAACACGCCGATCAAGGCCTTCGAGCCCACCTTCAACGCTGACGATTCGAGATGGGTCTCGATATCCTTCTTGATGCGCTTGGCGTGCTTCCACATGTGCACGATCAGCGACGCTACCAACACCGCCGCGGTCAGCGCGAGGATGCCTTCCCACAGCGCCTGATTGTTCGCTTGCTGGAACAGGTACGCCGCGCCAGCGCTCACCACGATGGCAACGCCAATGCCCCAGTGCACGGCCGAGACAAGCTGCGGTCGTCCAGTCTTTCGGAGATACGCGAGGCTGATGGCCACGATCAGGAAGGCCTCAAGCCCTTCACGAAGGGTGATCACAAACGCTTGCAGCATGGGAATCCCCGTAAATGAGAACGAGTCTCAATGTACGAGTCTATACCAAGTCAACTCCCACGACCAACGCTCAAAACCCGACCATTCCCAACCCCCAAGTCCCAAGCAGTTGGGAGTCGGGGGTTGGGCGTGGTTGGGAGTCGGCCGTTCGAGCTTGGGAGTTCGATTACTTGATGGGAGTCGTCCAGAAATAGACCGTCCGGCCATTGACGTTGAGCGTCTCCTGCGGCTTGGCATCGCCCATGTCGAACGCGTGCGAAACGATACGTGTACCCGGCTTCAGCTCTTTGTTCAGCTTCGGCAACAGCTTGAGGTTCAACGACGGTAGCAGATACAGCGTGACGACGGTAGCCTCGCTGATGTCCGTGGTGAACAGGTCCTGATTGAGAAACTTCACCCGTTCACCCACGCCGGAGTTCTTCAGATTCTCGGTCGCCTCCTTGATGCGCTGCGGATCGATGTCGATGCCGACGCCGCGCGCGCCGTACGTCTTGGCCGCGCTGATCGGAATACGGCCGTCGCCGGAGCCGAGGTCATAGACAACGTCGTTCTTGGTGACCTTTGCCAGCTTGAGCATCGCATCCACGACCTCCTGCGGTGTCGGTACGAAGATCACGTCGGGTGAGCGAAGCGGCTGCTGCGCGGATGACGGAACGACAAAGGCAGCCAGGATCGCCAGACAGAGCACGATGCGGCGAGCAGTCATGAGCCTCCTTCAACAGCGAAAAAGCGGATTATATGTGGATATGCCAGTCGTCGTTCAAAAGTATGGGGGCAGCAGCGTGGCCGACGTCAATAAGCTGCGCAGGGTGGCCGAGCGCGTCATGGCCACGCGCAAGCTCGGCCACGATGTGGTGGTCGTCGTCTCGGCGATGGGAGATACCACCGACGATCTGCTGACGCTGGCCAAGAAAGTCTCCGCGAATCCCGATGGTCGCGAGCTGGACATGTTGCTCTCGGCGGGCGAACGCATCTCCATGGCACTCCTCTCGATGGCGATTCGCGAGCGGGGCGGGGACGCGATCAGCTTTACCGGCAGCCAGTCCGGCATCATCACCAACGATCGCCACATCGATGCACGCATCATCGAAGTGCGGCCATTTCGCGTCCAGGACGAGCTCGCACGCGGAAAGATCGTCGTCATTGCAGGGTATCAGGGCGTCTCGTACAAGAAAGAAGTCACAACGCTCGGACGGGGCGGCAGCGATACCACTGCTGTGGCGATGGCTGCCGCGCTCGATGCCGAATACTGCGAGATCTGTTCCGATGTCGACGGCGTGTATTCAGCCGACCCGCGGGTCGTGTCGGCGGCGAAGCGCATCGACACACTCTCCTACGAAGAGACGCAGGAAATGGCCGAGGCGGGCGCCAGGGTACTGAACGCGCAGGCCGTCGAGTTCGCCAAAGAGAAAGGCATTGCGATTTACGCACGCGCGACGGAAGGTCCATTGCCCGGACCCGACGCGTCCAGCGACGGGACGGTCGTGCGTAGGAGTCCACCGCGCATGCCCGGCACCGTCGTTGGCGTCGCTAGCGAACAAGACATCGTCATGCTCGACGGCGAGAGCGCGCCGAGCGAGCTCTTGACGGTCCTCGCCGAGCGGCGCGTCCCCGGGAAACAGCTTCATGTGTTTGGCGACCGTACCACGGTCGTCATCTCACGGGAGAACCTTCACGATGAAGAACGGCTTCGCGAAGCGTTGTCGATAAGGCTGGGAGCGACCGCTCGGTTGATCGATGGTCTGGGCGCGGTCAGCGTCGTCGGGGCGG
Source organism: Vicinamibacterales bacterium (assembly GCA_036742665.1). Classification (GTDB taxonomy): domain Bacteria; phylum Acidobacteriota; class Vicinamibacteria; order Vicinamibacterales; family UBA2999; genus Gp6-AA40. Next base: position 20,786 of record DAINQP010000035.1, on the reverse strand, counting down.
GCATCAACGCGACATACGAGAACGTGCGCGCCGGAACCGCCACGCTGGCAGGATTAGGTGTGACGCCGGCCGGGCTCGCGACCTCGTCGTTCCGCATCACGTGGATGGTGCCACGCGATCGCACAGCGGACGTCGTACGCGCGCTGCACGCGCGCTTCATCGAGTCGCAGCGTCAGCTGGTGCCTACCGAGTGAAGGAATCAGGGATCAGGATCAGGGATCAGGAATCAGGAGTCAGCGCATTCCTGACTCCTGATTCCTGCGTTTTACGGCGTGCGTGGTGCGCGGCGCTCTCGAAACTCGGGCGCGATGCGCGTCAGCCGCGTCCACAGCGCACGGCTAGGCTGTGTGAGGAACGCGTGCCAGGCCGCCTTCTGAGCGGCCACCTTGTGGTCGCTCGCACGACGGCCCTCGGGGTGTCCGAACTCGTCGCGGTACTCCGACGACGACGCGACGATCGCGGCTATCTCCTGGATCGTGCCGCCCGCCCGTCGGTCGCCCTGCGGAAATAAACGACAGAATTCATCCACCGTGTCCACCGGGTCGAGGTCAACGGCCAACGCATAGGTACGGATCCACGCGCGCGAGTACAGGCCCTTGGGCCACTCCGAGAGGTCGTTCGCTTCGAAGGCCGCGATGATATCGGGCTTGATACGAAGCGAATCGGCAATCTGCTCGATTGAAACGCGTGCGCGCAAACGCTGCCGGCGAAGGCGTGTAACGAACGTCTCCTGCGGGGTCATGTGATCTCCAACAGTGCATCGGGAGCCACAGCAATTCCTGGGCCCTGACGGCTGAGATCACCAAATTCATGCTTTTGCTTGAGCCGGCACGATTTAGCAGCTGTGCCGTAGTGGGAAATGTCTTGAAATAGGCCTGATAGTTACAGTTTTCTGCGTTTCTTCGATACCGATCTTAGGGATGGGCCTGCCAATTGTACCCATCCGCTCGGCTACGTGATGAGTCGGGGCCAATTGAGTACCTAGCCTTAGTCGAGAGTGGGAACGGTTCCCGCAAGTAACGACGAAAGCTGCGCCGGATCGAATTGCAGTCCCGTGTAGAACGGCCCGAACTCGGCGAACTTCGCGCTCGCTTCATCGAAGCGCATCTCGTAGATCAACTTCTTGAAGACCAGCGGATCCTGCGCGAACAGATCGACACCCCACTCCCAGTCGTCGTAGCCGATCGAGCCAGAGATGACCTGCGTGACCTTGCCGGAATAGTGACGGCCAATCATTCCGTGCTCGCGCATCATCGACGCGCGGCGCTCGAAGCTCTCCGAGTACCAGTTCTGCGTCTCCCCTCGCCGTTTGTTCATCGGATAGAAGCAGACGTAGCGCCATTTCGGTATCTCGAGAAACAGCCGACCCATCACCCGCTGGCGCTGCGTTTCCATCTCCGCATCGAATGCGCGGTCGAACTCCTCGCTACCCGTCGTGTGTTTAGCGCCGAGTTGCTCGTGAATCTTCGCCGTCATCTCGTACATGCCGAGCTCGACGATCGAGACGTACGAAGTGGTCGCCTCGAGATAGTCGCTCAGCTCGGTGCGCGACAACGCCAGTTGCGCCTGCGCCAGGGCCTCGAAGCCGCGACGAAAGCAGATGAACATCAGGTCGGCCTTATGTCCCAACACCTGCACGGCGGCTGTCGCACCTGCGTCAGGAACGGAGAGAGCGCGATTGGCTTCGTCGGCCATACGCTGAATGTCAGTAGACGGCTTCGAGCGGAGGCGATCCCACCTGACGCGGTACATCAAGTGGAGGACGCTCCACCCTTCGAGCGATTCAGGGACAAACGGGTTGTGCATCACCGCATTATGGCTCCGTCGCCGGCCGCCTGGCAGGCACGTGGACGCGCTCGGCCTTTTCTTTCTTCGGTCCGAACAGCTTCACACCCATCCAGTCGCGCGAATCCGCGAGGATCTCGTACACGGTGGGAATCACCAGCAGCGTCAACAGCGTCGAGGTAATGACGCCGCCAATGACGGCGATGCCGAGCGGAGCGCGGAAGTCGCCACCTTCCCCGCCGCCCATCGCTACCGGCACCATGCCCGCCACCAGTGCGAACGTCGTCATGAGGATGGGCCGCAGTCGCACACGGCCGGCTTGAATCAGCGCCTCTCGCCGCTCCATGCCCTTCTCCTCGGACCATTTGGCGAAGTCGATCAAAAGAATCGCGTTCTTCGCAACGATGCCGACCAGCAGGATGATGCCAATCATGCTCATGATGTTGAGCGACTCGCCGGTAATCACCAGCGCCAGCATCACGCCGATCAGCGACAACGGCAGCGACAACATGATCGACAACGGTTCAAGGAACGATCCGAATTGCACGACGAGGACGAAGTACATCAGCATGACCGCCACGCCGATGGCGATGAACATCTGCGTGAAGATCTCCACCTGATCTCTCGTTTCGCCACCCTGACTCATGCCGTAACCCGGTGGAAACTGAACCGACTGCGCGACGCGCGCGGTCAGGTCGCCGACGACCTCCGACAGCGGCCGGTTCTCGGTGTTCGCTTCAACCGTGATCACCCGATCGCGATCGAGATGATCGATCCGCGCCGGCCCGATCGCCTGTGAAATCCGTGCCACCTGTCCAAGCGGAACGCTCGCCCCGGGATTGTTCGGTCCGCCGACTGGCAGCGGCAATGACTCGAGGTCGCTGATGGCCGCCCTCGATTCAGGCGCGAGCCGGATCGTCACGTCGCGCGTCTCGCCTGATGGATCGATCCAGTCGCCGACGTCGATGCCGGCAAACGCCGGGCGAAGTGCCTGCGCGACCTGTCCGACGGTGACGCCGAGCGAACCCGCGAGACCGCGATCGAGCTGCACGTCCAGCTCCGGCTTCTGGCCTTTGGTCGAGAGCGAAATGTCCACGGCACCGCGGACTTGACCCAGTTCGTGCGCAACCGACTGCGCCAATCGTGTGAGCTCTTTCGCGTCGGTACCGTAGACCTGCAGCTGAATCTGCTTCTCGCCTGGATTGAAGCCCGTGCTGAGCGACACACTCACTCCACTGAGTGTGTTCAGCGCCGAGCGAAGGTCCGCGACGACGAGTTGCTGACTGCGCACGCGCTCGGTCTTGGGCAGCAATTTGACGAAGACGATGCCCTCGTCTACCGCGTCACCCTGACCGCCGACCCTCGCATAGGTGTAAGCGACTTCAGGACGCTGGCGAACGATGCGCGCAACCTCCTCGGCCTTCACTCGCGTGTAGGCGAGGTTCGATCCGGCAGGCGTCTCGAGATCGATCTGGAACTCGGAGTTGTCCATCGCGGGCACGAAGCCCGCACCGACCACTCCCATCGCCGGCAGCGCCAGGGCGGCGACGAACGTCAGGATCGCCAGACTGACCATCGCGACACGGTGGTCGAGCGCCCAGGCAATTACCCGCTTGTAGCCTTCGGCGCGACGATCGAACCACAGATTGAATCGACCCAGGAGCCGTGAGAAGAACGGACGGTCCTCGAGCCGCCGGTGCGGATCGGGCCAGTACGCCGAGAGCATCGGGTCGAGCGAAAACGACACGAACAGCGACACCAGCACCGACGAGACGATCGTCAGGCCGAATGGCTTGAACCACTGTCCGGCGATGCCACCGAGAAACGCAATCGGCACGAACACGACGACGATTGACAGCGTGGTCGCGGTCACAGCGAGTCCGATCTCGTCTGTGCCGTCGAAGGCGGCGCGTAAATGCCCCTTCCCCATCTCGACGTGCCGCACGATGTTTTCGCGCACCACAATCGCATCGTCGATGAGGATGCCAATAGCCAGTGACAGGCCAAGGAGCGACATGGTGTTCAGGGTGAAGCCGAACGCCCAGACGGCGACGAACGAAGCCAGCACCGAGACCGGCAGCGCCAGCCCGGTGATAACCGTCGAGCGCCACGAGTTGAGGAACAGGAACACGACGGCGACCGTCAATGCCGCGCCCTCGATGAGCGCCTCCTCGACGCCCAGCACCGAGTTCTCGACCCGCACTCCGGCGTCCTGCACGATGCGCAGCGTGACTCCCGCCGGCAACGTGCGCTGGATCTCGACGATTTGACGACGGATTTCGTCAGCCACCGCTGTGGTACTGAAGCCGGTGGATTTCAGAATGTTGATACCGACCGCTTCCTCGTCATTGAAGCTCGCCGACGATCGCGCCTCCTCGGTAGCATCGCGCACGTCAGCGAGATCGCCGAGCCTCACCACACGGCCTTGCGACTGCGAGACAACGAGCTGCTTGAAATCGGCAGGCGAATCGAGTCTGCCCTTCAGGCGGATAGTTCGCTCGTCTACCTGTCCTTCGAGCCGTCCGACCGGCGAGGCCAGGTTCTGCGATTGCAACGCCGCCACGAGCTGACCGACGCTCACGCCCGCCGCCTGAAGATCGCGCGGACGGATTTCGACGACCAGCTCACGCTCGATGCCACCGGACAGATTCACCGATGCCACTCCGGTGATGCCGCGAAGCTTGCGCGTGATGCCTGGATCGACGATTCGCGTCAGCTCGGCACCGGACAGGCCAGGCGACGTCAGTGCGAGCGACAGGATCGGACGATCCGCAGGATCGAACTGCGTGAGGATTGGCTCCTCCATCTCGTTCGGCAGGTCGTTGCGGATCTCCGAGATCTTGTCCCGAATCTCCTGCGTCGCGAGCCGAGGGTCTTTCGAGAAATCGAACTCGACGATGATGTTGGCGAAGCTGTCGAGCGAGTTCGATCGCATGCGATCAATCCCGCTGATTCCGGAAATCGCTTCCTCAACCGGATCGATGACTTCACGCTCGACGACGTCCGGCGATGCACCTGGATACGGAATCGCGACGACGACGACCGGCGCATCGATCTCGGGATACTCGTCAGTATCGAGCTGAAACAGCGCGACGACGCCGAACACCACGAGCATCAGCATGGCGACGACGGTCAGAACGGGACGCTTGATGGCAGTATCGGAAATCAACATGGGGCGCCTACTTCGTCGTACTCACCTTCACCGGTGTACCAGGCGTAATGCCTTGTGACGCGCCGCGCAGCAGCACATCGCCTTCATTCAACCCGGCTGCAATATTCACGAGCTCAGCACGCGGATCGCTCAGGCCGAGCGTCACGTCGACGCGCTCGGTCTTACCGTTGGTAACACGCAATACCCACGGCTTGGACGGATCGGCGGTATTGACCGCATTGCTCGGCACCACGATCCCCGCGGCCGACTGACTCACGACGCGACCCTCAGCGAAGAGTCCAGCCACCAGACGGCCGCCGACATTGGGAATCGCCACGTAGATCGGTATCTGCCGTGTCGCAGCATCCGCCTGCGGCGCGATGCGCTCGATGCGGCCCTGGAATGCCGTGTCGTACCCGCGCACGGTGAATTCGACGATGGCACCGGTGCGCAGTGCGTTCAAATCATCGGACGGCACCGACGCCTCGAGCTTCATGGACGAGGGGTCGATGATGGTGAAGAGCTCGGTGCCGTTGCTGACGACGTCACCGGCGTTGACACTGCGTTTCGAGACGATGCCCTGGAATGGCGCGCGGATCACGGTGTCGCCAAGGGCACGGTCGGCGCTGGCGAGCCGGGCCTTCGCATCGGCGACCTGCGCTTCCGCGGCGCTCACGCTGTTGTTCACAACGTCGAGGTCGCGGGCCGCAAGGGCCCCGGCGCTGACCAGCTTCTCGGTCCGCTCGGCTTCGCGACGCGCCACACTCAGTTGATTCTCCGCCGACCGCACCGCGGAACTCGCTGACTGCTTGGCGTCCTCGAGTGTGCGGGTCTCGATACGTCCGAGGACCGCGCCTTTCTGGACTGGCTGCGCTTCAAGCACGGCGACTTCCACCATCGAGCCGCCGACTTCCGCACGAATGGTCGCTTCCCTTTCCGCTTTCAGCTCGCCCGAGACAATCGGACCTACGACGACCTTGCCCTTCGCAACGGGCACGACGTTCTCGGATCCGATTTGCACTTCGGCCGCTGGTGGTACGGCACTTTTCTCCGCTTCCGCTTTGCAGCCTGCCGCAAGTAATGCAACTGGCAAAATGCAAAATGCAAGAAGGGACCGCGTGACACTGCTTGAATTTTGCATTTTGAATTTTGAATTACGTCCCGTGATCGTCATTGCAACCCTACCTGTGACTGCGCTCCCTGCGCAGACGCGTTTCGAATCTGGCCGCCGCTCTGTGGTTGTTGTGGTGCGGGCACCGTTGGAGACTGCGGCTGCGGCACGCGCGGCGGTACCACGCCGGTCCCTGATGGTGCCGAGACCGGAAGATTCGGCAACAGCGCGACCCGGGCGCGCGCGACTTGCAGATCCCGTGCGGCCACTGTCCGATTCGCTTCTGCCTGTTGTAACGACAGCCGCGCATCCGACAGTTCCAGCTGAGTGGACACGCCATTGGTGAAACGGACGTTCGCGATCTGGTAGGCGCGCTGCGCCTGCTGGATGGTCCCCGCCATCGCTTCCCACGCGACGCGAGCGGCAATCAGCTCGGCCCACGCGGATCGAGTATCGAGCGCGGCGAGTTCCTCGACCTGCTTCCGCTGCGACCTGGCCTGTTCTAGCTCGGCGAGCGCCACGGCTTCATCACCGCGCTGCCGGCCGCCAGTGAGAATCGGCACCGTCATGCTCGCACCGATCGTCCAATTGGACCGATCGAATGTCGGCAGCCCATTGTCGGGATATGCAATGCGACCGTAGCTCGAGTTCAACGAGGCGCTCGGCTTCTTCTGCGCTTCGACCAGTTTCAGTGACGCCTCGCGAAGCCGGACTGTCGTAGCCGCCTCAACGACTGCAGTGCGATCGGGTAGTGTCACGTTGGCTTCGAGTACGGCGTTCGCGGCCTCCGCGTCGCGCAGCGTCTTTTCGACCGTGACGACCCGCTCGGCGAAGGCAGGTGCTGGCGGGAGCGATTCATCGGACAGCGAGTCGGCAAGCTCCAATGGATAATCGGCGGGCAATTCGAGTAGTTGCCTCAAACGCAGGAATGCGACGGCCCGATTCGCGCGTTGGCGAATGAGCACTGGCGACTGGTTGTCACGCGTCACACGAGCCCGAAGCACTTCGAACTCCGGCTGTGTGCCCGCCTCGAACCCGACCTGCGTCTGCTTCAGGGTCGCGCCGGCTTGTTCAAGAGTCGCCGCCGCGATGGTCACCAAGCGATCGCTCAGTACCGCGTCGTAGTACGCCTGCGCGACTTCGTACAACAACTGCCCACGAGCCGTCGTCAGGGCATGCCCTGCTGTCTCCTGGCCGAGCGATGCCACTTGTTTCTGCGCTCCGATACGCCCGCCTGAATACAGGTTTTGCGAGAAGTTCAGGAGCAGACGGAACGTGTTCTTGCGGCCGAACGGGAGATTGTTCAGGTTGCCGTCGGTTGAACCACCCCCGAAGAATCCACCGCCGCCCACTGCTCCGCAGTCGATCGCCCGCTCGATCTCGGCGAGACGCGCCTCAATGGGCGCCGTGGGGTTGAGCGCAAATGGCGAGCACGTCGGCCCCGAGTCGAAATCGAAAACGCCTTCGAACTCGGATGCGAGCGCACGGTCGTAGCTGGCCGACAGGGAGAGCTGTGGCAATTCACTGCTACGGGCACGAATCTGCTCACCTTCGGCGCGCCTGATCCCTGCCTGTGCGATCGCCACTGTCTCGCTGTTCGGCTCGGCAAGCGCCAGCACCTGTTCGAGCGTCAATGGCCCGGGAGGCACAGCCGGCGGCGTCTGCGCGTAGGCCGCCACGCTCGTGATGGCGAGCAGACACACCATTCCCGACGCTCGCAAAAACATCCCTCGTCTAGTCGGCATTGCTGGTTCAGTCCTCTGTGAACTCGCGTGTGCAGAGTGTTGAGACGCCGTGACCCGCACAAACGGCCCCGGCGGAGTGACGCGGGTCATTCCCGCATGTCGGGACATGCGGGTCATCCCCGCATGTCCTGGGATTCCCGCGCGGCCGGGCGTGCGGCAGCTCCGCGCCGTCGTCGAGGCCGTCGAACCGGCGCCGCCGACTCCAGCGGCGGCTGTGTCTGTAAGTAGACGACGTGCTCGGCCGCCAATGTGACAGCGCGCGAGAGGTAATCGACGATCACCGCCAACTGACGATCGCCATATTCCTCATTCAATCGGGCGACGGCGATCGCCAGAGGCTGATACAAGGCCTCTATTTGGCGCAGCCTTTCAGGAAGCGCTTCGACCAGGACGCTACGCCGATCCTCCGTATTGCGGAGACGTCGGGCGAAGCCCGCTCGTTCGAGCCGGTCGATAACGGCAGTGGTCGCCCCGGTCGTCAGACCCGTATGCGCTGCCAGTTTTCCTGCCGTCGTCGGTCCGCCGAGGCCTAACAGGTCCAGACATTCCAGATCGGTAGGGTTTGCGCCAACGAGTTTGGCGACGGTATCGCTCAACAGAACGGATTGAGCGCCAACCTTTCGGAGCGTCTCGTCCAGTGTTTTCAACAGCTCGGCGCGGGCGGGCGGGGCTTTGGTCATAGAACTCTCTAAACTTAAGTATCTCAAATATCAAGATACTTGTCACAAGAGGCGTCTATGGGATGAGCCGTTGCGCAATATCCGAGAGCAGCCGATCGGCGGGACCGTGAATCGCCAGTTCGACTTCAGCGGACGCGGGGGTCGGGTCGAGGTTGAGCTCGGCGGTGAACGCACCACCACGTTTGGCCTCGTGGACCAGGCCGGCGGCTGGATACACGATGGCGGAGGTTCCAACGGTCAGGAAGACGTCGCAGGCGCACGCGGCTGCTGCAGCCTCCATCTCACGACGAGGCAGCGATTCCCCAAACCAGACGACCCCGGGGCGAGCCAGGCCACCGCATGCGGGGCATAACGGTGGCAGCGTTTGCAGTGGAACCGACTCGTCATGCCACGGCGAGGCGCCGCATTTGCGCCAGCATGACAGCTCCCAGAGAGAACCATGGACGCGCAGCAGGTTGGCGGTATCGGCTTGCACGTGAAGGTCGTCGACGTTCTGCGTGATCACCGTGCAGCGCTCGAACGACTTGGACCAGCGGGCGACCACGTCGTGGGCCGGATTGGGCTTGCACGCGGCAATGAGCTCGCGACGCCAGGCGTACCACTCCCAGACGAGGACGGGATCCCGGCTGAACGCCCCGGGTGTGGCCAGGTCCTCGGCACGGAATTGCCGCCATAATCCGCCGCTGCCTCGGAACGTCGGCACGCCGCTCGCCGCCGACACGCCGGCCCCGGTCAGAATCGTGACGCGTGACGCGCGACGAAGCCGGTCGGCAAGCAGGTCGAGCTTTTCGTCGCTCACGAGATCAGGATGGCACGAGACCGTGACCACCGTCTTTTCCCTGTGATCTCCCGATCAAATTGCCGTCAATCGGCTGGACTTGCCTCAAATGTTTCGCCTACGATCGCGGGTCATGAATACACGACGAAGTCTCATGGGGATCGCGCTCGCAGCGTTCGCCGCGGCCGTGGTCTCGGTTGGCGTGCACGGACAGGCGCAGACCGCGACCGGCATCATTACCGGAGTCGTCCAGGGTGCGTCAGGGCCGGAGGCGGGCGTGTGGGTGATCGCCGAGACCAAGGAACTCCCGACGAACTTCATCAAGATCGTTGTGACCAACGACCAGGGCCGATTCCTCCTTCCTGAACTGCCGAACGCGACCTATCAAGTCTGGGTCCGTGGGTATGGCCTCGTCGATTCGAAGCCGCAGCCGCTCAAGCCGGGCCCGACGCAGGTCACACTGCGCGTGACCCCGGCGAAGACGCCGCAGGAAGCGGCGCAGGTCTATCCTGGTAACTACTGGCTGTCGATGCTGGAGCCACCGGCTCCCTCTGAATTCCCCGGCACCGGCCCACAGGGCAATGGCCTCGGCACCGGCATGCTGTCGCAGAACCACTGGATCAACTCGCTCAAGTCCGACTGCAACTTCTGTCACCAGTTGGGCAACAAGCTGACGCGCAGCGTCGATCACGTGCTGAAGGCAAAGCCCGAACTCAAGACGCATGCAGAAGCGTGGGAGTGGAGGCTCGGCACGGGCGTTCGCGGCACGTCGATGTACGGCGTGCTTGGCAGCCAGGGTCAGACGCGATCGCTGAAGGTGTACGCGGATTGGACGGAGCGCATCGCCAAGGGTGAAGTGCCGCCCGCACCGTCGCGGCCGACGGGCATCGAGCGGAACCTGGTGCTCACGCTGTGGGACGTCGGCGACGATCACTCGTTCATGCACGACCTGTCATCCACTGACAAGAATCGGCCGACGGTGAATCCGAACGGGCCGATCTACGCTGTCTCAGCCGGGCACGGGTCGCTCGTGGTTCTCGATCCGCGCACGAACTCGGCCGACGAGATCGAGATCCCAACACGTGCGCCGCGCGCCGATGTGCCATCGCGTTTCCCGAAGCCGAATCGACCGTCGCTGTGGTGGGGCGACACGCATCTGTGGGCGAACCCGCCGTACAACCCGGCCGATCCGCACAACCCGATGCTGGACAGCAAGGGCCGTGTGTGGATGACGTCGAAGATTCGCCCGAACGCCGACCCAAGCTGGTGCGCCGATCCCTCGAACAAGTACGCGGCGTGGTTCCCGCTCCGCAACAGCGGCCGCCAAGCGTCCTACTTCGATCCGAAGACGAAGCAGTTCGTGCTCATCGACACCTGCTACGCGACGCACCACCTGCAGTTCGACAACGATGCCAACGAAACCGTGTACTTCAATGAGCTGAGCGGACCGATCGTTGGCTGGATCGATTCGAAGGTGTACGACGAGACCAAGGACGAGCAGAAAGCGGTCGGCTGGTGCGGACAGGTCGTTGACACCAACGGTGACGGCAAGATCACCGCTCCACCATGGAATCAGATCACCGGCCGCGGCGATTCATTGCTCTATGCCGGCGATACGCAGGGCGGCGGCAGCGCCGGCGGACGGCCGGGCGGTGCGGGCGGACGCGCCCAGGCGGGCGGACCGGATCCCAAACTCGATACGCTCGTGAGCTTCAGCCTCTACGGCGTGATCCCGAGCCCGGTGGACGACGCAGTCTGGGGTGTCTCGGAGCGCTATCCCGGCTATCTCGTTCGGATGGATCGCGGCAAGAATCCGCCGCAGTCGTGCATCACCGAGATCTACAAGGTTCCCGAGCCGGGCTTCGATCCGCGCGGCGTGGACATCGACAGCAACGGCGTTGTCTGGACGGCGCTCGCGGCGAGCAGCCATCTCGCCAGCTTCGATCGCCGCAAGTGCAAGGCGATCACTGGCCCGCGCAAGGTCGACGGCAGCGAGTGCACGGAGGGCTGGACGCTCTATCAGACAACCGGACCGAAGCTGAAAGGCACGAACATCCCGGCCGACTTCCACTATTACAACTGGGTGGATCAGCACAACGTCTTAGGACTCGGCGCGAACAAACCGATCGCCAACGGATCGAACTCCGACTCGCTCCTCGTACTCGATCCGCAGACCCGGCAGTGGACCGCGCTCCGTGTGCCGTACCCGCTTGGGTTCTACTCACGTGGTCTCGACGGCCGCATCGACAATCCGAACGGCGGCTGGAAGGGTCGCGCGCTGTACGCGAATTACGGCACGCACTTCGTGTGGCACATCGAAGGCGGGAAGGGCACGAGGGGCAAGGTCGTGAAATTCCAGATCCGCCCGGATCCTCTGGCCAACTAGTGCGGGATGTAGTGGCGCGTCGTAAGACCCGCCACTACAACCCGCCTCGACGATTACATGATGATGAATGTCGTGCTCGCGCTGCTGCTGTTGCTGCAAGCAACGGCAGCACGCCCGGGTGTCGTCACGGGCCAGCTGCAGACGCGAGAGGGCATGCCGGCTGCAGCCATCCGTATCACCGCGCTTCCCGCTCCGCCGCCAAATATCCGCCCCTCAGACGGTCAGAACTATTACTCGACGGTTGCGCCTGCGAGCACGGCGCTGAGCGATGCACAAGGGCGGTATCGGCTCGCGAATCTCGCACCGGGACGCTACTTCATCATCGCGAGCGTCTTCGGCTATCCCACGTATTATCCGGCGACGACGAGCGCGGATGGCGCAACCGTGATCACGGTTGGCGCAGACAGTCCTGTGGACGGTGTGAATTTCACCGTGTTGCTGCCGCCGGGCGGACGCGTCAGCGGACGCGTGAGTACACCGACCGCCACCAACGCACAGGAGAAAGCGATCCTGTCGGGCGTCGCACTTGGTGAGCTGCTCGAGACTCCAGTCGGACCCGACGGCTCATTTACCTTCGGCCATCTTCCGAAAGGCTCATACCTGTTGAGCCTTTTCCCCACGCCGCCGGGCATGCCGTCGCGTGTCGTCCAGGTGGGCGAGACCGATGCTCGCATCGATCTCGTCCGGCCGACACTGCGCACCATATCAGGCCGCATCGTCGCGCCACCTCGCGTGGTGCGGCGCGTGCTGATCGGGTTTTCCACTGAGCGCAGCTACGTGACGGCGACAACGAACGCGGATGGCTCGTTCAGCGCGCACGTGCAGCCCGCACGTCACAGGATCGAACTGGGTGGCCTGCCGCCTGGCTATACGCTGGCCTCCGCGCGTGTCGGCAACCAGGATGTCACCCAAGGTGTTTCGGTCGGCGGCGAAGACGTCTCAGACCTGGTCATCACGATCGCCGAACCGCCCCACTAACCGGCCGAGGCATGCCTCGCGCCTACACGACGCCCGCCTTCCGCATCACCGCCTCGCACTTCTGCTTGATGCGACTGGCGACCTCGTACGGATCCCCCTGCTGCAGATCCATCAGGAATAACTCGACCGATAGCGGTCCCGCGTACTGCTTCTCCGCAAGTTTTCTGAGAATCGCCACCACCGGAGCGTTGCCGTCGCCGGGGATGACGCGGCCGTTGTTGTCGATCAGCTCGCGTGGCGTATCGAGAATGTCCTGGAAGTGCACGTGCGCGATCTCGCCCGGGCGGATCAGGTCGAGATCCTCGAACTTGCTCATCCCCGACCAGAAGTGGAAGAAGTCGAGCATCGGCCGCACGTTCGCGTGCGCGGCGTCGCGAATGACGGTGAGCGACGAGCGCAGTGTCGCGAGATGCGTGGAGGTGCGCGCGAACTCGATCATCGCCGTCAGATTGAACTGCTTGGCGATGTCACCCACCTCGCGGATACAGCCAGGCGTCGCCTTGAAGTCCTCCGCCGTGACGCGGCGATTGGTAATCGACGGGCAATAGATTGTCGCGAGACCGATCGTCGCGAACTGCTCGCAGCGCCGCTTCCACGTCTCCAGCGATGCAGCGCGCGCGTCGCCGGGAATCCAGATGTCCGGGAGTACCGCGGCCGAGGAGACCGGCGTGAGACCGAGATCGGTGATGACGCGTTTCGCCGCGGCGATGGCGTCGCCCTTCAGGAACTCGTCGAGGAACACGTCGGTGATCTCGACGAACTTGATCCCCGCCTTCGCCCAGCCTTCCAGCGATTTGCGGTAGCCAGCGGCGCGCGAGGTGTTCTGATGAATCGACAGCGTCATCTTTCGGGACGATGTGGGCTGGGCGATCGCGGCATCTGCCAGCGACGCCGCAAGCGTACTGACGAACAGCTCTCGTCTGGAGATCATGGCATCCTCGGTGATGCGACCGCCTTGCCGTAGTAGATCGCGTTGAAGAGGAACTTGAAGGTCCCGTGCGACTGCGCGCGGAATGTGATTTCTGGCCCGAACAGCAGCACGCGTCCGCGTCCGAGCTGCGCGTCGATGGCAGTCACGCCGCCGTCGAGAAAGGATTGCCCGAGGGCCCATCCGCTGCGCAGCGGCGCCTGGCCCATGAACCACGCCACCCGACGCGCCTGTTCGCTTCCCAGATGGAACACCGGGCTCTGATCGAAAAAGACATCCACGTCTGGCTCGAACCCGTAGCCGAGCGGCGTCGTGTTGTCTACACGCATCCGCAGCACCGATCCCGGCACGTAGAACACGTCGCGCGTCAACGGCCGCTCCGTGCCGTTGGCCTCGATCGCGGTGAGATGGTTCCTGATGGGCAGGTCGAGTGACAACCCGATCAGCGAGGCCTCACCGACGGCGATGAGGGTGCCGCCGTCCTCGACGAATTGCTTCAGCTGCGGCAGCGTGCGCGCCCGCGACATCGTGCCGGTTGTACCGCGGTACTCCGTTGGCAGGCGGCTGGGCGCCGGCGCATCATCGACCCCGCGCGACAGCGACGCGTCGCTGGCCAGGATGATCACATCGAAGCGGCTCGCCAGATTGCCGGCATCGAGCGTCTGCACGTAAACCACTTCGAAAGGAAACTCGAAGCGCTCAAAGAGCCAGCGCATCCACCCGCTCGGACTCGATCCACCGTAGTGATCCCACAAGCCGATGCGAACGGGTCGCAGCTGGAGCGACCGGCCCTGCGGCGGCGTCGCGACGCCCGTGAACGTGAGCCCGAGGTCCCCTACCGCTCTCTGAATCACCGCCGGTGTCGCTGCACGACGCGGGATATACATCGCACCGACGCCATCGTCAGCACCGCCAACACGGCGATCAACAGGCCAATACACGCGCTCGCCGGCTTTCAGCAACCGATTGACGGCCACGAACGCGTCGTTCTGATGATGGCTGACGAGATAACCCACCGGTTGCTCGACGCCGGCGACGCGCCCTGGCGGATGCGACACAGTGGTGACGGGCTCGAATGGACCGTCGAACCCATCCAGCACGCGATCGAACTTCACACCCATTTGAAATGCGAGCGTCCAGCCGGCGCTGTCGTACGGCGGCGTTGGCGGCCCACCTGGATACGGGACGTCGTCGGGATGATCTTGCGGCTCGAACATATCGAGCACGTGTGGCCGAAACGCCTGCGCGGTCTTCACTACGAACGAGCCGGCGGGATACGTGCGGCCATTCACGGCGAACGCTGCGGTGGCGCGATGTACGGTAACGCCGGTCTTGAGCAGCGCGTCAACGAACTTGGTGGCGGTCAGAAAGTCCGGCTGATCGGCGGGCAGGATGTATCCGCGCGGATCGCGTAATGGTGGCGTCCTCAGCTGCTCGTAGACACGCGACGGCAGGGTGCCCCGCGGCGTCATGTTCGCTCTGACGCTGGCGAGACGACGCGGTGAGAACGTCCAGGTATCCTGGTTGCCGCGCTGAATGGCGTTGCGGCCCATCGCGTAAATGTTGAAGAGTAGCGTCTCGCGATGCCGCGACGCGGCATCGATCACGGCGCGATTTGCCGTCACTGAGTACTCGATCGACTGGCGAAAGTGCCAGCGCTGCGGCGCGATGGGGTACGGCAGATCCGCATTCGGCAGCTGCTTGTCCGGCACGAACGGAATGTCGATCGGCGTGGGGCTGCCGATGCTCTCGGTGAGCAGTCCGATCTGATTGTGGAAATACGCTGTCGTCCTCAGGCCGCCATTCCACCACGTCGAGTACGTCGATCCACGTCTCATCGTGACGCCGGGTTTGCCCTCGAGCGCAAACCGCGCGTGCATCGTCGCGCCGACCAGGTCGATGCTGGACGGAATCAGCGGATCGAAGAGGTAGTTGAACGGATCTCGGAATGGCGGCGCGAACATCACAGTGCCTGGCGGTCCGGCCTGATGATGGTCGTAGACGATCTGCGGGAACCACTCCTTGTAAAGGATGCGGTTCATGTTGATCGTCTCGGCCTGGGTAGACATGTAGAAGTCGCGGTTGTTGTCGTGGCCGATGTATTTCTGGTAGGCGCGTGGCACACCCGTAAGTGTGCGCAGCATCGGATCGCGCTCGCGCATGTACCAGTTGGCGACGAGCTCGTGACCGTCCGGGTTGGCGTGCACGGCCAGGACGATCACATCGCGCAGGAATCGCAGCGTCTCGACATCCGAGCGGCTGACCAGCTGAAACACGGTCTCAATCAACTGCTGCGCACCGAGCACTTCGTTCGCATGAAGCCCACCATCGATCCACACGACGGCCTTGCCTTCGGAGGCGAGCGCGCGGGCTTGATCGTCGGTGAGGCCATCGGCGAGCGATAGACGACGAGAAATGTTCTTGTAGCGATCGAGTTGCTTCAGGTTCTCCGGCGCCGAGATGATCGCCATCCACTGGACACGACCTTCCTCAGTCCGCCCGACGTCTACGAGCTGCATGCGATCCGATTCGCGATCGAGCGTCTTCCAGTACTCCTCGAGCTGAGTGTAGGTGGCGAGGAAGTAGTCGTCGCCGATCGACGCGCCAAACTGCTGCCGCGGCGTCGTAATCGGGCCGGCCGTTGACTGCGTGCTCGCCTGCGGAACCGGCAGGAGCAACAGCAGCGTGACGGCCAATGCTCGTGGAGCATTGAGCCTTGGGCAGTGAGCATTCGGCATTGTCAGTCAGTTACGTCCGCAAGAGGATCGCACGGGTATAGAGCACCTGGAAACCGAAACGCTCGAACGTCCGCTGCGAAATGCTGCCCGGCTCGGTGGTCGCGATAGCCAGGTCCGCACGACCGATCGCGCCTTCAAGGGCCTTGGCGACAATCGCCGACTGGATGCCTCGACGCCGATATGCCGGCCGCGTGCCGGTGCCGAAGATGCCCAGCACGCCGTTGGTGAGCACGCTGGCGGCGGCGCCGGCCGGTTCACCGTCGATGCGAACCAGATACCGCACGATATCCGGGTGGATGAACTGGCGCATCGCCCGGTCGATCGTCTCCACCACGTCCGGCGCCGGGCCATCCGACTCCCGTGGCATCGAGTCAGGAACAGCAAAGCCTTCGACCGTCGCCTGGAGGAAAGCCGCTTCATCGCCATCGCCGGTGAGCACTTCGACGTGCGGACCGTTGGTCGCCGGCATGGACGAGGGAACCGCGCACGCGAGCTCGTTCTCGAAACCTTTCAAGACGTAGCCGCGATTCTGCAGCTTCGCGACGAGATCAGTGCATACGAGCGGACACAACTCGATCTGAATAGGACACTCGCGCTGGTCATAGAACAGCTCGAGCGCATCGAGATCCTCGTCAGTGACGGCCACGCCGAGGCCGAGGCCAAGCACCTTGTTCATCGGTGAACCAGGTTGCCCGCACACACCTCGACCGCCGCCGACCTCTATCGAGGCGGCGCCGCCGGGAACTCCGACACCTGCGCCAACGGCGCAGAAATCGATCTCGGTTCGTTCGACTCGCCTTGCCAACTCCAGCGTGGCATGAAGCATGCGCATAGACTTTAGTCGATGAAAGTTGCGACGTGGAACGTCAACGGGATCCGGGCGCGTGACGCACAGGTCCACGAGTTCATCGACAAAGAACAGCCCGACGTCCTGTGCCTCCAGGAAATCAAAGCGTCGCTCGATCAGCTGCCGGTGTGGCTCTGCGATCTCGAAGGCTACTGGTGTTACTGGCACGGTGACAAAGGCTACTCAGGCGTGGGCCTTCACGTACGCAAAGCCACATTCCCCGACCGCCCCGAGTTCTCCCATCCCGCGTTCGACTACGAACGGCGCATTGCTGCCGTCACGCTCCCGTGGGCGACAGTGGCTTCGATCTACGTACCGAACGGGGGCAAGGACTTCGAGGCGAAGATGCGCTTCCTCGAGGCAATGGTCCGCTATGCCGCGGAGTTCGAGCAGAAGGGGCAGCCGCTCATTCTGTGCGGCGACATGAACGTGGCGCGCACCGACATGGACGTGCATGCGAAAGAGCGGAAGCCCGGCATTATCGGTCAGCGTGCCGACGAGCGCGCGCTCATCGACAGCCTCCTCGGACACGGGCTCGTGGACGTGCACCGCACGCTCGATCCGAGCAACACGGATCTGTTCACGTGGTGGGCGCCATGGCGCAACATGAAGGCGCGCAACATCGGCTGGCGGTTGGACTACGTGATCGCGAGCCAATCAATCGCGTCGCGCGCCTCGTCATGCGTCGTGCAGCGCGAGTTCGGCAGCAGCGACCACGGCCCCGTCATCGCGACCTTTGCATCGTAGGGCCGGTCCTTGGGACCGGCCGGTCCGACAGGACCGGCTCTACACGTCCTCGACGACCGACCACGCGTTCGCCAGATCTTCGCCAACAGCCAGGTGGTTCAGCGCAAAATCAGCCTGGCGAAACGCTTCGAGAAGCAACTCACAATCGAGCCGGCGCGCCGTATCGCGGCACTGGCGCGCCGCTTCTACCCGTAGCAGCGCGAGCGCCGCTTCCAGTCCTCGCACGATCGTTTTCACGCCCCGGCCCTGATACGCGGTCCACGAGGCAAACGCCTTCGCGGCAAGGAAGCGATTGATCGGCGCTCGATGCTCGGACCACACCGGGCGCACGTTATTCGTCCACGCGTCATCCAGACCTTCTTCATCACCGGGCGGTTTGAGATCGTCGGGGACGGCGGCGATCACTTCGTCGCGCAGATGCAGGCTCGGTGCGAGCACCTCGACCGGCCTCGCCTCGACCACATCATGCGGCAACTCCCAGACCGCCTCGGACAACGACAGGCCGCCCGGCCGCCACCGCCGCAACAGATCGGCGTCGCGCATCAGCGTGGCCAGGATCGACTCAGGCTGTTCCTGCACATCCGCGCAGCGGCCGACCATGTGACGTTCCCACGCGGTGTAGCCCTCGAGATCCATCAGCACTCGCGGATGCAGCAGCGGCGGAAGATCGTCGGGCGTGACGATGAGTCCATCGTAATCGGCATCCGGAAACGCCGGCGGCTCGGCAACGATCTCGACCGGTCCGTCGCTGAACAGCATTGACGCAGCGGTTGGACAGAAGTGCGAGAGCGAGACGAACGTACCGCGCCGATCCTGGACAGACACGCGCGGAAAATGCCGGCACGTTGTCGGTAGATACGGCTCGCCGAGATCGCGATGCACGATGCAGCGCTTGCCGGTGCTGTCGTAGAACACGCATCGGCCCTGAGTATCACGCTCCAACATCGCCCCGATGCCGTCGGGAAGATCGGGCTCTACGACGAATGGATAGGCCGCGCCGGCGGTGGCCGCGACCTGCAGCCGTGCCCCTACCAGCGCATCGCTCAGGGACCGATAGACGGGGAGTTCAACCGGCACATCCCAGTCAGCGGTGCAACACGCGCCGGAGTGGCGACAGCGGTAATCGGCATGAAAACCGAGCGCGAAGACATTCTTTGAACCCATTGACCCGATTGAGCTTATCTCTTCGTACAGAACTATTACAGTGCGTCGGCCGCGGCCCTGCTATGGTTTGGCGATTTCTCTGACGACAGCAAGCAGGGAGGACCTTCTACGTCAATGGCGACACCGATGCTTATGTATGGGCGCAAACATCAGCATGGCCTGAACTGGATTACGGCCATCGCGATGACCGGTTTTCATATTGGGGCCGTAGCCGCGCTCTTCTATATCGACTACGGCGCGATGCTCGCCGCACTCATTCTCTACTATGCCGGCGGCATGCTCGGCATCGGAATGTCGTATCACCGGTTGCTGACGCACCGCAGCTACAAGACGACCAGATTCATCGAGTACTTTCTCACAATCTGCGGCACGCTCGCGCTCGAGGGCGGTCCGATCTTCTGGGTCGCAACGCATCGCATCCATCATCAGAAGTCGGATCAGGACGGCGATCCGCACACGCCTCGTGAAGGCACGTTCTGGGCCCATATGGGCTGGATTCTCATGGGCGAGGGACTCCATCACGACGCCTCGGTCCTCGCGAAATACGCGCCGGATCTCAGCAAAGATAAGTTCCACGTCTGGCTCTCCAACTGGCACTGGCTCACCAACGTTGCCGTCGGCATCGCGCTTCTCGCCTATGGCGGCATCCCGTACGTGTTGTGGGGCATCTTCTTCCGTACGACTGTCGGCCTGCATGCCACCTGGTTGGTGAATTCGGCCACGCACCTCTGGGGCGCGCGCCGCTTCCAGACCCGCGACGACTCCACCAACAACTGGTGGGTGGCACTCCTCACCTTCGGCGAAGGCTGGCATAACAACCATCACGCGCACCCGACCAGCGCCCGTCACGGTCTGGCCTGGTATGAGCTCGATCAGAACTGGATCGGCATCCGGACTCTGCAGCTCCTCGGCCTGGCGTGGGACATCAAGGTCGCCAAGATCAGGCAGCCACTCCCCGAAGAGGCCGTCGTCCCGGCCGGCGAAGCGGTCGCTTAGGAACAACTCAAGATTCACAACTCAAAGCTCACACACAGAGACGGGGTGGGAGGCGCAGCGCCTGCTACCCCGTTCGTGCGTACACGCACATTGTTTGAGTTTTGCCTTTTGAGTTTTGAGTTTCTAGAATCACCACGTGACCAGGCGGCAAAAGGCGATCGCATTCTTCGTCGCGTTGTGCGTGCTGCTCGTCGCAGCCGCCATCTCGCTGAACATCGGCTGGATCATCGCCAATGCCGGCCGCATTATCCCGATCATCCTCGGCATCGTCCTGTTTGGCCTGATCATCGCCGGGCTCATCGTCTACACGGTGTTCCTCGTCCTTGAAATCAGGCGGAACGAGGAGCATGACAGCTTCATCAACTCGGTCACGCACGAACTGAAAACACCAATCGCCTCCATCAAGCTGTATCTCGAGACGCTGCAGTCGCGACCCGTGCCCGAAGCGCGGCGGCAGGAGTTCTACGACATCATGCTGGCCGACACGGCGCGGCTCCATCACACCGTGGAGCAGGTCCTGAAAGCCGGTGCGGTCCGGGAGAAGCGCAAGACCATTGCACGTGGGCCGGTGGACATGGCGGCGCTCGCTGCCGAGTGTGTGAACCTCGCCGTCGTTCGACACCACCTGGAGTCCGACGCAATCGTGCTCGAGTCGCCAGACCGCGCGCCGATGGTCAGCGGCGACGCCGAGGAATTGCGCACGGTCATCACGAATCTCCTCGACAACGCGGTGAAGTATTCAGGACAGACGG
>DAINQP010000034.1:29472-32751 GCA_036742665.1 Vicinamibacterales bacterium | reverse complement strand
ACATTCGAGCGTTGCTCCAGGAGCGCGAGTCGGAACAAAAGCGCCTTGGGTGGCAAGATCGGTTCGCGGCCGCGATCACGGGATTCTCGGGGAGCATGAACTTCGTTTATGTGCATGCCGTTGTTTTCGGGGGGTGGGTCGCGGTGAATCTCGGCTGTCATTCGACTCGCCGCATGACGGTCGACCTGTGAATTGACGATTGACGAAGGACGATTGAGCGATTTGATCCCACTCGATTGCCGCGCCGGGTTTCCTGCAACCGAAGCGGCGACGCTGTCGGCCGGCGACTCGGTCGAACTGACTGGTCGTGCGCTGACGCTCCGCGATGCCAGCGCGGCGCGGCTGGCGCTGGCAATCGAGCGTGGGGAACCGCTGCCGGTCTCGCTCGACGGGCAGATCATGTACGCCGTCGGACCATCGCCCGCCAAGCCTGGGCAGATCATTGGCTCCGCAGGTCCGACGACAACCGAGCGCATGGGGAGATATCTACCGGCGCTCTTTTCGGCCGGCGTGCGGGCGGTGATTGGGAAAGGGGAACTGCACGGGCGCGACATGGCGGCCTTCACCGATCTCGGCGCCATCTACTTCGCGGCAATTGGCGGGCTCGGTGCGCTGCTCGCGAAGCAGATCGCCGCGGCACGTGTGATCGCCTACGACGATCTCGGTCCGGAGGCGCTCTACGCCCTCGACCTGGTGGCCTTCCCTGCGGTCGTCATCATCGACCGCGCGGGCCGCAATTTCCACGAGACCGCGCGCGCGCAGTGGCGTACGCCCTGAGGTCGCACTGGGCTCAGCCCTGCGTCGAGCCCGCACAGTTTCGAAATCGCGACGGCGGAGGCGTCAACGGGTCCACGGCATTCCGCGATGATTTGCGCACGACTTCACAGAACTGGCCCGGAATCCTGCCGGTACATGTCTTGCGACGCAACTACGCATGTCTTCGCACGTAGTTACCAGTTCGCCCAGCTATCACATCTCCGAGACCGACAAGGGATGGCTGCTCAAGATTCAGAACGAGCACTGTTCGGTCGTGCAGGTATTCCGCTCGGCGTCCGATGCGCGTCTCGCCATTGATCGCATGATGGAGTTCTTCGAGGTGATGAGCTCCCAGCTGCCGTCCACCGATCGCGCGGCCTAGCCCGCGGCCGACTACGCCTTCCAGAACTGCAACCGTCTGAGCCAGCGCATTCGCGCTGAATCGTTGCCGACGAGCAGGTAGCGGTGCCAGTCGTCCCGGTGTGACGTCACCTGTACCGGATTCAGTGCCAGGAGACCGGTGGTGCCGATCGACGATCGCAAGTGCCGGATCTCGTCGGTGGCGCTGCGCGCATCGGGATGTACGGACATGACCATGCCCGCATCTCGCGCGATGAGCATCGCCTTCGCCTGGATCGAGAGCTCGAGCTCGACACGCAGCAGGCACAGCATGTCGGCGACGACGTGCCCCGGAAAACGCTGTCGCAGCTCGCGGAGATAGGCGCCGAACTTTGTATAGGCGAGCGCCTCGGACGAGAACGTCTCGTGCAGCATCAAATCGAGGTCGAGTCCGGCGCCGACCCATTCGCGGGTAGCCATCTCGCTGCGCTGGAACACCCAGAGCACGAGTAGCGGCAGCACGAGCAGCAGCATGGCGGTCGTGGCCAGTGGCGAGACCGGCAGGATGTTGAAGGCGGTGTGGATGACAACGGCGGCGACCAGGCCAGGCAGGAAAATCAGCGCGCCACGTTCGCGATGGCGATCTGCGGCCGTCTGCGCGAGCATCGCGAAGATCGCGGTCGTCGCTCCATGCAGCATCGCAGTGCCGAGCCCGCGCACCAGCCATAGCACGAATCCTGCGCCAGAAAGCACGCGCAGATACTCCAGGTTCTCGACCAGCGCAAAGCCGGTCCCGACTGCAAATCCGAGCTGCGCGGCGTCAACTGGAAAGCCGATGCGGCGCTTGAGAATCAGATATGCGATGAACGCGCATTTGGCCGCCTCCTCAATCGCCGGTGCGACCACCCGGTGAAACACGCTGCCTGAGAGCGCGCCGGTCATCCAGAGCTGTGCCACGCCGGACAGCACGGCGGCCACGACGCCCCAACCCAACGCCGCCGCGATCGCGCTCGGACGGGCCAGCTTGAAGCTGTCCATCACTACCAGCACGGCGAGAAACACCAGTACCGGCACGAAGGCGACGATGATGTTGGCGAGCAGCGCCATCAGCGGAGCACTTTGAGCGAAATCATGGCTTCACGA
This sequence comes from Vicinamibacterales bacterium, assembly GCA_036742665.1. GTDB lineage: Bacteria > Acidobacteriota > Vicinamibacteria > Vicinamibacterales > UBA2999 > Gp6-AA40. The sequence continues at coordinate 30,513 of DAINQP010000034.1, read as the reverse complement.
CGCGGAGCGGCATTCTGCTCGAACGCGATCGCGCCGCCGATCGACAACGTGAGGTCAAGTGTTGAGAGCATGTTCAAGCGGAAATCGAGCTGGCCGCCGACATCGCTGACCTTACGGCGAATACCGGCCGAATCGACATTCGTGACTACGCCCCCGGCGAAGACGACGGGCCGCATCCACGTGAGATAAAACCCCGGCGTGCCGGCGCGCGCGAAGTGTACCGGTGGCAGATTCCACTCGACTACCGACTTCGCAAAATTCCGTCCGCCCACCTCGTTGAGCTCCATCCCCGGCAGCGCATAGTACTCGCGATATCGTTGTTCGCTGCGATGGTCCACGTAGTTATTGCCGAATCCACCGAAATAGAAATTGGCAAACGGCTCGGCCGGGTCCTGTGGCGACGCACCCGCAGCATTCCTGATCCAGATCGACGAGTGACCCATCGGCAACGCGAACCCGAGGTCGAACGTGCCATGCACCTTCGTAAACAGCGACGAGGCCACGACATCGTTGCGCATGACCAGTGACCACCGATGTCCCTTTTCATCGTCCACGTTGCCGAGCGACGAGCGCACGTTCGTGTACGAGACGTCGCTGACCAGGCTGTACAAACGCTCGACCAGCACTGCCACGTTCTGGTACTCAGGCAACTGATCGAGATGCCCGGCGACGCGTCCATCGACGTTGAGCGTGAGTCGGCGAGGCTCGTCGAACAGCAGGAGCTTGGTGTGGCCGACGCCGAGATCGTAGCCGCGGCGGCTGGTTCGCGTCGGTCCGAAGAGATCGTAGAAGTCCGCGCCGTTCCACGCCGCGTGAGCGTTCCAGTCGAACCGTCGGTAGTCCGCGCGCACGTGCCCGCGCTCGCTGAGCGGCAGGGATGAGGCCGGCGAGTAGGTGGCCGTCACGGCGATGCCATTGAGCAGGACCGGGTCGGAGAACCGCGCGTGTACGCCGTAGCCGACCACGTCCTTGTAGCCCTGGATGACCGGATATACCGATTCGAGGCCGAGCTGTTTCAGCGGGCTGTACTTCTGCGTGCGC
>DAINQP010000034.1:10545-29372 GCA_036742665.1 Vicinamibacterales bacterium | reverse complement strand
GTGAGTGCCTCGACCTCGCCGGTCGCCAGCTCGTAGCGGAAGATGTTGGACACGCCCGTGTAGTACGAGCTGCCGAACAGATACTTCCCGTCGGATGAGAACACGAAGTTCGACGGGATCGCGGTCCCGAAATCGAACCGCTTGAATGCGGTCGCGTCGCCGGTCATGAGCGACGCGGTCTTCATGACGCGCACGCCTTGACGGCCATCGATCTCGCCGACCGATACCGACACCAACTCGCCGTCCGCCGAGACGTCCAGGTCGTACGCGGTTTCGCCGTAGGGCCACGAATAGACGGCGTTCCAGTTGGTGTACGGCGACGGGATCCGTACCAGCGTGCAGATGCCGTTGAACGTCCGGATACCCCACAGCGATCGATCCGCTGGGTTGAAGGACAGGTCGCCGATGCGCGCGTCCTTGAGCAGCGTGCGCTGCTGCCGCGTGTTCGTATCGACCGCCATGAGATCGCGGTAGGCGGCGTTATCGGCGGTATAGAACAGTGTGTGCGCCGCCGGATCGTAGGCGAGCGACGTGACGGTGTAGATGCGCGGTTGCTTGATGTCGTGCAAATGCTCGACGCGCCCATCGTCCAGGCCAATGGCGGCGAGGTAGCCGACAGTGCCAGGGTAGTTCAGTCCCGCGTAGATCCGGCGGCGTTCGGGATCGACATAGGCGCGCGACAACGAACCGAGTGCCTCTCGCGACACGTCACGATACGGCGTCGTCGGATGCTCGCGAATGGCGCTGATGTTCTTGCGCTGGAATGCCTGCTCAAAGGCAATCCAGTCGCGCCAGCCCTGCTCGAGCGGCATGTCATAGACCTGCTGGAACGCCGACGCGTAGTAGGCCTTTGATCCAGTCGTCCGTGAGGTCCAGCGAATCAGCGATTCCGGTCCGTGCGTGTAGGCCAGGTAGTTCATGAACCGCGCGCCGTAGAGATACGAGTTCGCTTCCACCTGGAAGTCGGTCTTGGTCAGTTCCGCCGCGAGTCCGAGCGGGTCGTAGAAGCGGCTGCCGTCGAGCACCATCGACCGGAAGACCATCTCGTCGAACGGCCCCTGCGCCCGCCCGAGACCGCCAGCCATCCATGTATCGAGAAACACTGCGATGCCTTCCATATACCAGCGCGGTGCCGCCCGCCTCGGGGCGGTCAGGAACAGATACGGCACAGACTCGGGATGTTCGGCCACCGGAGCGACCTTGCCGCGAAACAAATGTCGGAAGAACAGGTCGCGCGGCGCCGGACGATCGTTCGTCATCACGTGCACCAGCTCGTGATTCATCAGGTACGACATGCGCTCGCTGGCCGTGAACGTCTCGAAGGCAAAGCTCATTGGCGCGATGCGCAACGTAACGAAGTCACGGGGAACCGCCTCGGCCGACGCGTTCCCGGCATCAGAGAAGTCGGTGAGCAGAACCGTGATCTTCTCGCGCGGTGAGAAATCGAACAGCTTCCGATGGAAGGCCAGCGCGTTCTCAAACGATCGACCGACGTGCGGGACGATGAACGTTTGCGTCGGGTGCAGGAAGACGACGGTGACGTCGTTGGTCTCGGTGGCGGTGAACTGCGCGTGCGCGGGCCGTGCGCTGGAAAGGCTCAGGACGCAGGCCACCAGGAGCGCGACGATGAAGTCGCGCTCCCGGGCCACGTGGCGTGGGGGGGTGTAGGTGGAAATAAGGGCGCCTGGGGGATCCGTTACCGCGCCGAACCCACGGCGTCTCGTGCCGCACCACCCGCGGCGCTGCCAGCCGCGGTGGCCGCATCCAGTGCCACATCCGGCGCGCTGAGAACCGCGGCGATCGCGGCATCGTGCGACAGCGCCATTGCGACGTCCGCCTGCGACAGCGCCGCACCCATCGACGCGCTCTGCATCGCGGCGATGACGTCCGGTGAGGCGAGCGCGGCGCGAAGGGCCGGGCTCGCCTCGAACGCCGCCTTCAGCGCGGCATTCGCGTCGAGAGCAGCGTTGAGCGCAGCGTTGTTCGCCGCCAGCGCGTCGCCGGCGACCCGGACCGATCCGATCGCATAGCGGACGTCAGAAGACGCGAGCGCGGCTCGCACCGCGGGGTCCTGCAATGCCTTCTGGAAGTCCTTGTTCTTCAGCGCCTGACGCGCCGTCTTGTCGGTCGTCAGCTGGCGGAACTGATCGCTCTGCAGAAACGCCTGCAGCTCCGCATCCTGCGTCTTCACATCCGCGCTCGAGACCTGCGGCGACTGGTAGCGTTGCGCCGCACCGATGGTCGCTTCGGTTCCTTTCTCGACCGGGGGGTATCCGACGAGTCGCATCGTGATCAGCGCCAACGCTGCGGTAGCGGCCACAATCCAGAGCACTTTCTTCGCCATGATCTCGCCTTTCTTAGTGGGGATAACCGATGCGTGAGTTGTGCGCGCCGCCCGGCTCGCAATGGTGGACATGACGTCGTTGACGAGTGTCGAAGGCGGATTGACGGGAGGCAACTCGTTGAGTGTCCTCGTCACCTCGTCATCGCGCCACGGGTCGTTGATATTCGTCATCGTGCTATGCGCCAGTCCATCAGCAGCTCGCCGAGCTGCTGCCGCGCCGTATAGAGACGCGACTTAACTTTCGTTGGCGGAATCCCCAGGGCCGTCGCGATGTCGTCATACGACAGGTCCGTGTAATGACGCAGCACCACGACTTCCCGGTATTCCGTCGAGAGCGACATCAGCGCCGTCTGGATGGCCTTCTGACGCTCTCTCACTTCCACCGGATCGGCCGCACGACCAGACGGCATATCCGGTGACACCGGCTGCGAGGGCCGCCGCGCCCGCAGGACGTTCAAGCATTCGTTCTTCAGGATCCGGAACAACCAGCTGAAAAAGCGCTGCTCGGGATCGAAAGTGTTCAAATGCTCGTAGGCCTTGACGAACGCATTCTGAGTCGCATCGCGCGCATCCTCGTAGTTGCCGAGCATCCGGAACGCGACGGTGAACAGCCCCCGCTGATAGCGGGTCACAATGGCTTCGTACGCGTCCTGCTGCCCTCCGAGGCACCGCGCGATGAGTGCCGCGTCCCCGGTGTCGTCCATCAAATACACCCCACTGTCCCGAAAGTTGGTAAGCTTATCCCACCCTGCCGCTGGTTCACCCCCCTGTGAGCGGAAACGACGGAACCGTCTGGTACCTCCTCATTCAGGAAGACGATCTCGGCGAAGCCGTACTCCTGCGGCTTGAAGGGCGCGTCTACAACGCGACGTCGGACGACCTGGCCCGCGCGCTCGACCGGTTCTGCGCAGGCAACCGCCGGGCGGTGTTGCTGGACCTGTCGGCGGTTGACTACGTGAACGGCCAGGGTCTGAGCCTCGTCCAGGCAATGGCCGAACGCTTACGGATGGAACGCCGGGAACTGGTCGTCTTCGGCCTCTCTCCCGTGGTGGAGACTGCGTTCGATCTGTCCGGGACGCTCGCCCACGTCACCGTTGAACCTTCCCGTGAGGCGTCGCTCGAGCGCGTTGGTGTCAAGCCGCTACGACCCTAAGTCAACCACCCAATTCTCGAGCCCAGCTTTCGCCGCAGGATAGCGCCTCAGCACCTCCGGATCGTGCCCGGGAATGATGTGGTCGGGTGAATCGGCCAGCTTCTTCAGGGTCGCATAACCTTCGAGTGTCTCGGCCACGCTGTAGGTAATCGGGAACACGCGTCCCTCGTTGACGTGCGCATAGAGATGCGTGGCGTCCGCGGCGAGGACGATATGACCGCGCCGTGTCGTCACGCGCACGCACTGCAGGCCCATCGAGTGACCGCCGATGCGGTGCAGCGTCAGGCCCGGCGCGAGCGACTCATCACCATCGTGAAACGCGACGCGGCCATCGAACACCTTCCGAACCATCGCCACGACATCGTCTGCCTCGAACGGAATCCGCTGATGCGAATGGCACATGCAGCGTCCCGTGCCGTAGGCCATCTCGCGATCCTGGAGGTGATACTTCGCGCGCGGAAAAAGATCGTGGTTGCCACAGTGGTCGTAGTGCAGGTGACTGATGATCACGTCCTGCACTTGCTCGGGATCGATGCCGATGGCCGTCAGGCCATCGGCCACCGGCTTGACGATGACGCGACCGCGTTTGCCGGCCATCGCGTGGTCGAAGCCGGTGTCCATGACGAACGTGCCGTGCGAGCCGCGGATGACCCACACGAAATAGGCCAGCGGCTGGAGGATGTCGTGCGGATCGCCGCCGATGTAATTCTCGTGCGCCTTCCGGTCGTGATGCCCATAGCGGACCGCGTAAACCTCGTGAATGTCGCTCACGATTCGCGATTCTACATGGAACTTCTCAACACCACTTTTGCAAGAAGGCTCGCGTTCTTGAACACGCCTGCGGTCGGCGCGCATGTACGCGAGGCGCGACGTCCTGTGAAGAAGCGATCACTTCCGACACGGTGACCGCGCGGCATTGATCTTGGACCTGTCAGCGGCGGAGGACTCACGATGAAGCTATACCGGCTGTTCACAGTGACGGCAGCGGCTGTCGCATTGGCATCGACAGCGTCGGCTCAGGGCAAGGGTGCAGGCGCACCGAAAGCGCCGCATGTGACGACGTCGACAGCCCCGAAGGCTGGCGGCACAACGACGCACGCCCCGAAATCAGGTCCCTCGACGACGTCGGGTAAGTCTGCCAACGCGGGCTCGTCGAAGACGACCACGACGACCGCTTCGACGTCGCATGGGAGCGGCAGCGACAAATCCACCAAGGGCTCGTCGCACGCAAAGGCGTCTACCTCGACGACGTCCTCAGACAGCGAGTCGAGCACGTCCACGCCGGCTGGCACGACAGCGGCTGCGGACGCTCCGGAGCCGAATGCCGTCTCGCTCAAGATCGGCAAGAATGCCGCGCAGCTCGCGAAGATCCAGCCGCAGCTGGACGCGCTCGGCATGACGCTCGAAGAGGCGACGGCCGGATTCCGCAATCAGGGGCAGTTCATCGCGGCATTGAACGCGGCGAAGAACCGTAACCTTGATTTCGTCGCGCTCCAGGAAGCCATGACGGTCGACGGGATGAGCCTCGGTCAGGCCGCGAAGAAGGTGGCGAATACCCCGCCACCGGCAGAGACGCCGGACGGTGACGCGAGCACGGCCGGTACGGGCACCGGCGGCACGGGCACCACAGAGACCGGCAGCACCGGCACGGGCAGCACGGGTACGGGCACGACGGGCACTGGCTCGACCGGTACGGGTACCGGTACAGCGCAGTAGGAGACTTTCGTGACACGTCGCGTTTTCCCCCCAGCGATTGGTCTCATCGTCGCCTTCGGTCTTCTGGTTCCCGGCGCGGCATCCGCGCAGGGCAACGGAAGACCGAAGGGTCCCAAAACGCCTACTTCGGGCACGTCGACGCCGTCGTCCTCCGGGACCTCGGCGCCGGCCATCACCAGCACATCGATCACGGCATCGGAGCCTGTGGTCACACCAGTGTCCTCGTTCCGCCAGTTCGGGTCGTGGCTTGATGATGCGAGTTCGTCGTATCGAGGCGAGAGCTACGCGAGCCTCGGTGTCGGATACTGGCAGCTTGCCAGCGGCAGTCAGATCAACGCGCCAATGCTCGGCATTGGCTGGGCGGTGTCCGATCGAATGCAAGTCAGTGCGAGTGTGCCCTTCTATCACACCAGCTACGGCGGCACGACCTCGTCAGGCCTGGATGACTTGTACTTCGGCGCGAAGTACACACTCATCGATCCGACCTTGACGCTGAGCGAGTTCGGTCTGGCGGTCAATCCGGTCGTCGAAGTGTTGAGCCCCGGCAATCCCGATGGCCGCGTGCACTTCGCGCTGCCCGTTAATGTCGAGTTGCGGCGCCAGCCGTTTCGTGTGTATGGGTCGGCCGGGTACTTCACTCGCGGATCGGTTTTCGCAGGCGGCGCGCTCGAGTGGACGGGCTCCCGAATGATCATGACGGGATCGCTGACGCAGTCCTATTCGATCAAGGAAGACCTGATGCTCGATGCGACGGGCATTGGACGGCAAAACGTGAACGTCTCTGGCGCGGTTGCGATGCCCGTGACCGACCGGATGGCGGCGTTCGTGAACGTCGGCCGCACTTTGACTCCAATTGAGGAAGGCGGTACGAAGCTGGCGCTGAGCGGAGGCGTCTCGATTCGGTTCAGTGCCGTCACCGCGGCGCCCTAATTGGTCCCTGGTCCTTTGGGCTTGGTCCGTCCTGTAGTCCATGGACCAAGCACCAAGGTACCAAGGACGCCCTACTCTGAAAAGTCGCGGCCTCGAGTTTCGGGGCCCGACCACACCGCGATGCCGGCGAGGACAGCCGACGCAATCATCGCGACGCTCATGCCGTTGACCGCCGACATGCCGCGGTCCTGCGCCGCACCGAGGATGTATGGCATGAAGGCGCCGATCGCCGATCCCGCGTGGTAGCAGAACCCTGGTCCCACACCGCGAACCTCAGTAGGGAATCTCTCGACGGTGTACGCCGGCGCCATACCCCACACACCCATGCCGAAGAAACCCATCGTCGCTGCACCAAGGATCAGCGTCAGCGTACTCGCGCCGTACAGAAAGAAAGGCAATGATGCCGGCCCGAGGATCAGCGTCGCTGTGAACGCGCCCCGGCGCCCGAGTCGTCCTTCTGACAATCGTCCCCACGTTGCGGTACCGAGGATGGCGCCGACGTTGAACGCAGCGAGGAATGGCAGCAGGTTCGTCCGGCCGGCGTCGCGCAGCACCGTCGGATACCAGAAATTCAGCGAGTAATAGATGCACATGAACGATCCGATGACCAGCGTCGTTTGAATCGTCGTGCTGATCAGGTCGCTCTGAAAAATCCGAACGAGCGAGAGCTTCGGCTCGCTGGCTGCGGCGCCGGCCTCTTTCAAGCGGCGCTGCCGCTCGAGCCATACGGGACTTTCCGGCACACGCGCGCGAATCCAGAACGTGAACAACGCGGGGATGATGCACACCCAGAACATGACGCGCCAAGCGAGATCGGGCGTGTTGCTGAAGAGGGGATAGATGAATTGAAACGCGGCGGCAGCGAACAAATATCCCCAGTACCAACCGCCGAGCATCAGCCCCGACGCGAGCCCGCGCAGCCGGGCTGGCCAGTGTTCGAGGACCAGTGGCATGCCGGCGGCCCATTCCCCGCCCATGCCCAGACCGAACAACGCGCGGATGCCGAACAGCACGGCATACGACGGCGCAAACCCGCTGAGGAACGCAAAGAGCGAGAACCACAGGACCGAGAGCATCAGGGGCAACTTCCGTCCCCATTTATCAGCCGCAGTGCCGGCGAGCGTGCCACCGACGAGCCGCATGACGAGCGTCACAGTGCCGAGCGCGCCGGCAAGAGCGCGATCGATCGTGAAGCTCTTCTGGATGTCCAGGACGATGAACGCGAGGATGTTGAAGTCGAACGAATCAACGATCCAACCGAGGAACACGGCCCAGAAGGCACGCCACTGATCGCGCGTGACCTGCCGATACCAGGGCAGTGTGCTGGTGGTCAGGTCGTCTACGGCGACGGGGATGGTGGATGCCGCTCGCGTGGTCACGTCGCGCGATTCTAGGTTGCGCGGTCCGAATTGTCGAACGACCGCCGCGACACGCCGTACGGATCGCCCGCCTCAACCGTCAATAGGCCGGAAATTGCCAGTGTAGAATCCAGAAGTTTTGAAAGGCGCTTGCTCTTTGGAGAACCCATGACCCGTCTGACGGCTGCAGTCGTTGCCGGAGCAGCGTTCCTTCTGTGGATGGATGTCGGTTCCGCTCAACAGCCGTCGTCCATGCGTCGTATCGCGGCGACGTCGGTAAACGACCTCCGCACGTGGGATCAGTACGTCACGGCAGGGCTGAGGACAGGCGATCTTCGCGTGGCGAGCGTCGAGCAGGATCCGTCGCTTCCGTCGCGCGTGGTCGAGCGGATGCAGCAGTTGTATGAGGGAGTGCCAGTCTTCGGGGCGGAGATCGTCCGAGATTCGCAATCCGGCGTCGCGCAGTCGATTTTCGGTGAAGTGCCTCAGAACTTTTCGATCGAGACCAGGCCCGCGCTCGATGCCGCCACGGCTGAGCGCGCGATGATGGCCGCGGCCGGTCCAGGTGCGCGGCTTGCTCGGCGCATGGAGCTGACTATTCTTCCGATGACCGACGGCGCACAGCGTCTGGCGTATAGCGCCATTGTGGCGACGTCAGACAACGTGTTGCGCTTCTTCGTCGATGCGAACACGGGCGCTGAACTGCTGCGGTTCACCGAGATTCACACGCAATCGGCGGTCGGCACGGGACAGGGACTGGTCGGTGGGACCAAAAAGCTGTCGGTGCGAAGTCAAGCCGCCGGCTTCGTCGCCGACGATCGTCTGCGACCGCCACTGCTCACCACGTATGACCTCCGTGGCGATCTCAACCGCACGGTGAACGTCGCGTTCGGTGGCGCGCCGCTGTTTCCGGCGGATCTGGCGACTGATGCCGACAACGTGTGGACCGACATTCCGACCGTGGATGCGCACGCCTATATCGGTTGGACCTACGACTACTACTTCAAGCGGCACGGCCGCCGCGGTCTGGACAATCGCGATCGTCCGATTCTGACGCTGGTCAACGGTCTGCGACGCGAGAGCGGAGCGGACCCGAGCATTCCACCTGATCTCTTCGGGTTGTTTGTCGTCAACGCGTTCTGGTGCGGCGCGTGCGGTCCCGATGGCGTCGGGCTGATGTATTTCGGGAACGGGTTCCCGCCCAACGTGGTGTTCCAGAGTACGGGGCAGAACTGGGGATTCCTCGCCGGTTCGCTTGACGTGGCGGCGCATGAATTGACGCATGCGGTGACCGAGTCCACATCGAACCTGATCTACGTCAACGAGTCCGGCGCGCTGAACGAATCCTTCTCCGACATCATGGGCACGAGCGTCGAGTTCTTTTACCAGCCAGTCGGCGCCGGTGTGGGGCAGGCCGACTTCATCCTTGCCGAAGACTCTGTGCGCACGCCGAGTGGCGCTGGCCTGCAGGGCATCCGTTCGATGGTGAACCCGATTGCGTTCGGCGACCCGGATCATTACAGCATCCGCTTCACCGGCACTGGCGACAACGGCGGTGTGCACATCAACTCCGCCATTCCAAACCACGCATTCTTTCTCGCAATTGCCGGCGGCACCAATCGTGTCTCAGGCCTGCCCATCGCTGGTGTTGGCCTCTCAAATATGGAACAGATCGAGAAGGTGTTCTATCGCGCATTCACGCTACTGATGCCGGCCAACTCCACGTTTGCGACCGCGCGGGCGGCGACGATTCAGGCCGCACGCGATCTCTATGGACCAACTGGTCCCGTCGTGAACGCGGTGACCCAGGCCTGGACCGCTGTCGGCGTGAATTGAGGAGACGCATGTACCGCACACCAGCTGCCTTCATGATCGTGCTCCTCGGGATGGCGACGTCCTCAGCCGCACAAGCGAAGCCGACGCCGCCCGCGCCTGCGAAGCCCACGCAACCGACGCCGGCACGGCCGGGCCAGGTAAAACGCAGCCCTCCACAACCAATCGATCGTATCTACATCTCCGTGAACGGCGCCGTCCAGACCAGCGGAGGCGACTTCGGTGAGACGGTGACGTTCCGCGAGAACGCCGAGAATGGCAGCTTCTCGACCGACTACCAGGTGAAGTCAGGTCCGGCGGTCAACATCTCGTTTGGTGCCAGCCTGTGGCGCAATATCGGCGTTGGCGTCGGCGTGACGCGTTACTCGAAGAACACACCGACGGAGTTCAACGCATCAGTGCCGCATCCGTTCTTTTTCAATCGACCGCGAGAAGTGGAAGGCCAGGTCGCCGGCGTTGAACGCGAGGAGTTGGCGGTGCACGTGCAAGCCCGAGCGACCTTCGTACCGACTCAGCGCATCCAGGCCGTGGTGTTCGGTGGTCCTTCCTTCTTCACAGTGAAGCAGGGCGTCGTCACTGACTTCGAGATCACGGAAGCGTATCCGTACGACACGGCGACGTTCAGCCGGGGAATTTTCACGACGGTCGATGAATCGAAGGTCGGCTTCAACGTGGGCGCGGATGTTGGCTACTTCTTCACCCGTCAGGTCGGCGTCGGCGGCAGCATGCAATGGGCGGCCACGACTATCGACGCTCCGGCGTCGAGCGGTGCGGGCTCGTTCGAGATCACGGCCGGTGGCTTCCAGGTCGGCGCCGGTCTGCGACTGCGGTTCTAGTCATCTATGTGAAGCTTCGTCCGCACGGCAGGATTGGCTCGTACGAACTCGAATCCGCCATCGGTGAAGGCGGACTCGGCGAAGTCTGGAAAGCGCACGACGCCTCGAGCGGCCGCCTCGTTGCGCTTCGCATCCTCCCCACGCCACCGTCTCGCGATCCGCTCCGCTTCGCGCGGTTTGACGAGCACGTTCGCAAGCTCACGTCGCTGCGCCATCCCAATGTCGCGCACGTCTACGAGCTGATCGACATGGACGCGGTCCGCGCGCTGGCGTGCGAATGGGTCGCTGGCGACTCGCTGATCACGCGTATCGCTGCAGGCCCCATTCCTGTTGACGAAGCGATCCCGATCATCGCGCAGGTCGCCAACGGGCTTGCCGCGGCGCATGCTTGCGATCTCGTGCACGGCGACATCAAGCCCTCAAACATCACGCTGTGTCTGGACGGAGCGGTCAAGATCGTGGACCTGGGGCTCGTCGAAGTCTATGAGCCGGTTGACCTGATGCCTCCGTCCGACATTCGACCAGCTCTGTCTGCGCGCCTGCGGGGAGCGATTACCGGGACAGCGGCGTATATGAGTCCTGAGCAGATTGCCGGTCATGCCGCCGACAGCCGCGCGGACGTGTGGGCATTCGGGTGTGTCTTGTACGAGATGCTGACCGGGACGTCGGCGTTCGCCGCCGACGACTTCGTGGACACCATGGCTCGCGTCACCGGGAGCGAGCCTGAATGGACTCTCATTCCTCCAGCAGTGCCTGCGTCGCTGATACAGCTGCTTCGCCGCTGCCTGGACAGACACGCGACCCGCCGCATTCAGCGACTGACCGACATCCTCTCCTCGGACGAAGAGTCGATTGGCGAAGAACGGGCAACCCACGCATTTCTCAGACAGACGGCGCTGAAGCGGATGCAGGCCGACCGAGGCAATGCGAGCCTCGGCCTGAAATCCCGCGCCGCGCTGTCAGCGTACTTGCGCCCAGCCGCGATCACCCGCATTCGCGAGATGATTCGAAACAAGAAGTAACGAATTCAGGCGATACGGCGATTCGGATCGATCGCCAGCCACGCGAGTGCACCGGCGAAGTAGACGCCCGCCGTGACATAGAGCGGCAGCGTCCATGACCCGAGGCGATCCACCATCAGGCCGACGACGATCGGCCCGACCAGCCCGCCAAGATTGCCAAACGTGTTCATGAAGCCGGTGACGACGCCCGCATGATGCGGGGCGACGTCGAGGCACACCGACCAGCACGCACTCAGCGCGAAATCAGCGGACGCCAGCGCAAGCGCCAGCAGCACTGCCTTGGCGACCGCGGCCGGCACGGCGATAGACGCGAGGATCAGCATCGCGCACACAGCGAACGCGGCGGAGCCGAGCGCCACACGCGCTGTGCGCAGTCCGCGCGTTCGTGCCAGGACATCGGTCGACCAGCCGCCGGCGATATTGGCGGCGCCGGCCAGCAGAAACGGCAGCGACGAGAAGAACCCGCCGGCGAAAAGCGAGAATTGCAGCTCGGAGATCAGATACGTCGGCAGCCACGTGAAGTAGAAGTAGAGGCCGTAGCCGAACGCGAAATACATCGCGCAGATGGCGTAGAGATTCGGACTGGTGAGCAGTCGGCGCCACGGCGTCGGCTCGTCTTTGGCCGTCGGGAGTTGGCCGTCGGGAGTTTCGCGTAAGCGATCCTGCTGAATCCATGCGAGCTCCTCGGCATCGATGTCAGGATGCTCGGAGGGTCGATCGCGATACGACCGGAACCACACGAGGGCCCAGACGATCCCCACCGCCCCGAAGACGAGGAAGCTGACTCGCCAACCCCATTTCTCGATCAGCAGTAGCGCGATCGGCGCAGTGATCGCCCCGCCGAGGCGCGAGCCGAGAAACAGCACTCCATTGGCGAGGCCACGCTCGCGCGCCGGGAACCACTGCGAAAAGCTGCGGACCGCATTCGGGAACGCGCCAGCCTCTCCGGCGCCGAAGAGAAAACGGATGGCGACGAGCGAGCGCAGTCCCTGCGCCGTGCCGGTGAGCATGGTGAACGCCGACCACCACAGCACGATGCGCGTGAGCACGCGACGCGGACCGATGACGTCGCCGAGCCAGCCGGATGGCACTTCGAACAGCGAATAGGCAAGCGTGAAGGCGCCGAACACCGTGCTCATTTGCACAAGTGTCAGTCCGAGGTCTTCCCTGATGAACGGGGTGGCGACCGAAATGCACACGCGATCGAGGTAGGTGACGATGGCGAGGAAGAACGCCATCCGCAGAACCCGGTAACGGACCGCCGTAGGCCGGGTCTTGTTCTGGAGACCCGGCGTCACTGCAACTTATCGAGCCCTTCGTTCAGCTCGATCGACGTTCCCCATGGATCCGTCACGAACGCGATGCCCAGCCCGAACGCTTCGGACTTGCGGTACGTGACGTTCAACGTGATGCCCATCGCCTCGAGCTTTTTGCAGAACGCCTCGAGGTCGTTTACTTCGAAGCCGATGTGCTCGATCGACCGCCCGGTCGTGCCGATGACCGGATCCGGCGAGGGCGAGAAGTTCAGCGCGACGCCCGGCAGATCGGCGACGAGGAACGTGCCGCCCGCCGCACGAGGCTTCGCGCCAAAGACCTTCTCGTACCACGCGCGCATCTCGCTGTTCTGCGGACCGAAGAAGTGGACGTGATGGAGCGCGATCGGCATTGGTTGCTGTTTGTTCTCCAGCAGTTCCACCTTCACGTCGTCCGGGCCCATGACGAAGGCGATCGACGTTGTTGCGTTCACCGGTGCGATATCGTCGATGACCTGCTGCGTGGCCGCGACTTCCGATCGCGTGATGATCGCGTAGCCGCCAGCTTTCACCCGATTGACAGTTTCGCGGAGGTTGATCACCGAGAACCCGATGTGGTTCACGGTGGTTCCCTTGCTTCCGCCCGTCGGCTTCTGGTTCCGGAAGAAGATGAACACGTTCGGAAACTTGACGACGTCCACTTGTTGCGGACCGAACTTGATCCTGGTCCCGCCGAGCGTGTCGGCGAAGAATTTCAAATGGGCCGGGATGTCGCTTGCCGCGATGTGGTGATGGCCGTAGACAATCGGACCGTCCTTCGCGGCGAGCAGTTGTGCTGATGCGCTGGATGCGACTGACAGGAGAACAATGAGTGCGCATATCGCGCGTGTCATATGCCTTCGAGCCTCGGTGCCTCCGTGCCTCGGTATGTCGTAAGCACATGAAGACAGTGTGTGTCGTTCGAAAATAATCAAGGACTCACCGGCTAATCGATGCCGAACGCGAGCAGCACGTTGCCGCCGTTGCCGACGAACCCGCCATAGCCCGAGTTGAAGTAGAGCATCCCGCCCGAGACGATCGCGCCTGGTCCTTCGAGGCCGCCGCCGTTGGCCTTCACGCCGTTGACGGTCTGGAACTCCTTGTTGGTGTCGAAGCTCCAGAGGATCGAGCCGTCCCTGGTCGAGTAGGCGCGCATGCCGCCGTCGAGCGATCCCGAGAAGACCGCGCCGGGGATGACGGTGACCGCGGCGCCCTGCGACGCGCGGCAGGTTGGCCGCTTTGGATCGCACAGCCGGTCCTGTGGCTCGACGCTCCAGGCGAGTGCACCGGTGGCGAGGTTGACCGCGCGGATGCCGCCTGGCTTCGGCGCCAGCAAATCGGACACACCGAAGTACGCCTGCTGCTCGTCAACCGCGCCGCCCCACTGTCCGCCCAGTCCGCTGCCCTGACCGATGCGGTACTGCCACGCGACTTCGCCTTCCTTGTCGGGATCGAGCGCGTAGGCCACGCCCGACTTCTGCGGGAGGACGAGCAGATCGCGTCCGTTCACCGTGGCGAGGCTCGGCGACGCAGAGAAGTCGTGATCGGGTCCCATCTTCGCCGGGCAGTTCGGATTGTCCGGATTCTCCTGTTGGCAACCGAGCGTCCAGTTGTCGTTGGGCGTCGTTTGATTGACCCACTTGATCGTGCCGCTCTTCATGTCCAGCGCGATCACGGCGTCGCTGGTCCTCTGCGACGGGTCGGAGTAGTTGTTGCCGGTGGCGATGTAGACCATGCCGCGCTTCGCATCGATCGTTGGCGACGACCAGATGCCGGCACCGGCCGGTCCCCATTGCTGCAGACCGTCCTTGTTCTTGCCACGCGGCTTTGGCTCCTCGATGGTGTAGGTCTTCCACAGCACCTCGCCGGTGTTGGCGTTCAGCGCCGAGATGTTGCCGCGGAAGGTACAGCACTCGTACTTGGCGCTGCCTCCCTGGCCCTCTTCGTTCAAGCCCTGCACCGGCACGAACACGCGTCCGTCGTAATACGCCGGCGCGCCGGTAATAGCCGCGGCGCGATGGTCGTCAACCTTGCGAATCCAGATCTGCTGGCCGCTGTTCGCATCGACGGCGTACGCGTTGGCGCGTGAGTCGCCGAAGAAGACGGCCTGACCGGAACGTGCGCCGTTCTTGTAAGGACCGACCGACATCGCGGTGCGCACACCGGCCTGAGCCTTGAACGTCCAGTAGGTGCAGCCGCTCTTCGGGTCGAGCGCGTGCACCTCGCCGTTCTCGCTGGCGACGAACAAGCGGCCGCCGGCGATCGTCGGCTGCGCGCGGGCTGAGGTGACGGTGTGATACCCGAATGCCCACTTGAGTTTCAGCTTGGGAAGGTCCGCGGCGGTCAGCCCGCCGTTCTTCTGATAGCGCGTGTTGGCGACGTTGCCTCCCCACCCATTCCACTCACCGCTCGCCGCCGGTGCACGCATCGCGGATGTCGACGCACATTTGTTCACAACGACCGGCGCAGTGACCGGGCCAAAGGGCTTCCCCGAGGCAAACATCGCGACCGCACGCTGCTCGGCGTCAGACAAGCTGATGGCTTGAATCTGCATGCGGCCGAGCGTCAACGCATTGAAGATCTCCTCGGTTTTCATCTGACGCAGCGTTGTGGGAGTCGGTGCGCTCGTCTGGTTTTCAGCGTGGCAGTTCGCGCAGGCGCGTTTGAAGACGGCAGCGCCGTCGGGCGCCTGTTGGGCGAGCGCGGGTACAGCGAGCGCGACGAGAAACGCGATGATGAGTCCGGCCTTCATGGATCCTCCGAGCGTGGCCGGTCCGAAACGACCGGCCCTACCGACAGGCTATGATACGCGGGAAGAAAAGGTGGGCGGTACATATCAGTTCCGGCGCATAGGTCAGGTATTAGCGGCGATGGCTGTCGCGGTGATGGGCGCCCTCGCGTTGATCCATGCGCAGACGCCCGCCGACCCGCACATCACGTTCCGACTGATCGTCGTGAGTTCGGCTGAACGCGCCGAGTCGCTGCTCGCAGAGATCCGGGCGGGCTCGAGCTTTGAAACGATCGCGCGCACACAATCCTCGGATCCATCCGCCAGTCAGGGTGGCCTGGTCGGACCGGTGGCGTTGTCTGAGCTGCGGCCAGAGCTTCGTGACGCGTTACGCGATTTGCGGATTGGCGAAGTACGAGGTGTGCTGCGGCTGGCCACTGGATTTGCCCTTGTGCAGCGCACCACAGAGCGTCCCGTGATGTCGATGCGCGGCGGCGAAATTCTCGCCGTCTCCGCTGTCGGCAGCGTCCGTCCGACCTTGAGCGTGGATGGATTCTCCGAAGCGAACACCGCACTCAACAGCGTCGACAAGCCTGAGGACTGGAACCAGAGCCCGCGTCAGATCTGCGAGCTGCGGCAACAGTCGATCGGCAAGGTGAAATCCGCGCTGGCCACGCGCCTCGGTCCCGAACTCGCACAGACGCGCGTTGCCTACTCGCCGCAGGACGTCATGGAAGCGCACGTCGCGCTCGGCCAGTTGTACTCGTATGAGGGCGACATGTCGCACGCGATCGTCCAGTTCGAGGCGGCGAGACGCATCGCCGAGACGGAGTTGCCGGCGGCCGTCCCCGATCTGATTCAGAGTCTTGGCGTTGCCCACCTCCACAAGGCGGAAATGGACAACGGGCTCTATCATGCCCCGGGGGATCGCTGTTTGTTGTCGGTGCGCGGCGGGGCTCCGCTGCAGAAACGAGAAGACTTCGACAAGGCGGTCGACTACTTCAAGAAGCTGCTCGGCACTCGGGCCGACGATGTCGAAGCGAGATGGCTGCTGAACGTCGGCTTCATGGCCACAGGGGGATATCCGGGTCTCGTTCCACCGCGCGACCTCATACCGCCGTCGGATTTCGCGTCGCCTGAGGACCTCGGCCGCTTCGTCGATGTCGCGGCGAAGGCTGGCGTGGACTCCTTCTCATCAGCCGGCGGTGTCATCGTCGATGACTTCAATAACGATGGTCAGCTCGAGATCCTGACCTCGAACTTCGATAGCTGCGGCCAGATGCAGCTATTTCAACGCGGGCCAACTGGCACGTTCGTCGATCAGGCGATGCACGCCGGTCTCACACAGCAGCTTGGTGGGCTCAACCTGCTGCAGACCGACTTCAACAACGACGGCTGCAAGGACGTGCTCGTCCTGCGCGGCGGGTGGGAGCTGGCGCAGCGGAAATCGCTGTTGCGAAACAACTGCGACGGCACCTTCACCGACGTGACGTTCGCCAGCGGACTCGCCAAGCCGGCGACGAGCACGCAGACAGCGGCGTGGACCGACATCGATAACGACGGCTGGGTCGATCTGTTCGTCGGCAATGAAGACGCGCCGGCCCAGCTGTTCCGCAATCGCGGCGATGGCACCTTCGACGACATCGCTCGATCGGCCGGCGTCGCGCGCACCGCGTTCACGAAGGCGGTTCATGCCGGCGATTTCGACAACGACGGTTACCCGGATCTCTACGTCTCGAATCTTCGTGGCGTGAACTACCTGTATCGCAACAACCACGACCGCACGTTCAGCGAGGTGGGTGCCGCGGCAGGAGTCACGGGCGCGGACCGCGGCTTCCCAGCCTGGTTCTTCGACTACGACAACGACGGCTGGGACGACCTGTTCGTCAGCAGCTACTTTTTGTCGATTGAGGAGAACGCGCGCTCGTACATGCGTCTGCCGCTCAACGCCAACACGCAGAAGCTGTATCGCAATCTGGGCAACGGACGTTTCGAGGACGTGACCACGCCGACGAACATGGCCAAGGTGTTGATGCCGATGGGATCGAACTTTGGTGACATCGACAATGACGGCTTTCTCGACATCTTTCTCGGCACCGGCAGCCCGTCGTACGGTGCGCTCAAGCCGAGCGTGCTGCTGCGCAACAAAGACGGAAAGTCGTTCGTGGACGTGACCGCTTCGTCCGGGACGGGGGAGATGCACAAGGGTCACGGCGTCGCGTTTGCCGATCTCGACAACGATGGCGACGAGGAGATCATCTTCAAGGTAGGCGGGGCCACGCCGGGCGACGCGCACGTCTTCCGCCTGTTCGAAAACCCCGGACACGGCAACGACTGGCTCGGTGTGAATCTGGTCGGCGTGAAGACGAACCGCGCGGCGATTGGCGCGCGCATCAAGGTGACGGTCGAGAACGGCGGCGGCGTGAAGCGCTCGATCTACAGGACGGTGAACAGCGGCGGCAGCTTCGGTGCCTCACCGCTGCAGCAGCATATCGGTCTGGGCAAGGCGGCGCGCATCGTGGACCTCGAAGTGTTCTGGCCGGTCAGCGAGACGCGGCAGCACTTTGCCAACGTCGCGAAGAATCAGGTCGTTGAGATTCGGGAGCTCGATGATCGCGTCACGCCTCTGGCTCGGAAGCCGGCGCCTTTAGGAGCTTCGCGATGAAATGCAGAATGCGAAACGCACAATGCAAAACGCTCTGCGCATTTTGCATTTTACATTTCGCATTTTGCATGACAGGCCTTCAGGCGGCCGACCGGGAATTCATCGTGAAAGGCATGGTGCTTCGCGCCGATCCTGCCAACCGCTCATTTGTCGTGTCGCACGAAAAGATCGTCGGCCTGATGGATTCGATGATCATGCCGTTCGACGTCCGCGACGCGAAGGACCTGGCCGGCGTCGTTCCGGGCGCGGTCATCGAGTTCACGCTCGTCGTTGGAGACAACTCCGCGTACGCGACGAAGATCAAGATTCAGCGCTACGAGAGCGTCGAGCAGGATCCGCGCACCGCGCGGCGGCTGGCCGTCATGCGGCAGATGTCGGGCCTGGCGACGAAGCCGCTCGAGATCGGCGCGCGCGTGCCCGACTTCACGTTGATCGACCACACGAGACAAACCGTGCGGTTCTCGAGCCTGGCCGGCAAAGTGGTCGTCGTGAACTTCATCTATACGCGTTGCGCGCTGCCCCAGTTCTGCCTGCGCGTCTCGAACAACTTCGGGGTCTTGCAGAAGCGATTCGCGAAAGAGCTGGGCAAGGACGTCGTGCTGTTGACGGTCACGTTCGATCCTCAGCGTGACACCCCGGAGACGCTGGCCGCTTACGCGTCGCAATGGAAGCCGGATCCGAAGACCTGGCACTTCCTGACTGGGCCGGTCGCTGACGTACGCAAAGTATGCGCGCTGTTCGGCGTCGAGTACTTTCCCGATGAAGGGCTGATGAATCACTCGCTGCGCACCGCCGTGATCGATCGCACGGGCACCCTCGTCGCAAGCATCGAGGGCAACACGTATTCGCCCGAGCAGCTGGGTGATCTGGTGTTTACGATGGTTAGTGGTTGACGACCAACTACCAACTACCAACTACCAACTACCAACTACCAACTACCAACTACCAAC
>DAINQP010000034.1:0-10445 GCA_036742665.1 Vicinamibacterales bacterium | reverse complement strand
ACCAACTACCAACTACCAACTACCAACTACCAACTACCAACTACCAACTACCAACCAGCTCAGCCGCAGATCGTTCGTTGACAGTCGATGTCTCGCGCGATAGTTTGGCTCGTCATTCCCTCAATAAACCGCTCCAACATCGCTGCGTGGTTGCACCGCCATGACTGACCGACTGCTCGATCGCATCACTGGCTTGCTGAAGAAGAAATCGTGGTACGAGATGCCGAGGCTGCTGGCCGCGGTGCGCCTCGGGGAAATGCGCGACGAACTGCGCGAGAAGAATCTCTACGACACCGACGACCCGCTGCTCAAGCCGGCCGCCGTGGGCACGCCACTCGATCCCGAGGTCCGCAACAGCCGCGCGACCGATGGTGCCAACAACGATCTGCAGTACCCGGCGATGGGATCGGTGGGCCGTCGCTTTGGCCGCAACGTCCCTCTCAAGTACGTCGTCCCCGACGCGGCCAACCTCATGACGCCCAGCCCGCGCGTGGTGAGTCGCGAGCTGATGACGAGAGAACAGTTTCAGCCGGCGACGATCCTCAACCTGCTCGCGGCGTCGTGGATTCAATTCCAGGTGCACGACTGGTTCGTACACAAACGCTCGAAGACGCAGTTCGCTGAGATCCCACTGGCGGCGGGTGACAACTGGGGCGAGCCGACGATGCGCGTGCCGCACACCGAGGCGGATCCAGGGCCGCAGGGCACGAAGCGGCCGACGGCCTACGCCAACTTGAACAGCCACTGGTGGGACTGCTCGCAGTTGTACGGCTGCGACGCCGAGACCGCCAGGAAAGTACGGACGACTATCGGCGGCAAACTGAAGATCGAGCCGACGGGTTTGCTGCCCGTCGATCCGCAGACCGGTATCAGCATCAGCGGCTTCACCGACAACTGGTGGATCGGCCTGGCGATGCTCCACACGCTTTTCACGTGGGAGCACAACCACGTCTGCGACCTGCTCGCCGCCCGATATCCGAACTGGAGCGACGATCAACTGTTCAACAAGGCTCGACTGATCACGACGGCGCTGGTCGCGAAAATTCACACGGTCGAATGGACGCCGGCGATTCTGCCGCACCCGGTGATCGGCACCGGGATGAACGCCAACTGGAATGGACTGCTCGAAGGCGACCTGCAGGACGTCATCGGATTCATCGACGACAACGAGATCCTCGGTGGCATCATCGGCTCGAAGGCCGATCATCACGCCGCGCCGTACTCGCTGACCGAGGAGTTCGTCGCCGTCTACCGCATGCATCCGCTGATTCCTGACGAGATCGTCTGGAAGTCGCTCGCCACGGGGCGCATGCTGGAGACGCGGACGCTCGAGGAGATGAGCGGCCGCCGTACGCCTGAGATCGCCGAGCGCATTACGATGCCGGATCAGTTCTATTCATTCGGTGTGTCACATCCGGGCGCGTTGACGCTGCACAACTATCCGAGAACGCTGCAGAATCTTCGCCGAGATGACGGTGAGCGGCTGGACCTGGCGGCGGTGGATATCTTCCGCGACCGTGAGCGCGGCGTGCCGCGCTACAACCAGTTCCGCGAGCTGTTTCACAAATCCAAAGTGAAGTCGTTCGATGAGCTCACCGACAATCCGGCGTGGCGCACGCAGATCAAAGAGGTTTACAACGGCGACCTCGACAAAGTGGACCTGATGACCGGCCTCTACGCCGAGCCGCTGCCGGCCGGCTTCGGCTTCAGCGAGACCGCGTTCCGCGTATTCATCCTGATGGCCTCGCGGCGGCTGAAGAGCGATCGGTTCTTCACCGATGACTGGCGCCCCGAGGTCTACACCGAATTTGGGCTCGATTACGTGAAGAAGAACTCGATGCTGACCGTGCTGCGCCGGCATTTCCCGCAGCTCGCGCCTGCGCTGGACGGCGTCAAGAACGCATTCCAGCCGTGGAAGCCGGTCACTGCCCCGCCACAATGAGCACGTGCAGCGGGAGACGCACAATAGGAACGCGTCATCGGCGCGGCACACCGAGTTCGGCGAGCTTTGTGGCAATCGCCTCGCCGTGAGTGCCAGGCCTCACATGTTTGTCGATGTAGGCGATCCGGCCGTCGGCGCCGATATAGAACGTCCACCGGGACGCGAACTGCTGATCCGGGTCGACCACGCCATAGGCGCTCGCGACTGTCCTCGATGGATCGCTGAGGAGTGGATAATCGACGCCGAGTGACTGCGCGAAGGCCCTATTCGTTTCCGGAGTATCGACGCTGGCGGAGAAGTACGCGACGTCGAACGCGCGAATTTGATCCCCACTCTCACGGAGTGAGCTGCATTCGGCCGTTCAACCTTCTGTGAACGCTTTGGAGAACCACGCGAGCACGACCGCCTGACGACCTCGGTAACTTGCCAGGCTGTATTCCTTGCCATCACTGCCGGGCAGCGAGAAGTCGGGCGCCAGATCACCGACCGAGAGCGGACGCGACGATGTTGTCGACGACGCGGTGCCCTTTTCGACCGCCGGGGCAGGGGCTTCGCGGCACGCACACGACAGGCCCGCGGCGACGATGCCGGCGACGACGCTCCGCCTGAGACCGCCCTCCATCGACAGCAGGATAGCATGCAGTAATCGCTATAATCCGCGTGTGGCGCCGCCCCATCATCCCCTCGCGTGAGTGCCGTGCCGATCGGTGCCGGCAGTCGATTGGGGGCGTACGACATCGTCGAGTCGCTCGGTCAGGGCGGCATGGGCGTCGTTTATCGCGCGCGTGACACGCGACTGCAGCGCGACGTTGCACTCAAGCTGGTGCATCCGCATCTGCTTGATGCGGACCATCTCGAACGCTTCCGCCACGAAGCCCGCACGCTCGCCGCGCTGGGTCATGTCAACATCGCCAGTGTCTACGACCTGGGCGAGGTTGATGGAATGGCCTTCATCGTCATGGAGTTCGTTCCTGGCGAGACACTTGCCGATCGGCTCGTGACCGGGCCACTGCCGGTGCCAGAGGTCGTGCGTATCGCTTGCCAGGTTGCCGCTGCACTCGAGATTGTCCACGACAAGGGCATCGTCCATCGCGACCTCAAGCCAGCCAACATCAAGCTAACGCCGGATGGCGTCGTGAAGGTGCTTGATTTTGGTCTCGCCAAGTCTACGGGGGGCGTACACAACTCGAACTCGGATCTGCTGACAGCGACCATCGTGACTCGCGAGGGCGCCATTGCGGGCACGGTGGCGTATATGAGCCCCGAGCAGGCCCGAGGGCAGGAAATCGATCGCCGCACCGACATCTGGGCGTTCGGTTGTGTCCTTTACGAGATGCTCGTCGGTCGTCCCGCCTTTGCCGGACCCACCACGGCGGACACGATTGCGGCCGTGATGGAACGCCCGGTGAATTGGACGGCGATTCCGGCGGATGCGCCGCCGGCGGTCGGCCGCGTTCTGCGCAGATGCCTGCAGCGTGATCCCAAGCAACGGTTGCGGGACATCGCGGACGCCCGGCTCGAGCTCGAGGACACGACGACTGATGCGGAGCCGTTGGCGACTTCGCGCAACCGAAAGTGGCTGTGGCTCGGGACAGCGATGGGCCTGCTCGCGACAGGCCTCGTACTCGGCGCGCTGATCACTTCGATGCGGCAGCCCTCGTCGTCGAGCGTTGCGCCGGCGCATTTGGTCGTGCCGCTATCGTCGGCGACTCCGCTTGGTGGGCTCGACTTTCCAAGTGTGGTGATCTCGCCCGATGGATCGCGGATTGTCTATGTCGCAAGCCGTGGCGGCATGACACAGCTGTTCCAGCGGTTTCTGAACTCCATCGATCCGGTGCCGATCGCGGGGACGACGAACGCGTTGAGTCCGTTCTTCTCGCCTGATGGTCTATGGGTCGCGTTCTTCGCGGATGGGCAACTCAAGAAAGTCAATCTTGGAGGTGGCGCACCGGTCAGGGTGTGTGAAGCGCCAGTGGGACTGGGAGGGAGTTGGGGTCCTCGCGATGTCATCGCCTTCGCAGCCGGCACCGGTTCAGGGCTCTCGAGTGTGCGCGCCAGCGGAGGCACACCGCAGCGCCTCTCCACGCTCGACGTCGCGCAGGGAGAATTCAGCCATCGCTGGCCGCAATGGCTGCCCGATGGTGAAACGGTCCTGTTCACCGTCGGCACCTCGGGGAGCTGGAGCGACGCGCAAATCGTGGCTCAGTCCGTCACGACCGGAAAGCGGACCACGCTCGTCCGCGGCGGAACACATCCCCAATACGTGTCGAACGGCTCATTGCTGTACGCGCAGAACGGTCGCATCATGCGCGCCATGCTGGATGCCGCGAGCCTCACGATCAGCGGATCGTCCGTCGAGGTGCTCGAGAACGTCCAACAGTCGGCCGACGGCGCTGCGCAGTTGAGCGTGGCGCGGTCGGGGACCGCCGTCTTCATCCCCGGGGGAGCAGGTGTATCCGAACGGCGCCTCGTGTCCGTGGGTCGAGACGGCGCTGGCACTCCGTTCGCCGCACCGCCCGCCGCTTACGCATTTCCGAGAGCGTCACCGGATGGGCAGAGGCTGATTGTTGCGATCGAAGCGCCGACCCGCGACCTCTGGCTCTACGACGTCACGTCGGGCGCGACGACGCAAGTCACCTTCGATGCGGGTGCTACGTCCCCAACCTGGACTCGTGACGCTCAACGCGTGGCGTTCAGCGCGACGCGGGTTGGTGTGCTGAACCTGTTCACGACGATCATCCGCGACCCAGGACATTCCGAGCGGCTCGTTCCGAACGACAACCAGCAGTTTCCAGGGTCATGGGCTGCCGATGGCGCATTGCTGTTCACGGAACAACGCTCAACGACAGGCCGGGACATCCTCATTCTCCCTGCCGGCCAGCGCACACCACGGACCGTGCTGGCCTCCAACGCTGACGAGACGTCGCCCAAGATATCGCCCGACGGCCGGTGGCTGGCCTATGTGTCCGCCGAGGGTGGACGCAGCGAGGTATACGTGACGCAGCTCTCCAATCCGTCGAGACCGCGGCGAGTGTCCGCCGAAGGTGGCAGCGAGCCGGCATGGGACTCGAGAGGAGGCGATCTCTTTTACCGCCAGGGTACGAAGATGATGGCCGCGACGATCGACGCGGCAGGCCAGGTCCAGTCCGTCCCGCGGGCTCTCTTCGACGCCGACTTCGTTCGCGGTACGCTGGACACGGCGAACTATGACGTCATGCCTGACGGACGGTTCGTGATGGTCCAACGTTCGTCTCAGAGCTCCGAGCAGACGTTGCACGTGCTCATTAACTGGCTCGGCACGCTGCCGGCCACCTCATCGCGCTGACACAGGGCGTGGTCCCTCTTTGATCTCCGCGCGGAACTGCCGCGGTGCCAATGGTCCTTCGGCCTTGTCCACAGCGGTCACCAGTGTGTCCACGGTCACCACACGCGGATCGAATGTCACAATCGCTTCGCCGCCCTTGAGATTGACCAGGTCAACCTGTGCGCGCGTGACCCCGGGTACCTCGAGCAGTGCGGACCGCACTGCCACGACGCAGCCCTCTCAAATCATCCCGGCGACGGCCAATGTCACCGTCGCCGACCGCGGCGAGATGCGGCAGGCGCTCGTGCAGAGGGCCATCGTCAACAGCAATTCGCGTCTTGTCATTGTGTCCTCGCAGGGCGCAATCACATCACAAACGCACGCGTTCGTCGCCTATATAATGTGCCCATGATTCTCGAAGTTAACGGCAAACGTCACGACCTCGACGTCAGCCCCGACATGCCGCTGCTCTGGGTCGTGCGCGACGCGCTTGGCTTGACCGGCACGAAGTTCGGCTGCGGCCTCGGACAGTGCGGCGCGTGCACCGTTCACGTGGACGGCACCCCGACGCGTGCATGTTTGACTGCGGCATCCGCCGCGGTCGGCAAGAAGATCACGACGATCGAAGGCCTGTCGCCGAACGCGACGCATCCGCTGCAGCAGGCGTGGGTCGCCGAGCAGGTGCCACAGTGCGGTTACTGTCAGTCAGGGCAGATCATGGCCGCCGCGGCGCTGCTGACGAAGACGCCAAAGCCGACCGACGCGCAGATCGACACCGCCATGCAGGGCAATATCTGCCGGTGTGGCACGTATCAACGCATTCACCGCGCCATCAAACGCGCGGCGCAAGTTTAGGAAGGAGGCACGCCATGACCAAATCACTATCGCGACGCACCTTCCTGAAGACGGCGACCGCCGCCGGCGGCGGCTTGATGATCGGCGCTTATCTGCCGGTCGGCAGCGCCCGCACGGCGGTCGCTGCTGGCAGCTTCGAGCCCAACATCTGGATCAAGGTCAACGCCGACGACACCGTGCGCATCATGCTCACCATGCTCGAAATGGGGCAGGGTGTGATGACGTCAATGCCGATGCTCGTGGCCGAGGAGCTCGATTTCGACTGGAAGACGATCAAGACCGAGTGGGTCGGCGCCGATGCGAGGTACGGCAACCCGAACTTCGGTGGGCAGCAGATC
The DNA here is from genome assembly GCA_036742665.1 of Vicinamibacterales bacterium. GTDB lineage: Bacteria > Acidobacteriota > Vicinamibacteria > Vicinamibacterales > UBA2999 > Gp6-AA40. Next base: position 4,006 of record DAINQP010000034.1, on the reverse strand, counting down.
ACCGCCGGCAGCAACAGCGTGCGCGGAATGTGGAAGGTGCTGCGCGAATCGGGTGCGGCCGCGCGCTTGATGCTGGTCACTGCTGCCGCGCAGACCTGGAATGTTCCTGAGAATTCGCTCACCACCGACAAGGGCGAGGTCATTCATCAGGTGAGCGGGCGCCGCGTGAAGTACGGCGCGCTGGTGGACAAGGCTGCGACGCTGCCGGTCCCGAAGGCGGTGACGCTGAAAGATCCGAAGGCGTTCAAGGTCCTCGGTCAATCGCTGCCGCGACTCGACGTGCCGGAAAAGGTCAACGGTGCGGCCCAGTTCGGCATCGACGTGAAGCTGCCGGGATTGCTCACCGCGCGAGTCGTCCGCTGTCCGGTCTTCGGCGGCAAGGTGGCCAGCTTCAACGCCGACAAGGCCAAAGCGGTCAAGGGTGTCACGCACGTCGTCCAGATCAGCGGCGGCATCGCGGTCGTCGGCGAGAACTACTGGGCCGCGTCACAGGGCGCGCAGGCGCTGCAGGTGACGTGGGATGAAGGCGCGCTCGCGAATCTGTCGAGCGCCGACATCAACAAGAAGCAGGCTGAGCTCGCGCAGCAGGAGGGCAAGGTCGCGCGCAACGACGGGAACGCCGACGGCGTCCTCGAGGCCGCCCGTAAGGCCGGTGCTTCCGGAGCGGACAAGACGTTCGAGCGCGTCTTCGAAGCGCCGTTTCTTGCGCACGCGTGCATGGAGCCGATGAACTGCACCGCCGATGTGAAGGCGGACAGTGTCGACGTCTATGTGCCGACGCAGGGACAGACGGCATCGCAGCAAGCGGCGATGGCGGCATCGAAGCTGCCGGCTGACAAGGTGAAGGTCCATGCCACCTATATGGGCGGCGGGTTCGGCCGGCGCGGTGAAGCCGACTTCGTGATGGACGCCGTTGAAACGTCAAAGGCGGTTGGCAAACCGGTGAAGGTCGTGTGGACGCGCGAAGACGATATGCAGCACGACTACTATCGTCCAGTCAGCTACGCGCGCATGTGGGGCGGCGTCGATGCGAATGGCAAGCCCACGGTCTTCATGCAGCGACTCGTGCAGCAGTCGCTGATGAAGCGCATCGGCGGCCTGCCGCCGAACGGGATCGATTTCATCTCGCTGGATGGCGCAGCGGGCCTGCCGTACGACATCCCCAACATCCGGATCGAGTACATCGAGCACGATCCGGGAATCCCGTTCGGGTTCTGGCGATCGGTGGGCGCGTCGTTCCAGGGATTTGCGATTGAGGCGTTCATCGACGAACTCGCCGGGGCGGCGGGAAAGGACCCGTATCAGTTCCGTCGCGGTCTGCTGGCCAAGCATCCACGGCATCTGGCGGCGCTCGATCTCGCGGCAGAGAAGGCGGGATGGAGCAAGCCGGTGCCCGCCGGACGCGGCCGTGGTATCGCGGTGATGGAATGCTTCGGCAGCATCCTGAGCCAGGTCACCGAGGTCTCGGTCAACGCGCAGGGCAACGTGCGCGTGCACAAGGTCGTCTGCTCTGTGGACAGCGGCTGGGTGATCAACCCCGATACCATCAAGGCGCAGATGGAAGGCGGCATCGTCTACGGCCTCAGTGCCGCGCTGAAAGGTGAGATCACGATCAACAAGGGCCGCGTCGTGCAGCGCCACTTCAACGACTATCAGGTGATGCGGCACAACGAGATGCCGGAGATCGAGGTGCACATCGTCCCGAGCACAGCGGAGCCTGGCGGCATCGGTGAGCCGAGCACCGCGCTGGCTGCCGGATCACTCGTCAACGCGATAGCCGCTGCGACCGGCAAGCGTATCTACAAGCTGCCAATCAAGCCGGAGCTGCTCCGCGGCGGCACCGCGTAACAGTGTTAACGCCGCCGGCGCCTCTGAAGCGCGTCGGTGGCCTTCTCGACGTCCTCGGCCCTGACGAGCAGATCGGCTCCGCCCAATGCCGGATACATACCGCCGACGTTGTCGGACCGAATCATGGACTCAATCCCCTTTTCGTCGAGGATCCCTTTGGCAATCTGTGCATCGGCCCTTGAAGGAAACGTCGAGAGCGCAACGAGGTCTGGGGATTTCATGGCTCCTAGCCTAACCCCATTGTGAAGCTTTCCGACATCGGTCCTGGCCTGCTCCTGGCGGCCACCGGCATTGGCGTGGGCGACATGGTCTCGTCCACGATCGCCGGGGCCGAGTACGGGCTGACGCTCATCTGGGCGCTTGCCGCCGGCGTGATCCTCAAATTCGCGATCACCGAAGGCGCCGCACGCTGGCAGTTGGGCACCGGCAATACGCTCATGGAGGGCTGGCGCGATCACCTGCCGCGCGCCGCCGTCCTCGCCTTTTTCCTCTACTTCATCGTCTGGAGTTACTTCGTCTCGAGTGCGCTGGTGGCGGCGAGCGCGCTGGTGCCGGCGGCGATTATCCCGTCGGTGCCGTTGCCGGTGTGGGGATTCATCCATGCGGTCGCGGCGTTCACGATGGTGTGGTTCGGCCGCTACGAGCGCTTTCTCTCGGTCATCAAGTGGTTCGTCGGCTTGAAATTTGGCGCCGTGATCGGCTCGGTGCTGCTGATCGTGTTGTGGTCGGGGGCGGATTGGTCGCACGCTGGCGCAAAATCCGCGTTCTCGACATCGTACACGCTCTCGCTGATCGGCGGTGTTGGCGGGACCGTGACGCTGCTCTCGTACGCCTACTGGATGCGCGAAGCCGGCTGGTCGGGTCCGCGCCGAATCAACTCCGCCCGAGTCGACCTGACGCTGTCGTTCTGCCTGGTGTTCATCTTCTGCTTCTCGATGATCTTCCTCGCGACCCAGATCAACTGGACCGGACAGATCCTCGAGGAGGGTCCGCGTCTGTGTCTGTTGCTGGCGGATCGCATTGGTGCAGAGATTGGTCCGATCGGACGCGGGGTGTTCCTGCTCGGCTTCTGGGGCGCGGCGTTCTCGTCGGTACTCGGCGTGTTTCACGGCGTGCCGTTTCTTTTCGACGACTGGATCCACCTGTGGCGGCGGCAGACGCCGACAGGACAGCAAGGCGGGGCGTATCGCGCGTGGGCGGGCTATCTCACGCTCGCGGCGATCTCGGCGCTGGTGATTCGTCGTCCAGTCTGGCTGGTCTTTGCGTACACCATCGTCGGATCGTTGTTCTTTCCATTTGTGATCTCGACGCTCCTGTGGCTGAACAACTCGCGGCATGCGCCTGGCGCCACGCGCAACAGCATCCTCGTCAATGGTGTGCTCGGCGCGGCACTGCTCCTCTACGGCTATCTGGCCTACGAGGCGGTGCTGGAGCGCTTTGCCTGACGGACCAAGGACCAAGACCAAGGACCAAGGACCAAGGACCAAGGACTTATAATCCGCAGTTCATGTCCCTCGCCGCGGGCACACGTCTGGGTCCCTATGAAATCCACTCTCTGGTCGGGCCGGAGGAATGGGCGAGGTATACAGGGCGGCGACCCGCGCCTCAATCGCGACGTGGCCATCAAGGTGCTCCATCAGACCTCTGACCAGCCGCGATTACATCGCTTCGAGCAGGAGGCGCGAGCGGTGGCCGCGTTGTCGCATCCAAATGTCGTGGCCATCTTCGACGTGGGCATCGGCGACACGCCGTTTCTCGTCACCGAGTTCCTGGATGGCGAAACGTTGCGGCTGCGCATGGCACGCGGTCGCCTCACTGTCGCACTGGACCCGCTCTCCCCGTGGAGACACGCCGTGAGCGCGTTGATGTTTCTCACGATCGGCCGCTCACGCGAAGGACTCGAGGCAAGTCAGACGGCACTCAATCTGCGGGCTGATTCCGGGCTCGGTCTGTGGTGCGCTGGCATGGCGTTCAGAAATCTCAACCGTCATGCAGAGTCCATTGCGACGTTCGAGCGCGCCGTGCAGCTCGCACCGACGGCGCTCTACCTCTCGTCCGAGCTCGGCCAGTCGTTGGCGCGCGCCGGCTTCCGAGATCGCGGTGAAGAGATCCTCCGCTCGCTCGACGACCGGGCCGCCGCGGGCACCTACGTAGCTCC
>DAINQP010000033.1:20854-32756 GCA_036742665.1 Vicinamibacterales bacterium | reverse complement strand
GCACGCAGCTTTCGGTGACCAATTGCTGCAACAGCCGCGCGCGGCTGGCACCGATCGCCACTCGCAGCGCGATCTCGCGACGCCGCACTTCGGATCGCGCGATCAGCAAGTTGGCCACGTTGACGCAGACGATGATCAACACGAAGGCGATGGCGACCATCAGCAGCCGCACCGCCAGACGCAGCCGGCCGAAGTACTCGGCCACCAGGGGACTCACTTCGATGCCGCGCGCTTCGTTCGTCGTCGGGTACTCACGCGCGAGCCGCGACGCGACGTTGTTGGCTTCGCTCTGAGCGGCCGCGAGCGTGATGCCTGGCCTCAAGCGGCCGAGTACGAAGAATCCTCGATTGCCCCGGCGAGCCATGGTCTCGGGCGGCGCCCACTGTGCGAACGGCACCCACAGCTGCGCGTCGTTCTCGACGCCGAAGAACCCGGCGGGCATCACGCCGACGACGGTGTAAGGCTGACCGTTCAGAGTGACCGCACGGCCGATCACGCCCGAATCGGCGGCAAAGCGGCGCCTCCATAGACCATCGCTGAGTACGACGACACGCTCAGGTTTCGCGACCTGATCCTCGTCGGATCGAAACGTCCGGCCAAGCGCCGGCGTCGCACGCAGGAGCGAGAAGTAGGGTGCCGACACGAATTCGGTTTCGATGCGCTCCGGTTCGTCGGCGCCGGACAGCGTCAGGAGCTGCGAGTCCACCGCCGCGAGATCCTCGAACGTTTGCGTCATCTGGGCGCGCCAGTCGAGGAAGTCGGGATACGAGGCACCGCGGCGCTCGATGGCGCCGCGATCGACATTGCCGATGAGATTGACCAGCCGTTCCGGATCCTCGTACGGGATCGCCTGCGCACGTGTGGCGTCAACGACGCTGAAGATGGCGGTATTGCCACCGATGCCGAGGGTGAGCGCGAGAATCGCGACCGTGGCAAATGCAGGCGACCGGCGGAGGCTACGGAGGGTGTGCCTCACGTCGGTCCAGATGTTGTCGAACAAGACACGCATCCTCATATGGCGCGCTCACAGTCAAATCACGTGCCGCCAAAACGGGTAAAACGCGACGAAATAATGCGGCCAATTCACAGTCCCGATGAGCGGCCGTTCGCTGATGGGACGAGGGTGTACGATCACGGGATGAAGCGATCGGGCGTCGCCGACCTGCCGCTGCACGGCGGCCGCGTGCCAGCCTGGCTGGCGTCTCGCATGTCGACGCTTGGCTCGGCAATCGCCGAAAGCGTGATGCTGCATTACGGCCGGCCGGCACTGCTGTCGCGGCTGAGCGATCCGTTCTGGTTTCAGGCGCTCGGATCGGTGATGGGCATGGATTGGCACTCCTCCGGCATCACGACCTCGGTCATGGGTGCGTTGAAACGCGGCCTCAACCCGAGGGCCCACGAGCTCGGTGTCTACATCTGCGGCGGACGCGGCAAGCAGTCGCGCAACACACCCGGTGAACTGCGGACGATCGCCGATCGCATCAACCTCGATGGTGACGCGCTGGTCCGTACCAGCCGGCTCACGGCGCGCGTGGACAACAACGCCGTCGCAGACGGCTTTCAGATCTATCTCCATTCATTCGTCGTGACGCGCGATGGTGACTGGGCGGTCGTGCAGCAAGGCATGAACGAGGCCAGCCGGATGGCCCGGCGATATCACTGGCACTCGGCGGCGGTCCGTGATTTTACATCTGAACCACATACCGCGATCGTCGGCGAGCATGCTGGTACGATCATGAACCTCGTCGATCGCGAAGCGCGCCCGGCACAGGACGCCCTGCTTGCCATCACGCGTGAAGATCCGGCCCGCACGCTCGCTGACGTTCGGGCTGTCGTCGCGCATGGCGCTGCGGCGCCCAGACACCTCGAAATGCCGCCGCGCGATCGTGAAATGGCACGCCATCTCATGATGCCGCGCCATCATGACGTGCGTGCGAAGGACGTCAACGAGAAGCGACTCGGCGCCGTGCTGGCGCTGGCGCACGAACGCGACCTGCGCGACTTCGCATCGTTCCTGCTGCTCGAGCAACTCGGGCCGCGTACGCTGCAGTCCCTGGCTCTGGTCGCCGAAGTCGTGCACGGCGCGCCGACACGTTTCGACGACCCGGCGCGTTTTGCTTTCGCGCACGGCGGCAAGGACGGCCATCCCTTCCCCGTCCCACTCACGGTGTACGACGAATCGATTGCAGTGCTGCGCCGCGCGCTCGACTCGGCGAGGCTCGGCGACACCGATAAGCTCGGCGGCTTCAAACGCCTCGATGCGTTCACCCGCGCGATCGAAGCGCGGCGCGGCCCGGAAGCCGACGTCACCGCGACGATCCGCCGCGAGCGAACGATCTCCGAGTCGTTCGGCGGCCGCACGGTGTTTGACGAGGCACCTCGACCGCGCCGCGGCCAACTCGGCTTGTTCGACTAACACATCGGTGCGCGTTTGGCGCGCATGATGCACCGACGAGATGCATGAGAGCCGTGTGCATCGCTCTCGTCGCGTTGACCGCCATCGCCTGCGGCACCGTCGAGGCGAGCAGGCCCTCTGTGGAAGTGGACATGCGGAATGTCGACCTCCACATCACCCCGCAGATTGACCTCAAGGTCCGACATCTTCGCGGTCGATTCGTGGCTGCCGGCGCACGGCCCGCGCCGTACCTCGACGACCCGAGCAGCTACACCGTTGCCGTGGACACGGGCGAGGTCGGTATCGATCTGATGTCGCTCAACGCGATTGTCAGTCGCGCGCTCGAACGGGGACGGTCGAACGTCCGTCGCGTGGAGATTTCGGTGGACGACAAGGGCCAGCTTCGAGAAAAGGGCGTAGTGAAGAAGGGCATCAACGTGCCGTTCGACATCAAAGCGAGTATCAGCGTCACCCCTGAAGGCCTGATTCGGATTCACACCGAGTCAGTGAAAGGCTTCGGCGTGCCGGTGAACCCGCTGCTCAAGGTGCTGCGCGTCCAGACCGCCGATCTGATTCGTGTCGATTCCGGTCACGGCATCCGCGTCGAGGGCAACGATCTGCTGCTCGACGTCTCGCAGCTGCTTCCTCCGCCAGGCTTCCACGGCCGGCTGACGTCGGTCCGCGTCGATCGCGGTGCGCTGATTCAAACCTTCGGTTCCGGTGCGGCGCAGCCGATCTCACCGGCCGCAACGGCGAAGAATCACATTTACTGGCGCGGTGGTCAACTCGCGTTCGGAAAGCTGACCATGACGGAAACCGATCTCGAACTCGTGGATGACGATCCACGCGACATGTTCGACTTCTCTGTCGATCGATGGAACGAGCAACTGGTGGCCGGCTATTCGAAGACGACTGCCCACCGCGGGCTGCGCGCCCACATGCCCGATTACAACGATCTGCGGCACTAGACCATGTTGATTTGTGATCTGTGATTGTTGGATTCGTTGTTGAATGGTGATTTTTGATTGTCGATTGGCGTGTCTGCACGTGCCCCCAAATCAGCGATCAACAATCGCCAATCGCCAACGAATCAAGAATCCACGATCGTACCGTCTAGTCCGGCGTGGGACGTTCCGCGCCGTCGACCACCCCACACTTGGACTGACACCGCTCGATGGTATGCTGCGCCACCAATCGCGATGGACATCATCAGTATTCCAAGCGACGAGTGGACAATTGCCGGACGGCTGGCGCTCGCGGCATTGCTCGGTGGCATCCTCGGCCTCAACCGCGAGATCGCACTGAAACCGGCCGGCATGCGGACGCACGCGCTGGTCGCCCTCGGCGCAGCGCTCGCCACGATTACCGGCCTGGCACTGATGGCTCCGCCAGGCAATGATGGGTCGGCACCCGGGCGAATCATCCAGGGCCTGGTTGCCGGCATCGGATTTATCGGGTCAGGCGTGATTCTGCATCGGCGCGACAATCACACTGTCGAAGGCCTCACGACTGCGGCGTCGATCTGGGTGATCGCGGCGGTTGGCGTGGCGGTCGGTGCCGGCCTGTGGAGGGCGAGCACGATCGTCGTCCTCATTTCGCTGATCCTGCTCGTGGTCGGGAGCCCGATCGATCGGTTCATTCATCGACTGAGCAGGCGCGACGAGGGGGACTAATCGGGAGTAGGCCGCTGAACGCTTTCGACGACGAGCACCTCCACCGGACCTTTGGTCGGCTCGAGCTTGAGTCCGAGCTGTTCCTGAATCGCCGTGAACGGACCCGGCGCGTCGGAATCCAGCGAAGGCTCAGGAGCGTAGGTGAGCTCGAACGTCCAGTTGCCGGTGAGGGCGGTGCGATCGATCACCGCGCGACCGACGGTCTGTGACAGGCCATTGGCGAAGAGCGAGAGCGGGTATCCACCGAACCGGATGCGTCCGCGGCCAAGCTGTTGGCCGCAGACAAAGGGCGGCGTCCCATCCGGTCCTGACGCGGGTGCCACACCGCTCGCGCACGTGCCGCCATGCGCGCAGCCCGAAGCGATCGGCGAGCAAGGTTTGTGTTGCGAGCCGCATCGGGTCCGGCCCTGCCGTCACGATCGAGGGTGGATCACCTTCCATCTTGGCGACGATGTCGAATCGCTCGCTCGCGGTCCAGTCGGGCGCGTCGATCAATTGATGGGCCTGCAGCTGATACGCGTAGAGAATCAGGAAGCGCAAAGGCACGTTGACGGCGGTGAATCGTCCTCCCGGAGCGCGCGACAGACCCTGACCTCGCGGATTGTCCGGGCGGGCCGGCTTCACATATCCGACCACAAAAAAAGAGGGACGTGGGTGTGGATCCACGTCCCTCTGAGTTACGCATCAGGCCCGGTTGTTAGCGGCGCTGGGTCGCCTCGTATATCGAGGCGGCACCGCCGCCAATCGCCGCGCCAATCAGCGCACCCTTCTTGCCGCCCATGACCCCGCCGACGCCGGCTCCGCCTGCCGCCGATCCGCCGACGATCATCGCGGTCTTGCCCCACGAGCGGTTGTCCTCACGCACCACCTCGGGGTCACTTACAATCTCGCGCTCCTGCACCGGCGCGCGATACACCGGGCGCGTCGACGTCTGCGAAGCCGTCGTGCGCCGCACGTTCCGCACCGGAACCGTCGAAGGCGCTGCTACCGGTCGCAGTGAAGTCGTGTATGCCGCCGGGATGACCTGACTGTCCACAGCGACGGCCGCCGGCTGCTGCGTGAACGCGTCCACCTGGGTCGTCTTCGCACCCAGCGTATACATCGCCACACCTGACATCAGCGCACCTGCTACTCCTGCCGCGATCGGGTTCATCGTTGCCTCTCCTTGTAAGCAGCCTGTTTGGCTGTCGCCACCTGAATATGCGGGTGCCGTGCCATATCGACGCATCCATATAAGTGACAGCTGCGAAAGGATTTAGACGGAATAGCGACAAACGGCAGAGCGAGCTGTCCTCTGCAGGGCTCATGCGCCGCAGATAAAATCTTGCGCTCTACAGGTCGGCGTCTATCGAACCGAACACGGCGTCGGTTTCCACTTCGCGCCGTTCGGCTCCTTTTTGAAGTGACTCGTCGTGACCCAGGGCCCATTGAGGTACTGCTGATCACGCACGATGGTCGTCACGACGAACCAGTCCACCCCATCGGGATCCTTGAAGAAATCAAAGTACTCGGTGACGCTGGTGTTGGCGCTGAATGGAACGCCGTTCTTTCTGAGATATCCCGGACGTATGCGCGTCGTCGTGACCTCGAGTGTGCGCGTATCGGTACCGGCGCGCGCGCCGAGGCCGAGCGGAATCGTGTTGCCTGCCGTCCCGCGCGGTGGTGCCTCCCATCGCGCAACCGACGTGCCTTGCCACGTCGGTTCGCCGGCAGGCTGAACGTTGCCCGGTATCGCAAAGCGCAGCACACGCGTCTGCATCCCCGCGTCCGTCTCGATCTTCAGCGTGTTGTCGTCCTGCCAAGTGATCTGCAGACGGCCGGGCTCGCGCATGATCGCCGGCGCCGCATACGCTTTGCACGCCTCGCCTTCCGCTTGATCCTTCGCGGGATCCCATGCGTCTGCGAGCGCGCGCGCCGCGGCGTTGATTGGAATGTTCGCGTAGTCGCCCCTGGCTGGCGTGATCATTCGCCACCGCCAGTCTTCGCTGACGATCGAGACCCAATATCCGGTGAAGTCGGCGCGAGCCGCAGCTTTCGCGGTCGGCGGCGGACCGCCGGCACGCCCGCCTGGAGGACCTTGCGCCGCGAGCGACGCCGCGAGCGCGATCCAAATGGCCGCGACAGCCGGTCGAAAAGGACGGGCCCTACGGTCGCGCGAGCTCACGATTTTCCTCCCGCTCTCGCGCCCGTGAGACTGCGAAAGATCGAGTCGACGAAGCGGTCGGCGTCGGCTGGCGATGCACCGTACTCCGCATCGTAATCGCGCGATGGCCTCGCTGCCTTGATCTGTTCGATCGTCATCTTCTTCGCGATCAGATCTTGCACGCGATCGCGAACGATCACGACCATGTCGCGGAATTCAGCCACGTCGGTCTCTTCAGCGACACGGCCGTGGCCAGGAATGATCTTCGTGCCGCCCTCGGCAAACGCTTCCGGCACGGCGAGCGCGAGAATGTGCGTCAGCGCGCGCAGAAGTCCCTGCACGGATCCGCCGCGCGCGAGATCGATCGAAGGGTATTGCCCGGGCGTGAACAGATCGCCAGCGACGATGACGTCCGATCGCCGGATGAACACCAGGCTGTCGCCGTCGGTGTGCCCCTGGTGATGCCACAGCACGATCGCTTCCCCATTGAAGAAGTCCATCGATGGCTGGAAATATTCGGTCGTGGGCAGCGCTGCGGCCGGTGGCGGCGGCACCGCCTTCGACATGCGGCCCAGGACGTTGGTGTGCGCGACGATCGCGGGCCGCCCCAACGCAGCGCCAAGACCGGTTAACGCGCCCAACGGCGCCCCCTGAACTTCGCGGCCGACCACGGCCGAGATGAGCGCTGCATTTCCGCCGACGTGATCGGCGTCCGCGCTCGTGTTCACGATGTATCGAACGGGTTTGTCGGTGAGCTTGCGAATCTCGGTCATCATCGCAGGCACGGCGTCGGGACGGGGCGCATCCACGAGCAGCACACCGGTCTTCCCGATCTGCACTGTGATGTTCGTGCCCGAGACCGTCACCATCGACACGGCGCCTTGTACAGGCAGAACGGCCACGGCCGGACTCTGCGCGCGCAGTCCGCCGATACACACGAACACTGCGACGGCGGCAGCCAGGCCACGCGCCAGCGCGCTCATTTCACTGCGCATCCGCCCTCGGCGTTGAAGCATCGGCAATAGCGCCCACATCGATCGAGCGTGGACCACGTCTGCGGTAACTTCGATCGGTACTCCGGATACATCGTGTCCGCTCCGCCGCGAGTGGCCTCGTAGGTGAGCCCGTACCAGGTCGAGAACTCCTTCAAGTAGGGATTCGTGCCGGGCAGGTAGTGGGGAACCGCTTCGTCGCCGAGCGGCAATTCCGCCGCGTACTCGCACCAGTTCGAGCCCATGGTTTGTCCCGGATCCAGGGCCCAGCTCTGACTGCGTACCAGACGCTCGGTGAGAAACACCGGGTCATCGATCATCGTGACGACGGTGAGGAACTCGCCATGACGCACCCAGTGTTCTGTCAGCGTCCGCCGATCGCTCGCCGGCACGCCGTTGCGGCGGATGTAGTACGCCTTTAGATGTGTCGTCTTGACCGTGAGCATGTTGCCGTCGTACTCACCGGTCGAGAACCCAGCCCACGTGTGCGCGGCCGTGTCAGGAGGATGCGGACGGTCGTCGAGATAGATCGTCCGCTCTGCATCGTGGAACCCGATGCGCGTATGGAACGCGAGAATGCGCTGCTTCAGCGGATCGATCTCGGCGGTGATCCGCATGTTGGCCAGGCCGCGCATGCCGTAATCGGCGGCATGCTGACGGCACTGGTACTCGCTGACCGCGGAGATGCGGTCTGCGTCATAACTGTCCGCGCGCAGCCGTGCCGCGTCGTTGATCGGAAGACCGAGATAGTCGCCGAGCTCGGGGCCGGGCAACCGTTCGGGACCATCTTCGTGGTAGATGGGCGCCCATTGGCCGGAGAAATCGATCTCCTGTGCGAAGGCCGAAGCCGGCGGCGTAGAGAACGCGAGCGAGACGATGAGAGCCGCGCCGTATCTCCTCATGGCGGGGCAAGGATACCGCAAAGCTGAACCGTCGGCGCCCCGGCATTTTTCTTGCCTCGTTTCCGGTTGAGCGAATGTCGATGGTCCGGACGAGGTGGATTCAAGTAGCGACGGTGCTGATCGTGTGCGCCGTGATTGCGGTGGTGTGGAGCGGGCTCCCCACCACCACCTGGGACATTGGTGCGATCTCGGCGTGGATGGCTCCCCATCGCCACGTGTGGTACGGGCTGCCCCTCGTGATGGTCGCATTCGTCGGCCTGGCGCCCGTGCCGGTCGTATTGCTCATCGCCGCTACTGGAATTGCGTTCGGTCCACTTCTGGGCCCGCTCTACGCGATGGCAGGATGTCTCGCGAGCGGCTCGGTAGGTTTCGCGATCGGACGGTGGATGGGACTGCGACGCATCGAGCAACTGGGCGGCGAACGCGTCGTCCGGGTCACGAGCACACTGCGGCGCAACGGCACGCTCGCGGTCTTCTTCTTCCGCAAGATCCCGCTGCCGTTCACGCTCGCCAACGTCATCGTCGGCGCGTCAACCGTCACATATCGCGACTTTCTCGTAGGCACGCTGCTCGGCATGGCGGGTCTCGTCATCGGACTCGCCGGCTTCGGTTACCAGTTGACGATGGTGCTGCGCAGTCCGTCACCCGCGACAGTCATCGGCGCGATATTGATCGTCAGCATCCCGCTGACGCTCGCCTGGTTGATCAACCGTTCGCTGCGACCGAGGTCCACGGCATGAGCGCGTCGGCGCGAACCGCGCCGCGTGACACCCGTTCGGCGGCGGCATCGATCGTTCAGGCGGGTAAGAACTGCTGGCGCGTCGATCGCGCGCACCAGTTCTTCTGCATCCAGGACGCGGCCGATTACTTCAAACTGGTCAGGCAGGCGCTGCTGTCGGCGCGAAGCACGGTGTTCATTCTCGGATGGGACATCTTCGCAGGCGTCGATCTGCTCCCGGGCAGGCCAGAAGGAGAGGCCGATCCAAACGGACAGGCCGGTCCAAAAGGACCGGCCGGTCCAAAAGGACCGGCCCTACAAAAGGAACCGACCAGGCTGGACGAACTGCTGTCGTTCGTCGCGCGGCGCCGGCCGCAGCTTCGCTGCTACATCTTGATCTGGGACTACGCGGCGCTGTATACGCTCGAGCGCGACCCGTGGTCACGGTGGAAGCTGGGCTGGCGCACGCATCGTCATGTGCGGTTCGGCTTTGACGATCGTCATCCGGTGGGTGGCTCGCATCACCAAAAGGTCGTCGTGGTTGACGATCAGCTCGCGTTCTGTGGCGGCATCGATCTGACGAGCCATCGGTGGGACACGTGCGCGCATCGCGTGGACGAACCCGCGCGGACCTCCTTTGGCGGCAAGCCGTACGGTCCGTATCACGAGGTCCACACCATGGTGGCCGGACCGGTTGCCGCGAGCCTCGGCACACTGGCCCGCGACCGCTGGCGCGCACTGGGCGAGGAGCGGCTGCCACCAGTTCGCCGTTCGTCGGCCGACCTATGGCCCGCCGACGTCACACCGGATCTCACCGACGTGGATGTTGCCATAGCCAGAACCGTCCCTGGCTCCTATGTACACCCATCGATTCGCGAGTGCGAGACGTTGTTCGTCGATTCGATCGCCGCAGCCCGACGATCGATCTACATCGAGAGTCAGTACTTCACCAATGAAGCGCTCGCAGCGGCGCTCGCGGCGCGGCTGGGCGAACCCAACGGCCCCGAAGTCGTTATCGTGTCACCGGCCGAGTGCCACGGCTGGCTCGAGCAAACCACCATGGGGGCGTTCCGCTACAACGTGTTCCGGCAGCTTATCGCGGCCGACACGCACAGGCGACTACGGCTGGTCTATCCAGCCGCTTCGCGCACCCGGCACGTGCTCACATTCGTGCACTCGAAAGTCATGATCGTTGACGACACCCTCGTGCGAATTGGCTCGGCCAACTTCTCACGGCGATCCATGGGCGTGGATACGGAATGTGACGTCGCCGTGGACGCCACTGCGCAGAGTGATGCGCGCGCGGGCATTCGTCGCATCCGCGATCGTTTGCTTGCCGAGCATCTCGGCCTCACGACTGACGCCGTCTCCGAGGGAATCGAGCGCGCGGGCTCGCTGCGGACATTCATCGATTCACGACAGCTCGCCGAACACACGCTGGCGCGAATCGAGATCCCGCCCGAGGAGGAAGTGGTGGCGTCGGAAGCGGCACGAGTCCTTGCCGACCCCGATGAGCCGATCGCGTTCGGATCAACCGTTGAAGAGTTGGTCCCAGCCGCTGATGCGACCAATGGCCTGCGCCCGGTGCCGTTCCCGACGATTCCGATCGCGGTGCTGGCGCTTGCGCTCGCGTCGCTGTCCTCCGCTGTGATCTGGCGTCCTGAGTTCCGTACGATTCAGGCACTGCTGACCGCCTTTCCAGGCATGCCGTCGATCGCCTGGACGGTCGCGACGGTGATTGCCGTCGCGGGCCTGGTATTCGTCCCGCTCGAGTTGATGGCCATCGCCGCCGGCACGATCCTCGAGGGACCACGCGGCGGTGTTGTGGCATTGCTTGGAGCCCTCGCGGGCGCTGCGCTCGGCTACTTGCTGGGAAGGCAGATCGGACCAGCACGTCTGCCGCGGTGGATGAGCCGGCGCTCGTATAGATCCGCTCGGCAACTGGGCGCGCGCGGCGTCATGGGCGTGCTCGTACTGAGGTTGGCGTCGGTGGCCACCTCGGGATCGATCCATCTGCTGTGCGGCGCCGGGCGAATTCCATTCTCGACGTTCATGACTGGCACACTGCTGGCGTTCGTGCCGGCGATCGCTGCGCTCGCCGGTCTCGGCGCGCTGCTTCGTCAGACGCTGCTCAATCCCACAACGTCAAACGTCGTCCTGACCATTGTGGCGGCGGTTCTCCTCACCCTGGTCGCGGCTGTTGTCCGCACGCTGCTGTTGATTCGCCAGTTCGCGCCATCGGTCTCCCGGCAGCGCGCCCGCGCGGAGTTTGGCTAGGCTTCTAATGCGGGTGGCGACGTACAACGTGCACTCCTGCATTGGTACTGACGGCCGCCATGACCCCGACCGCGTCGCGACGGTAATCACCGAGCTCGACGCCGACATCGTCGCCTTGCAGGAATTCACGTATCCGGCCAGCGTCGCGCTCGAGACACGCAGCCCCGTCGTCCTGACGACGCTGGACAGCTATACATGTGCGCTCGGACCGACACGTCAGAACATCACGCAATGTTTTGGCAACGCGCTCTTCACTCGCCATCCCATCGTTGACGTCCATCGTATCGATCTATCCATGGAACGGCGCGAGCCGCGGGGCGCGATCGCGGCAACGGTCAACGTCCGCGGAGAGCTGGTCCACGTGCTGGCGGCGCATCTGGGGCTGAAGGTGCATGAGCGCCGGTTTCAAGTGAGGCAGATCGTCGAGTATCTCGATTCCGTACGGAACACGTTCTTCATCGTGCTCGGCGATTTCAACGACTGGCTGCCCGGCCGCTCGGTGGTTCACGTACTCGATCAGCGGCTCGGTCGGCAGCCGCGGCCCGCGTCGTTCCCGGTGAGGTGGCCGATCGTGGCGCTCGATCGCATCTGGGTGCACCCGACAGGCGCCCTTCGCCAGATCTTTACCCACTCGACACGCACCGCTCGCGTAGCGTCCGACCATTTTCCGGTAGTCGCGGAGATTGTGGCGGGGGTTTCTTCCTAGTCCTTGGTCCTTGGTCCTCGGTCGCCCAGTCCTTGGTCGCTTGCAACTCGCCAGCAACATCATGACGGATCAGCAATAACAGGACGGACCACGTAC
>DAINQP010000033.1:0-20754 GCA_036742665.1 Vicinamibacterales bacterium | reverse complement strand
GCCGCGACGCCGCTATCGTTCGGCGTCGCGCGTGATCGCGAGCAGCACGGCTCCGAGCAGCGCGCGCGTACTTCCGATCGCGAGTAAGCCAGACAGCATCATGGCTGCGGTGAGCACCAACGTTTCCATGAGCGCTGATAAGTGCAAGACGCTCGCCCATTCGCCCCATCTAACCGTTCAGCCTTGCGAGCTCGAGTGGACATTGGCACTCGTGATTCTCAGACCTTCCGGTGAGTTACCCATGTTGAGTCGCGGCCCAAAGCGGCGCGACGCGTCAACGCGCGGTCTCGTCACGGTCCAGCGAAGTTTGCGTGAGTTCTTCGCGGTTCGGGGAGTGGTACCACGCTTGCTCTAACAAGAGCAGCCTCGCTCGTGACCCGTTCTTGGGACGCGACAAATACCCCACCTCACATCAGCGGGAGGCGCACGGTGCCTCCCGACACGTCTCAAACAGACGCGCGTTTCGGTCCGAAATGATCGAGACGCGCATCGCCTCTCATGCGCATGCCTTTGTGGTAGGGCGGGCGCGTCCTTTCCGACTTCGCTTATGGGCCACGGCGGACCGCCGAAGCTCGAAGAACGAGGGCGGGTCGGACGCGACAGCCGCTACGCGACGGCGTGCTTCTCGTGCGCGCAGATCGCTTGAAACGTTTCCAGGAATTCCTGGGCGGGCACGCTGTCAGGCTGCGACGACGATGCGTTGATCGCCAGATCGTTGATCGAGACGATGCCCGCCAACCGCTGCTCGCGATCGACCACGGGCAGGCGCCGAACTTTATGCTTGCGCATCGTCCTGAGTGCGACACGGACGTCGTCGTCCGGCTTCACTGCGTGAACGCCGTGATTGGTGCTGATGACTTCGCCGGCGCGGATCTCGGCCGGCGGCTTGGACCGCGTCGCCGCGGCAATGCAGATATCTCGATCGGTGATCATGCCGATGACTTTGCGGTCCTCGGTGACCACTGGTACGGCACCGCAGTCGCCTTCCCACATCAATCTCGCAACAACAGCGAGATCGGTGTCTGAAGAGACGGTCTTCACATTGGACGTCTGTAAGTCCCTTACTGTCATAGTCGGCTCCTCCCAATCGCTGTGCTGAGCAAGGGAACGCTCGATGCGCCAACCGTGCCAAGCACGGCCTATGCAGTGGCCGCGGTCGACGCGCTCAGCTGCGTCGCTCTTCGGCAGTGGCTGGCCACACTTCGGCAATCAGATCGAAGTGGCCCTCGAAGACGAGTTCTGTACGTCCGGTTCGCCATCCGTGCTTGAGGTCGCGAATGACCGGCGATGAGTCCACGCGGTAGCGGCGCACGATCGCAGCGGGTGCCGGTCCTTTGCCAAGCAGCGCCGACAGAAGTACCCACTGTTCGGTAGTCGATTCGGGCAGGACCAGCGGCGTCGGTCTGACGGTAACACGCGCCACAGTGCGGCCGATCTCGTCTGAATTCTCATAGTCGAGGACATGCAGGCCGGACTCGGGACTGAGGAGTCGCGCGGCGCCAAAGCCTGAAATCACGAACACGTTCAGCCGCGACTCAGGGACACCTACCTCAGACACCTGCATGCCGCGGCGGGCCGCCCACTTGCGGTACATCTCGAGCAGCCGCTCACACCATCGCGTGGAGGTTTCGGCATGTCGTGCCTGGTCGAGCACAGGTTGGACAGCGAGTACCACTTCAACCGGGGCGTCGGTCATCGCATCCTCGATCCCGTGATTGACGAGGAAGAGCTGTGACGCGAGACGCACAATGAGGTCGCGCGAATAGCGGCCGGAGAAATTCGCTGAGCGGTCGAGTCGAGTCGCCAGGCCCCGGGCAGTGCTGGCGGCAGCCTTCACTCGGTCCATCACCTCAAATTGTGACAGGGTCGCGGCGCGGTTCGCCTGACTCCAGAAATCGGGACGCTGCATCTGCGCGGCGAGCTCCGATTCGAGCGCGACCCATTTGTCGTCAGTCAGCCGGCTCTCGAGGCGCTGCAGATCGGCGACCAACGCCGCCCGCTCAGCCGGCGCGCCCGTCGGTTGCAGCATCATCCGCGCGAGCGTGAGGTCGGAGCCCCGTGGCACCATCGGCTCGACGTCGAAACGCGGTGCGATCGGCGCAGACGCATCGGGATCGACGAACTCGACCTGCAGCGCCCGTCCATCGCTGCGCACGAAGAGGAACTGATCGCCTTCCGGGAACCGATGCTCGACGAGCGTGGCGGCGAGCGGCGCGAGCAGGTGCTGGTCGATGGCGCGCTTCAGCGGCCGCGCGCCCATCGCCGGTGAGAACCCCTTGTCGAGCAGGAACTCGAGCGCCGACGCTTCCCATTCCACCGCCCACTCACGATGCCGCAGCCCGCGCCGCTGCAGGACGTGCGACAGCTCCTTCGACACGATGCTCCGCATGTGCTCGCGGCTGAGGGGACGGAACACGATGATGCGGTCGATGCGGTTGACGAACTCCGGGCGGAAGCTCTGATGAATCGCTTTCGTGACGATCTGCGGCGACAGGGCTGCGGCGACATGAGCCACAAATCCCGAGCCGGTGTCGTGACGAATCGTGCTGCCAAGATTGGACGTCAGGATGATGATGCAGTGCCGGAAATCGACGGTGTGCCCCTTGGCATCGGTGAGACGGCCATCATCGAAGACCTGCAGGAACAGATCCCACGCGTTGCCATGCGCCTTCTCGAACTCGTCGAGCAGCACCACCGAAAACGGCTGCTTGCGAACGCGATCGGTCAGCGCATTCGACTCGTCAGGCCGATCGGGATCGCCGACGATCTTCCGCATCGACTCCACGCTCTGGAACTCGCTCATGTCGAGGCGAATCAGCCGATCGGCGGAGCCGAATAGAAATTCCGCGAGGGTCTTGGCGAGCTCGGTCTTGCCCGTGCCGGTCGGCCCAGCAAAGAGAAACACCGCAACTGGCTTGGTCGAGTCGGTCAGCCCGGCTTTCAGCATCGCCAGGCGATCGACCACCGCATCGACAGCTTCGTCTTGACCAATGACGCGCGTGCTGAAGAATCGGCGCAATTCGGCGAGATCCACGCGTTCGCGATCGTCCAGCACCTGCTGCGGCATGCCGGTGAGCTGCGACATGGTCGCCAGCGCGTCAGGCCGCGTCACGCGCGCGGCGTCCTGAGCGACGGCGCGCTGCATCGACAGTTTCAAGAGATCCAGTGCGGCACCTGGCATCTGACCCGAGCTCAGGTAGTGCCGGGCGAGATACGTCACCGTTTCCAGCGCCTCGGGGTCAACGCGTATCTCGAGATGCTGATGAATGCGCGTGGCGACCTCGTCCACGAGACGAGTGGTTTCGGTATCGGTGAGCGGTCGCAATCGCAGCAATTCAACCGCGGTCCGCACGGCAGGCCGCTGCTGCAACACTCTGGTCAGCGCCGCGGGCGTGATCTCGCTCAGGAGGACGAGCCGGCCAGCGGCAATCGCCGGCAGCACCTGATCGAGGATGCTCGCGGTCTGACCTTGATGCATGCCGCTCGTCGCGAGCTGGAGGAAGTCAGGGGCGTGCCACAGCACACGCTTATCCGCGGCGAGCTCGATTGGCAACCGGCGCAAACGCTCCTCGAGCTGTCCGATGTAGGTCTGACCGGCCTGCAGATGGGCGCCGCCCGCCTCGAACAACGTCCAGCCATTGGCCTGCGCTCGCATCGCGAGCAGTGTGACAAAACTGGTCTTGCCGCTGCGCGGCTCGCCGACGACGAGCAGTGAGCGTGGCGGCTGCTGCAGGACGCACACGTCACCTCGCGCGAGGAGCTCGCGAATGGCCTCGTGCTCGACCAGCAGCGGACGATCGGCGTCGTCTTCGACGAACCGCCCGAACGATTGCAGATACTCGCGATCGAGTGTCGTGCGCCGGAACGTCGCGATCCGTTCGAGCAGTTGCCGCGACGTTGGAGTATCGATTTTCCGTAGCAGGCTCTCGGCGATATTGATCTCGACGGCCGTCGCTCGCGTAAGACCGTCGCCGAACGAGGGTTCATCGCCCTTCTCGCTGCGCGCCACGAAGTGCTCGCCGAGAAGACCGGGAATGAATGGGTGGTCGATCCACCACTCCGATCCCTGCAGCACGAGCGCGCCAACCGGCGGCCGCTCATCCAGCGTTTCGAAATAGCGCAGCACGAAATACATCGGCCACGGCCGGCAGTGCCGAAAACCCGCGACGACCGTGGACAACGCCTCGGCCCGATCCGGACGTGTGATCAACGCCGCACATGCCGCTGTCGCGATCGGCCAGTTTGCGCCGCCGACGTAATCGGTGACGAGCTTCAACGACACCTTCTCGGACTCCAGGATGGAGACGGCCTCTTTGAAGGAGTCGTTATCGAGCAAGTCGCGCGGATGCGCGCTCGACTCGGCAATAGCTGTGAGCGGTTCACTCAGTTGCTGGATCCGCTGCGTCGGTCCTGTCGAGTCGGCGGCAGCAGCGGGAGGTTTACTCTTCCGCGCGGCAACGATGGCGCGGGCGCGGCGCCATAGCAACGCCGAGGCAATACCGACGACGAACGCGAAGACGACTTCGAGCGGCACGTGCGTGGCTATTGTAGGCGGAGACGAAGTTGCAGGACGGATGAGGCAAACCGACACGACCGTCGGACAGCGCTGCTGCACACCACCGGCGTGTTACTTTAGGCGGAATTTGCCGGCCGCCGCGATGCGGCCTCGAGATCGATGAGGCGTTCCATGAAGTACGCCAGAGCATCGATCGCCGTCCGTGTAAGTACGGCGATCACCATAACCTTCGCGATGGCTTTCCTGACTGCCACCACGGGCAGCGCGGAAACCCGACGTGTGGTCGTCCGCGTCTACGAGACCGGAATCGGTGACGTCGCCCTCCGAACCGCAGCCATTCAGACCGCCGCGTCCATCGTGGAAAAGGCCGGCATCTTCGTAGAGTGGCACGACTGCACCGACAACGGACGCCGCCCAGTGTGCCACGATGCCCGCCGCTCCGGAAACTTCATCGCCCGCATCATGCCGACGCTGACACCCGGCGTGCCGCTGCGCAAGCGATCCGTCGCAGCGCTCGGCGCACAGGGCGACACGGAGCCACCGCTCGGTTTTGCCGTTGTCGACCCGGATACGCACGCCGGGAAGATGGCGACAGTGTTTCACGATCAAGTCGCAGCGGTCGCGCGCCGAACCAGCGTCGTACGCAGCGAGCTTCTCGGCCGTGCTCTCGCCCACGAGGTCGGCCACTTGCTGCTCGGCGTTCGCGGACACAGCCGCAGCGGCATCATGCGAGCCGTCTGGACCGATGACGAACTGACGCGCGAGCGGCCTGACGACTGGGTGTTCGCGCCCGTCGATAGCCAGAGACTGCAGCGGGTCTTCATCGAGCCATAAGTTGTTTACGGCTTAATCCTGAACGTTCCGTCATCCTGCCTTTCTCGATGCGCGGCGTGACAACTCTGGCACGTCTGATTGAGCGCCGTCGCTGACGCCTTTACAGCGTCCCAGTTCCCCGCTGCGAGCGCGGTCTCGATCGATGCAACCTGCGTACGTGCATCACGCACCTGCGTGATCGCCGCATGCCGAAGGTTCCCAAGCACCGACTCCGCCTGCGCGAACGCGGGTCCGATCTCCGCGAGATTCGCTGTGACGATGTCGGCTTGCGATTCCTGTGCGGCAGTTCGCAGCGCGTTGAAAGCCGGAGAGATTGTCTTCATCGCCGCGGTGAGCGCGAGGTCGTCCTGCGTCGGCGGTGGAATCGGTTTCTTCGCCAGCTCGACATACCTCGCATCGAGCACTGACGAGGCCACGAGCACGGGTTGTCCCGTGTACTTGGCGCCGATCTCCTGTGGCAGGTCGAGGACATAGTCCGGCGCCAGTTTCGCGAGCGCGGACGATTCGAGCTTCACGACCTGACCTCTCACCAGGAAGTACTTCTTCTGATCCAGCGACGACGTCAGATACGGCGCGATGACCAAGAGCGGCTTGCCAACCGCTTTCACTTCCTTTGGACCGGCGACTTTGTGCTGGTCCATCAGGAAGGTCGTCTTCGAGACCATCCGCTCGACGCCCGCGGTGATGGTGACGACCTTGCCGAAGTACTGATCGGGCGCATCGACGATCGTATTGGTCGCGACGGGCGCGCCGAATGCCGAATTGTCGTTGCCACGGCGCCGCTGCGCGTCCACGCCGGCGGTCAGCACGGATACGACGGCCGCGCCGGCGACGAGCGAGACGCCGATGGCCGATGCACGGATGTCACGCATAGTGGTCACTTCGACTGACGCTGGAGCTGTTCGAGGATCTCCTGCCGTTTCTTCGCCTGCTCGATGAGCCGCTGCTGCACGTCCGACGGGTTGTCGGCATCCAGCTCGGTTTCATCAGCCAGTTCGGCGCGAAGGGCCCCGCCGACGTTGGCGCCCTTGTCGCTGGTGTCCATTCCGCGCGCTGCCATCAGCTCGCGCAGCAGCTGCGCGGTGTGCTTGTTCATCATCACGCGGGCGTTGTAGTAGACGCCGTCGGCAATCGTCAGCGGTCGCCAGCCCCGGTTGTTGCGGACGTCGAGTTTCGCGCCCGCGTTGACCAGATGCATCACCGCCTCGTTCGATCCTCGCCACGCCGGACCGTGCAGCGCGGTCTCGCCGTTCTTGTCCACGTCGTTTACCGGCGCACCAAGATCGAGCAGTATCTTCACCGCGTCGGCCGACTCCTCGGGTAGACCGGGACTCTCGCCCTGCGAATAGACGCCAACCCCCGCCGCCACCATCAGCGGTGAGTCGCCATCGACATTGCCAATGAACGGATCGGCACCGAGCTCGAGCAGCACTTCCATGAGCGGTACGTCTACCGATTTCGCGGCGAGGAAGAGCGGTGTCGCGCCGAACCGGTTCAGGCTGTTGCGACCCTCCATATCCGAGTTCGGCTCTCTCGTCTGTCGGGCGTTCATGTCGGCGCCGTGCTCGACGAGCGCACGCGCGAGATCGAGGCTGCTGACGTTGCCGTGCGCCCTCTGACCAGGATTGTTCTGACCGCGCTGCGGCCGCCGCGACCACGCGATCTGGTGCAGCGCAGTCCAGCCCTGGCCGGCCGCGTTCGGATCGATGCCGTGCTTCAGCAGCGCAACGGCCGCCTCGTAGTTGAGTCCCTGCACTGCGGTGATCAGCGCGCCGGTGCCGTCGGGCAACGTCTCGTTGATCCGCGCACCACCCGCGAGGAGGGCGTCGATTGTGGCGACCTGCCCCTGACGCGCCGCGAACAGCAGTGCGGTCCAGCCGAACATCGAGCGCGCATGCACGTTGGCGCCGGCCTCGATGAGGATGTTCGCGACCTCGGCATTGCCCTCATGAGCGGCCCACATCAACGCCGTCTGCTGCTTCCACTTCTCGACCGCGTTCACCGTGGCGCCGCGCGCCAACAACAACCGCACGACGGCGGCCTTGCCGGTTCGCGCCGCGGTCATCAGCGGCGTCTCACCTTCTGGCAACGCGACGTTGGGGTCGGCGCCGGCGTTCAGCAACAGCTCGATCATCGCGGCGTTGCCGTTCACGGCTGCCGAATACATCGGCGTGACGCCGTAGCGATTCATCGCCTTGACATCAGCGCCTGCGCGCACGAGCGCCTGTGCGATCGGCAGATTGTCGACGTCTGTCGCCCAGTGAAGCGCCGTCGTGCCATCCTTGCTTGCGACGTTCGCCGCCTTCGGCTGCTTCAGGAAGGCGCGGACCGCTGCAACGTTGCCGGCTTTGGCGGCATCCACGATCGTCAGAGGTCCCGCCGCATCGATTGCAGAAGCGAATGCGCCAACGAGCACAAGCGCGACGACCAGGTGTCGTGTTTTCATGTTGGTGTCCCAGTAGGGCGACTTTGCGTCACCGCTATGTCTTCACATTGATCGCACTCGAGCTGTCACCGAAGCTGTCAATGGGCACGCCCGAGTGGTTGGCGATACCGACGAGAAGATTCGACAGCGGCGTGCCCATCTTCATCGCCACGTGCTGATTTCCTTTGAAGCCATTGGCGCCGCCGACCAGCGCGATCGGTACGTCCATATGCGAGTGGATGTTGCCGTCGCTCATGCCGCCGCCAATCATCAGCAGCGAGTGGTCGAGCAGGCTGCCGTCACCATCCGGCGTATTCCGCATCTTCTCGACGAGATACGCGAACAGCTCGACGTGCCACGTGCACAGCTTGGTGTATTTCGCCAGGTTGTCTGGTGCGTTCCCGTGATGCGACATCGAGTGGTGCGATTCGTTCAGGCCGATCTCCGGATACATCCGTGCACGCTGTTCTGCGCCATACATGAACGTCGTCACGCGGGTGATGTCGGCCTGGAACGCGAGGTGCTGCAAATCGAACATCAGCTTCGCGTGATCGTCGAATCGTTCCGGCACGCCGATGCCGGGCCGTTCGTATGCCGCCGACGGCGATTCGGCGTTCTTTGCCTCGGTCTGCTGGATGCGTCTCTCGACCTCGCGCAGCACGTCGAGGTAGTCGGACACCGTCGATCGATCGGCGGGACCGAGCTTGGCTTGCAGGCCGTGCATCTCCTGGATCGCCGAGTCGAGAAGGCTCCCCTTCATCCGGGCCGCGGCACGCTGGTCCTCGGCCGAACCACCGTCACCAAAGAGCTGCTCGAACACCAGCCGCGGACTGCTCTGCGTCGGCAGCGGCGTCGTCGGCGACGACCACGAGAGAGTGGTGCCATATGCGCAGCTGTAGCCGGTATCGCATCCGCCGGTGACCGAGTTCGGCAGGATCGCGAGCTCGAGCGACGGCAGCGGCGTGTCTTTCTTGTACTGCGAGGCAATGACCTGATCAAGCGAGGTGCCGGCGCGCAAATCCGATCCTTCGGTGCGCTTGATGTGGGTCCCGGTGAGCCACGAGGCGGTGCTGCGCGTGTGATCGCCGTTCCCATCGCCAAGGCTCTCGGCCGCACGATTGTGCAGGCCACTGATGACCATTACCTGCTGGCGATACGACTCGAGCGGGCTGAGAATCGGCGAGAACTCGAAGTCGGGACCGACGGTCTGCGGCTTCCAGTAGTTCACGCCGGTATGGTTCATCGCCACACCGTTCGGCATGTAGAAGAACCCGAACCTTTGCGTCGGCTTGGTGGTCACTGCCCGGAGCGCCGGCACCATCGCATCCAGATACGGCAGCGCCAGTGATGCACCGATGCCGCGCAGCACCGTGCGCCGCGACAATGCCTTCTTGGTGATGATCATGAATCGGATCTCCTCATCTGGAATGGAGGGCTCGTGACGATCCCGACAACGATCGACGAGAATCGGTAATTCTTCGGCGCGGCGTCGCGCAGGATGGCACGGATGGCCGGCGCATCGTAGTACTCGACGCCGCGACCGAGCGCATACGTGAGCAGCGTCTTGGTGATGTTGGCGTTGACCTGCGCCGAGCGCGCCATCAGTACCGTGCGAAGCCCTTGCAGACCATCGATCTTCGATCCGTCCGCGTAGTCGCCGGTGTTGTCGATCGGCTCGTAGTTCTCGTCGAACAGCCGGTACTTGCCGACAGCGTCGAAGCTCTCGAGCGCAAATCCGATCGGGTCCATCAGCTTGTGGCACGACGCGCAGATCGCCCCCGCTCGGTGCTGCTCGAGACGCTCGCGCAGCGTGCGTACTTTTGTAACTTTCTCGCCGTTCTCCTGGAGCGAGGGAACATCGGGCGGTGGCTCAGGAGGCGGCGCGCCGAGAATCGTCTGCAGCACCCATTTGCCGCGCACCACTGGCGACGTGCGATTCGGCAACGAAGTCACCGTGAGCACGGCGCCCTTGCCCAGCAGTCCGCGCCGCGGACTGTCGGCAGCTAGCGTCACACGCTGGAAGTTGATGCCTTTCACATTCGAGATGCCGTAATGCTGCGCCAGCCGCTCGTTGACGAACGTGTAGTCGGCGTCGAGCAAATCCATCAACGGCCGATCCTCACGAACGATGCTGTCGAAGAAGAGCTCGGCTTCTTTTTGAAACGCGAGCGCCAGCGTGTCGCCGTAATCCGGATAGAGAAAGGGGTCCGGGACGATGTCCTTCAACCGGCGCAGCGAGAGCCACTGGCCGGCGAAGTTGGTGGTGAACGCCTGTGACCGCGGATCGGCGAGCATCCGCTTGGTCTGCTGCGCGAGAATCGTGGGCTCGCGCAGCTTGCCCTTCTCCGCCACGGCGAGGAGCTCCTCGTCCGGGATGCTGCTCCACAGGAAGAAGGACAGCCGTGAGGCGAGGCTCAAATCGCTGATGCGATAGATGGATGACTTCTGGTCCGCAGCGGGCACGGCACTTGTCCCGCGGAAGCCGCGGAGCGGCGGAGGCGGGTCGAATTCAGCACGGAAGAGGAACGACGGGCTGACCAGGATTCGCTGGAGCGCGAGCTCGACACCCGCCTCGAACGTGCCCGTGGCGCGGCCCTCGTTGTAGAAGTCGAGCAGCACTTTAAGATCGGCATCGGTCACGGGGCGGCGATACGCACGTCGCGCCAGCTTCGAGAAGATCGTCTTTGCACAGGCCGGTTCCTCGGCCGGCCTGGCCGGCCTGCAGACAAAGACGCGCTGATGGCTCGGGGACGAGGTGGCGCCGCCCGGATTGAGCGGACCCATGATCTCCATCTCACGAAGAGCCGCGCCTTCACGCGTTTCGCGGTTGTCCGTGGGACCGCGGCCGATGTAGGGCTTGAGGAATGGCCGGCGGAATCCCTCCGAGACGGCGCTGGACTTCATCAGGAACGTCGCGCGAATCTCGTGCAGGCCGGCCTTGATCGGCACGCGGATGACCCAGTCGTCGTCCAGCTTCCGGCGCGCCAGCGCGGCGTCGTCTGGAATCGGATCGCCGTTGGCGTCTACCGCACGCGGACGACGCTCGGGACCGGTGCCAGGCGCTCGCGCCACCTGGCGCTCGATATTGAGATCCTCGCCAGGCGTGGCCGGCAGCGTGAAGACGTGCACGCGCTCACCATCGACACTGATCTCGAGGTCCTGCTCACCGATGAAGTGCGGGATGTCAGAGTCGATGCCGCGACCGACACGCACTTTGATGTCGTAGTCGCCGTCGCGCGGCGCGAGGTAGTCGACTCGCGTCCCGCCGCGTGTGCCTACCGGCATCCCCTCGAGACGCACGTCCTGATCGAGCTGATCGGGAACCCGATAGAGTTCGCCATTCGGCGGGGCCGGCGTGCCAAGTGCGAGGCGCGAGATCTTCTGAGCCGCATTCAGATACCGCTCGGCAAGAAGCGGTGACAGCTTGAGGACACCGGCAATGTTGTCGAAGCCGTAACTGACCTCGTCGGTGGGGAGCCAGGTCGAGGCGTCCACCTCGAATCCGAGCAGATCGCGTACCGCATTCTGGTATTCAGCGCGGTTCAGACGATGGAGCGGCTCGGTGCGACCTGGGTTCGGGTCGGCAGTCGCGGCGCGATCGAGTGCGGATTCGAGCGACGCGGTGAACGCGTCGATCACTGTCTGCGCCGGCCGCCGCATACCTGACGGCGGCATCAGGCCGGCGCGAAGCTTCACGACCACCTTCTCCCATTCCGCGGCGTGCTCGCCGACCTTGCCGATATCCAGTGCATCGAGCGCGAGACCGCCCGTCTTCAGTCGTTGGTTGTGGCAGGTGACGCAGTAGGTGTCGACAAACGCCTTCGATCGAACGATCGGTTCAGCGTGCGCCGCGACGGGTGTCACTTGAACAGGCGCGGCGGCAACGCTTGGTCCGGGACGTGTCCCTTGCGGTGACGTCTGAGAGGCCGTGTCGGCCATCGACGAGGCGAACACCGCTTGAAGGGCAAGCACTGCCGAACAGGCGAGGAAGAAATGAACCCAACGGATCTTCATGCCATCTCTAGCTCCTCGACGCGTCGATAAAGCAAGCGCGGTTCCATCGTCTGTGTGATGCGAGCGGCGTGTGACCACATGCGATTTCGCCGCGTGAATACTCGCGATTTCGCGCGCACATCGATCCGCAGCTCACGATCAGCGTGCGTGCTGCCAACACGCACTCTTGTCGGAATGCTCTCGACGGGGCTGCCAAGAATGTCGGGCCGTCGTCTGAAGATGCCCGCACACCGCGAGATCCGCCGACGCTTCAGCGGAGCGGCGTTTGCTTATTCGTAGGGCGGTCTCTCGAATGGGCCTCTCTCACACTTCGCGAACAAAGGAACGCCATGACACGACTCCGCCTCGCTCTCCCGGTCCTCGCGGTCACCACGCACATAGTTCTTCTTGCCGAGACGCATCGATTGGCCCCCACCGCTTTCGTGAACACCTATTCCGCCGCGCACGCGCCAGTGCTGCGCATCAAGAGCGGCGATCGCGTCATCACGTCCGTCGTCGACGACATGGGCGTTGACGCAAGCGGCAGGGCGGTCGCGCCGGGACCGAATCCGCAGACCGGCCCGTTCTTCATTGAGGGCGCCGAGCCCGGCGACCTGCTCGTCGTCACGATCAACAAGCTCGAGCCAAATCGCACCACAGGAACGTCGGCAGCGATCATGGCCATCAACGCCGTCGCGCCAGGCACCATCTCACGTAAAAGCGACACTCGCGTACCCTGGACGATCGACACCGCCAAACGTGTCGTGCGTTTCGATCTGGAGGCGCTCGGCGGGACGGGTTGGCGCTCACGTTTCGAGTCGCCCGTCTTCGAGATGCCTCTGGCGCCGACGCTCGCGTCGGTTGGCGTCGCCCCCGCCGGTCAGGGTGCGATCAGCACGACGATGGTTGGCGCCTTCGGCGGCAACATGAGCGCAGCCGGTGTTGCTGCAGGCGCAAGGGTGATGCTCCCCGTCTTCCATCCAGGCGCGTTGTTGTTCCTTGGACACGGTCACGCACGACAGACCGACGGCGATGTGACTGGCACCGGCGTCGAGACGTCGCTCGACATCGAGTTCACTGTCGAAGTCGTCAAGAAGAAGGAGTGGCCGCACAGCAGCGTCGTGCGTCCCTCGACCGTCGTCGGCGAATTCGAGATGCAGTGGCCGCGCATCGAAAACGCCGAGTACCTGATGGCCGTCGGCAGTGGAACCACGCTACTACAGGCGTTGCAGCATGCGACGCTCGAGCTCCACCACTGGCTGGACGACGATTTCGGCTTGAGCGAGCGCGCGGTCAACATCTTTGTCGGCCAGGCCATCGAGTACGAGATCGCCAACGTCGGTGACAGCGCGTTCACGGTCGTTGCGACGGTGCGGAAATCCTATCTGCCGCGGCCGACGGCCACACCCGTAACGCCGGCTTTCTAGACGACGTGAAGTGCGGGACCGCCGGTCCGGTTCCGCACGTGCACCGCGCCGATGTCCATTCCGCATTCCCACAAATCAGTCTGAATCACCCGCACGCGGCACCATCGTTGTCGTTTCGGTCGAGACGCGGTCGATGACGTGATCGCAGTGACCGCGCAATTTCTCTAACAACACAGCGCGATCCTTCGTACGCGCGTGCACGCGCGTCATGGCCCTTCGCTTGCTCTGCCTGCGAGCACACACGACCACGACGTCGAGC
This sequence comes from Vicinamibacterales bacterium, assembly GCA_036742665.1. Lineage (GTDB taxonomy): Bacteria > Acidobacteriota > Vicinamibacteria > Vicinamibacterales > UBA2999 > Gp6-AA40. Next base: position 7,300 of record DAINQP010000033.1, on the reverse strand, counting down.
GAACGCCCCGTTGCACGTCCCGCCTTCGCCGGCTTCGGCAAGGCAGGCCTTCTCTCTTCACGACGGAGGACATCACATGGTTCGCCGATTTCTCGGCTGGTTGGGTCTGTGCGCGATGCTGTCGGTGACGCTTATCGCACAGCAGAACGCGACGCTGCAGGGCGTCGTCATCGACGATCAAAAAGCTGTCATGCCAGGCGTGACGCTCACCGCCACTGAAACCAAGACCGGACGGGAGTCGGTCGAGGTCACCACGGCCGACGGCCGCTACCAGTTCCTGAACCTCGCACCCGGCGAATACACGCTGCGCGTCGAGCTCTCAGGGTTTGCTACCGCCGAACTCACCGGCATCGAGCTGCTCGTCGGCGCCAACGCCACGGTGCAACCGATTACCCTGCGACTGGCCGGCGTCCAGGAAACAGTCGTTGTCAGCTCTCAGGCGCCGCTGGTGGACACCTCGTCCCCGCGCGTCAGCGGCAACATCGACCGGCGCCAGATGGCCGAGTTGCCGCTGCAGGGTCGCAACTGGATGGAGCTGTCGCTGATGGTCAAAGGCATTACCGCCAACAACATCGGCAACACGCCGGGTGTTTCCGATGATCAGTTCCAGCTCAATCTCGATGGCCAGCAGATCTCGCAGCGCATCTCCGGTTCCGGTTTCGGCCAGCCCAAGATGAGCCGCGAAGCAATCGCAGAGTTCCAGATCGTCACCAACATGTACGACATCACCCAAGGTCGCTCAACCGGCGTGCAGGTGCAGGCCGTCTCGCGCGCGGGCACCAACGATCTGCACGGCTCGACCTTTGGCTTCTTCCGCAGTGACAAATTCAACGAGGCCGATCCGGTCAAGGGCGTCGTGCTTCCCTACTCGGATCAACAGACCGGCTTTACGCTCGGCGGACCGGTGATTCGCGACAAGGTGCACTTCTTCGGGTCGTACGAGTACGAGCGCAACCCGTCCACCGCGGTGCTGACGCCCACCGCGCTCCCGAATCAGACGTGGTCGCTGCCGTCGAACACCGTGCAGAACAACTACCTGGCGCGTGGCGATTATCAGCAATCGGCCAAGAACAGCTTCAGCGTGCGTCTGCAGCGCTGGACGCTCGACAGCCCGTTCCAAATCTCCAGCGGCACGACGCACCCGACGATGGCGGAGCATCAACGCTACTACTCGACGAACCTCTACGCGACGTGGACGCGCATCATCAGTAACTCAATGACGATGCAGCTGCAGGGCGGGACGTCGCGGTTCTCGTGGTACGACGACCCGATTCCGTCGAACATGACATCGCTCAATCAATGGCCGTTCGGCGTGCCGGTGTTCCAGTTCCCGAACCTGACCCTGGGTGGGCAGCAGAACTTCCCCAACTACTCGTGGATGAAGCAGTACCCGATGCGGGTGGAGATGAACTGGCACGCCGGCAAGCACGAGATGAAGTTCGGCGGCGAGTTCCTCAAGGACCGGCATACGAAAGTGTGGGACCTCAACCGCCGCGGTACATTCACCTTCAACCGTCAGCCCTCGACCGCGATTCTCGAGGCGGCATTCCCGCAAGATGCCTGGGACGACCCCTCGCGATGGGATTTGAGTCTGCTACAGCCGTTTCTCCAGCAGTACTCGGTGTTCTTCCACACCGACTATCTGGTGGACGTCGGTCGTTCGCAGACTGCGGCGTGGTTTGGCGACAACTGGCGTGTCTCGAACGAGCTGACGATCAACCTTGGCGTCCGCTACGACGTCGATCCGGAGGGCCTCGACCCGCAATGGGTGCGCGACGTTCCGATCTTGATCGACAACGGCCGCGACAATGGGAATTTCGGCTACCAGACCGGCGTGCGCGATCTGAACAATGTCGCGCCGCGGATCGGATTCGCCTACAACGTCGGCGGCAACAACGACCTCGTCATCCGCGGCGGCACCGGCCTCTACTACAACTTCCCAGTGTCGAACGTGACCTATCGTCAGCAGTTCTACAACAACGCGGTGGCCGCGGTGTTCCTGCCGACCGGCACCAACTTCCTCTATGACCCGCTCGGCGGCGCGTCTCCGGAGGATTACCTTTCCGGCGCCGTGCCGACGCCGCCGCAAGAAACGACGATCATCGCGCCCGACTATCGCGACCCGTACGGGTGGCAGAGCTCGATCGGGTTCCAGAAGCAGCTGGGATCGTTGATGGCGTTCGACGTGGACTTCACCAGCCTCGAAGAGCGCAACATGGTGCGCAGCCGCGACGTCAATCTCTTCTACGATCCGGTCACCGGCTACAGCAAAGATCCGATTCTCTTCGGACGGCCGAACCCGGCCTATGGCCTCGATCAGTGGCTGACCAGCGACGGCCAGACCGAGAGCCGCATGATCGCGACGTCGTTCCAGCGCCGCTTCAACAAGAATTTCCAGGCCAGCGTCAGCTACACGCGCACGCTGTCGATGAAGGACGACACAACCGGATTCGGCTACCAGGCGGACAACCCGTTCGACCAGGATGCCGACTGGGCGCAGTCCAGCGGCTTCCAGAAGCACACCTTCCGCTCCAACGGCATCGTCCGACTGCCCTGGCAGTTCTCGGTGTCGGGGTCGTACTTCTACGGGTCGGGTGCGCACTACAACCCGAGCAGCTCGACGCGTCCCTACAGCAAGCCGGGCACGAATCGCCTGAACATCGGCGCGCCGATCGCGATCCCCGCGGCGGTGCTCGATCGCTGGGAGGGTCCGGCGGTGATCGCCACCGGCATGACCTGGCCGCGCAATGCGCTTCGCGGGTTGCCACTCCACAAGGTGGACATGCGTGTCACCAAGACGATCACGCTGGTGAACAACGTGAACATCGAGCTGCTCGGCGAGCTGTTCAACGTGTTCAACCGGAAGAACTACGGCGCCTACAACACGACGATCACCTCAGCCTCATTCGGCCAGCCGGTAGCGACGTCGGGTAATGCCTACGTGCCGCGCCAGGGACAGCTGGGCGTGCGAGTCAATTTCTGAGTTGAGTTAGCGGCGGTTGCGGAGGCAACGGGATCACACGGAGCAACGGAGTAACGGAGACATTTGATCAGAGACTCCGTGTCTCCGTGTTGATCCGCTACCTCGGTAACCGCCGTTCACTCCAGGAGCCGATATGACGCGAGGAATCATCATCTGCTGCATCGTTGCGTTGACGATGCCGGGGCTTCGGGCCGCCGAGTCGAAGTTCCAAATAGAAGAAGCGACGATCGACGGCATCCAGTCGGCGATCCTCAAAGGTCAACTCACGTCCACCGAGGTCGTCAAGCGTTACCTCGCACGCATCAAGGCCTATGACGGCCCGTGCGTCTCGCAGCCGGACGGTGTGCTTGGACCGTTCACCGCGATCAAGCACGCCGGGCAGATCAACTCGCTCATCACCGTCAACCTGCGGCCAGCGACGCGGGCGCAGTACGGCTTCGGCCCGCGCAAGGGCCGCAGCCTCACTGACGAAATCGACAACAACCAGGCGATGCCGGACGCCCTCGAAGTCGCCGCGACGCAGGACGCTCACTTCAAGGCGACCGGCACGCTGGTCGGCCCTCTTCACGGCATCACCTTCGCGATCAAGGACTGGTACGACACCGTCGACATGCGGACGACGGCCGGCGCCGATGCCGCGTACGCGAACGATCGTCCTCCCCGCGACGCCGAGTTCATCAAGCGTCTGCGCGACGCTGGCGCGATCATCCTGGCCAAGGCCAACGTCGGCTCGGGCATCTCGCGCAGTCCGTTCGGCGGCATCAGTTGCAATCCGTACGACACCGAACGGTCGGCCGGCACGTCGAGCAGCGGTTCTGGCACCTCGGTCGCCGCGAACCTGGTGACCTGCGCGATTGCCGAAGAAACCGGCGGCTCGATTCTCCACCCCACCAAGAACAACGCCGTCGTGGGACTCGCGCCCACGCAGGAGTTGGTCAGTCGCGACGGCATGTACGGCGCAGGCTACAACACGCGCACCGGCCCCATCTGCCGGACGGTCAAGGACGCCGCAACAGTGCTCGACGTGATTGCCGGCTACGACCCGAAGGACGAGCTCACGGTCTTCAGCGTCGGCCGCACGCCCACATCGTCTTACGCCAGCTTCGCCAACGAGACGCGTCTCGACGGCGTCCGTATCGGCGTGGTTCGCGAGTACATGGACCGGTCGCTCTTCAACGAGGCCGACGAAGAAAGCATCGCCGCTGCGGAGCGCGCGATTGCCGACCTGCGCAAACTCGGGGCGACCATCGTCGATCCGGGGCCGAAGGGTGCGCTGCTGCAGCGGTACATCGACAAGTACGCCTCGTCAGTCCTCAACAAACTGTTCATCGAACGATTCCCGAACGCGTTTCCAATGGATGCGAACGGCAAGCCGACAACTGATCACATCGCAACACTCGTGGACATGTATTACGACCCCTCTCTGACGCCGAGCGGCGTCACCCTCCGCAGTTTCGGACAGGGCGGGCAGTCGGTCGGCGAATCGCGATTCATGATCGAGCGCTATCTGCACGAGCGCGGCGATGCGACGATCAAGACCCTCAAGGATCTCAACGAGCACTCCAAGACACTGACCGACACGCGGCCAGATTCGGGCAGCAACGTCCGCGGGGGCGGAGGGGGCGGCGAGAGCAATCGCAGCGCGATGACGCTCGACAACGGCGATCGCTGGCTGACGCGCTTCGCGGTGCAGCAGATCGTGCTGCTCGCGATGGAAGACATGAAGCTCGACGCGATGATTACGCCGACCGGCAACATCCCGCCGTACATCCTGGGCCGACCGCTCGAGCCGACGCTCAATGGACGCGGCCCGTCGATCTGGAGCTTCCTCGGGACGCAGGGTTTCCCGCAGCTCGGTGTACCGGCCGGGTTCACCACCAAGGTCTACGACCGCGTGAGGGACAGTTCGGCGCCGGGAGGCACACGACTCACCGAACCAACATCGGCCAAGCTGCCGCTCTCAGTGATGCTGTTCGGCCGTCCCTTCGGCGAGCCGGTGCTGTTCCGCATCGCGTCTGCCTACGAGCAGGCCACGCATCACCGCGAACCGCCGCCGGACTTCGGACCGCTGGACGAACGTTGAGGAGCAGGAGGATTAACATGGGGCCACGTACAGAGGCCGCCACGATGGTTCAACGCGCGACGACAGACTACGTCCGTACCACGATCGATCGTACGCAGAGCCGATCGGTGGTGATGACCGCCGGCGGTGTCGCCGCAAGCGAGCACCCGCTCGCGTCACAGGCGGGCGCGTCAATCCTGGCGCGCGGCGGTCACGCGGTGGACGCCGCCATCGCCGTGAACGCGGTGATGGGCGTGGTCGCGCCGATGATGAACGGCATCGGCGGTGATCTCTTCGCCATCGTCTACGATGCCGCATCGGGTCAACTGCACGGCATCAACGGCAGCGGATGCGCCCCGGCAGCGCTCACCATCGACAGCCTGCGCGCACAAGGCATCACCGTCATGCCGCAGACTGGCATTCACTCGGTCACGATCCCTGGTGCGGTTGCCGCATGGTCGAAACTCCACGAACGTTTTGGCAAGCTCCGGCTCGCCGAGGTGCTGGCCCCGGCGATCGGCGTCGCCGAACAGGGCTTCCCTGTCTCCGAGATCACCGCGGCGGAATGGCAGGGCAGCGCCACGCTCCTGCAGGCGACGGAAGAATCGGCGCGCGTCTACCTGCCGAACGGTTGGGCACCGCGGGTCGGGCAGATGTTCAGAAACCCGGATCTGGCGATGAACTACCGCATGATCGCCGCCGACGGTCGCGATGCGTTCTATCTCGGCCCGATCGCGCAGCGGATCGTCAGTTGCTCGGCACAGCACGGCGGCGCGCTCACCGCCGACGACCTTGGCACCTACGACGCTGAATGGGTGACCCCGCTCTCGACGACGTATCGGGGATGGAACGTCTACGAGCTGCCTCCCAACGGCCAGGGCATCGCCGCGCTGATGATGCTCAATCTGCTCGAGCACGCGCCGATGGGCTCCTACGGACATAACTCCGCCGAAGCTCTTCACACGCTCATCGAGGCGAAGAAGCTGGCCTACGCCGACATGGGCCGATACGTTTGCGATCCGGCCTTCCACAATGTGCCGGTCGAGGCGATGGTGTCGAAGGCGTACGCCGCCGAGCGATTCCGCCAGATCGATCCGGCACACGCCAATCCCGAGGTCGCGCCTGGCACACTGCCGACACATGGCAGCGATACCACCTATCTGAGCGTGGTCGATCGAGCGGGCAACATGGTCTCGCTTATTCAGAGCAACTTCGCCAACTTCGGATCCGGACTCGTTCCCGACCGCACCGGGTTCGCGCTGCAGAGCCGAGGCGGACTGTTCACGATGAATTCCTCGCATCCCAATGCGCTCGCGCCGCGGAAGCGTCCGCTCCACACGATCATTCCCGGGTTCATGGAAGGGGCCAAGGAGGCCGATGGAGGCGTCGTTCGCTGCGCCTTCGGCATCATGGGCGGCTGGAACCAGTCGCAAGCCCACGTGCAGTTCATCTCCAACGTCGTTGATCACGGGATGAACATTCAGGCCGCGCTCGAAGCCGCGCGCGTGACAAAGATCACATTCGTCGGACGCGACGTGATCATGGAATCCCGCGTTCCCGAACCGGCGCGGCGAGCACTGGCCGACAAGGGACACGAGATCGATCTGCAGGGCAGCTTCTCGAGCCTGGTTGGTGGCGGACAGAGCGTCATGCGCGATTACGGTTCGAAGGTGAACTACGGCGCGTCGGATCCTCGCAAGGACGGCGCGGCGATTCCCGAACCGTTCTGATCATGCCGCCAGCTTCGCGCGTTGCGCTTCAGCGGCCTGGGCGATGGGTTCAACTGCTGCTCGGGCTGGTCTGCATGATTGTGATCTCCAGTCCGCAATACGTGTGGGCGCTCTTCACTCAAGCGATGTCAGACGCTTTTAGGTCGTCGCTCCCCCAGCTTCAGATCACCTTCTCGATCCTCATCGTCGTTCAGACGTTTCTCGCGCCGTTCCAAGGCGTGCTCGTCGATCGCTTCGGTCCGCGGACTCTGCTGTCGATCGGCACGGTCATCGCAGGACTCAGTTGGGTGCTCGCTGCCCAGGCGTCGAGCGTCTTCGCGCTCTATCTCACCTACGGCCTGCTCGGCGGGATAGGTACGGGCATCGTCTACGTGGGTGTCATCGGCCACATGGTGCAGTGGTTCCCGGACAAGCGCGGTCTCGCCACCGGGCTGGTCGCTGCCGGCTACGGTATGGGCGCGCTGCTGACGACCTTTCCAATTGCATCGGTGCTCGGCGATTCCTCGCTGCAGGATGCGCTCGTCC
>DAINQP010000032.1:0-33231 GCA_036742665.1 Vicinamibacterales bacterium | reverse complement strand
TACACCTATGACGGCTGGTCGGCCATCAGCTATTTCTGCGAAGAAGTCGAGAACCCAGGCCGTGATATCCCGCGATCGATGATCGGCGGAGTTCTGTCGGTGATCGCGATCTATCTGCTGGTGAACGTGGCACTCCTCGCCGTGCTTCCGGTATCGAGGATGGCTGGAGAAGCCTTCGCGGCGGGAACCGTTGCGAATGTGATCTTCGGGGCGTGGGGCGATCCCGTATTCCGCACCCTGACCATCATCTCCATGCTGAGCGCTCTCAACTCGAATCATCTGATGGCCAGCCGCGTCCTCTTCGCGATGAGCCGTGACGGCCTGGTGACGAGCAGGGCAGCCATCGTCAACGACGGCGGCACGCCGACGACGGCGTTGCTGGCGAGCACGATCGTGGCGGTGGTCTTTGTTCTGTTCGGACGGACGTTCGAGCGGGTCGTTACTGTACTCGCGTTTTTCTTCGTTGCGAATTACACGTTGTCGTTCATCTCCGTGTTCGTGCTGCGGAGGCGAGAGCCGGACACGCCGCGGCCGTACCGCGCGTGGGGCTATCCCTGGACGACGGCGCTCGCGTTGCTGGGTTCGATTGCCTTTCTGATTGGGGCGATCTCCAGTGACACCGCGAACAGCCTGATCGCGCTGGTCGTGCTGGTGGCCAGCTATCCGGCCTTTCGTGCGATGAAATCGTTTATATGATTTCCCATCAGGAGGTCGCGCCGTGACGCGTGACGTTGTGGAAGACGTTCCAGTCCTGTTCTCCGGCGGAGGCCTCGTCGGTCTCTCGACTGCGATGTTTCTCGCGCAGCACGGTATCTCGTCGGTCGCGGTGGAACGGCTCCGCGGCGGATCGCCGGTGCCTCGCGCGGCCTTCTTCCACATGCGCACGCTGGAAATGTTCCGGTCCGCCGGCATCGAGGATCAGGTGCGTGAGCAATCCAGCAAGGAGTTCGAGCCCGAAGGCGCGATTGTCCTGATGGACACGCTGGCCGGCAAGGTCCTTGCCGGTCTCATTCCCAGCCTCAACGAAGGCGTCGAGACGCTCAGCCCCTGCCGGCGCTTGTTTGTCACCCAGCCCGGTCTCGAGCCGATTCTGCGCGCGCGCGCCGAGCAGGCGGGGGCGAGCGTGATCGAGGGACACGAGGTCGTCGGCGTCGCGCAGGACGCCGACGGGGTGGACGCGACGATTCGCGACGTTGACAGCGGCGACGAACGCTGCGTTCGAGCGAAGTATCTCGTCGGTGCCGATGGCGCCCATAGCAAGGTTCGCGAGCTGATGGGCATCGAGTTCGACGGCCGCGGTGTGTTCTCAAACGCCATCACGATCTACTTCCACGCGCCGCTCGCGCCGTACGTCGTCGGCAAGGCGCTGAGCGTGATCTATGTGAAGAACGCCGAGCTCTCCGGCTTCTTCCGCATGGACAAGGATGGCAACTCCGGATTCCTGGTCGTCAACACGGTGGGTGATACCTCGCGTCCTGAAGCCGCGAGCCCGGCCAACGACGTCCGGCCGGAGCATCTCATCGATCTGGTGCGGTTCGGCGCGGGCGTTCCCGATCTGCCGGTGACGATCGACGGTGTCGCGCGATGGCGGGCGACCTCCGACGTCGCGCGCCGCTTCCAGGAAGGCCGGGTGTTTCTGGCCGGCGACGCAGCGCACCTGATGCCGCCCAATGGTGGGTTCGGCGGCAACACCGGTATTCACGATGGCCATAACCTCGCGTGGAAACTTGCAATGGTGTTGAAGGGTGTTGCCGGCCCGCAGTTGCTCACGACGTACGAGTCCGAGCGTCGTCCAGTGGGGAAGTTCACCGTCGAGCAGGCCTACACACGGTACGTGACGCGGTCGGCCACCTATCTTGGCGCCAGGGATTTTCAGCCGCTCGCCAACGACTTCAACATCGAGCTTGGCTACATCTACCGCTCACCGGCGATCATCCCGGAAGACGATATCGAGCGTGGCAACGAAGATCCTCGCGAGTCGCAGGGCCGACCTGGCTCGCGTGCGCCGCACGTCTGGATCGACAAGGATGGACACCGAATCTCCACACTCGATCTGTTCGGCCGGGGGTTCGTGCTGTTGACGAGCGTGGGCGGGTCGAATTGGGTGAATGCCTCCCGGGAAGCGGCTCGGCTGATCAATGGACTCGAGTTCGACGCCCACGTCATCCAATCGGACAAATTCGCAACGGCCTACGGAATTGGCGACAACGGTGCAGTGATTGTTCGACCCGACGGCTTCGTCGCATGGCGCGCGAAGGAGATCACCTCGGATCCGGGGCGCACGGTCGCCAACGTGCTGACCACCGTGCTGATGCGCTAGTTAGCGGGTAGCGGGTAGCTGGTCGCTGGCAGGAACTGGTAGCCAGTAGCATCTGAAAGTTCTTGCTACCAGCTACCGCCTACCAGCTACCACCTCTAAAAGTCGACCGTCAGATTCCACCGAACGAATCGCGGCGCGTAGATGGCGGTCGGGTTGCTCCAGGTTCCGCCTAGCCCGGTGTTGCCGGCGGTGTACTGATACGTGTTCTCGTACATCGTCGTGTAATTCGTGTTCAGCAGGTTGCTGAGGTCCACACCCACGTCCAGACGCTTCGATCCGAATCGAAGGATTTTGGCAAATCGCATGTCGATCTGCGTCCGCCGATTGTCGGCATAGAGCCGATGGTCGTTGTCCAGGATGTCGATGGTCGTGTTGCCGGTCGCCAGCCCTCCCGGTGGCAGGCGTCCGATGACGCTCTGAATCAGCGAGTTCGGCACCGGCCAGTTGGCGACGCGCTCGAGCGGGGGCTGCGATCGCACCGTGCCGGCAACGAGCACATCGATCTTTGGAACGGTGTACGACGCCAGGCCGCGGATCGTCGTCTGGAATGGATCTTCGTCGCGGCAGTTGCGCAGGTCCTTGATCGTGGAGTTGTTCGTCAGGGTTGCACCTGGCCCTGCACCCTGGCCTGCACCCACCGCCACATCGGCCACACTGGACATCGCACAGCCGTCCTCGATAGACCGGCCGGTTGTGGTGCCGACCTGCAGGATCAGCCCCTGACGGAGACGCGCGTTCAATGTGAGATCGACGCCTTGCCAGTACTGTGTGCGCTCCGGTCCGAAATCGCTTTCGAACGTGACGTAATTCTGCGCGCCGGCGTTGGCCGTGGCTCTCAGCATCGACAGGGTGATCGGATAGCCGCCGCCGCCCGGCAGCCGCGGATCCTGAGGCACCGTGATCGTAAACGTCTCGTAGTCGTTGGGCCCGCGCAGCGTGTTGTCAGTGACTTTGTTTCCCAGGAACCATCGCCGGTTATAGGCGACTTCGGCGGACAGACGTGGGATCACCTCGTGCTGTACGGTGATCCCCCACTGCCAATCGCTTTGACGAACATTCCAGCCGTGCAGCGTCGCCTGGTTGACCTGGGTGATGGTGCCTGATACCGCTCCGAAGTTCGTGTCATTGCCAGTCAGCAGAGGGCACTCGCCGTTTGCCGCAAAGTTCAGGATATCGCAGTCGATCACCTTATCGTTGTCCGTGTCCTGCCAGTTCCGGGAGGCCTGTCGAACGATACGGGCCGCCGGGCTGTTGCTCGTGTACTCGCTGTCGTTCGTCGCGGCGTCGAGGTAGTGTCCGAGGTTGAACTTCAACGCCGTCTTGCCGTTGCCGAAGACGTCGTAGGCCGCGCCGAAGCGCGGCGTGATGTCGTTGAACGAGTCCACGCCTGGCGTCCGCGGGAAGCTGATTGGCGCCGCGTTGAACCGCGACGTCAGCTCCGTCCCGTTGTTCTCCGCCGGGGTGAAGCTCCAGGCGCGGTCGTAGCGGAGCGCGCCCTGCAGCGTCAGCCGGCCGCGCGTCCACTTGTCCTGGACGTAGACCGCCGCGGTGGACGTGCGGTCTGCCTGCTGCCACTCCGGCAGTCGGAAGGTGAACTGGTTCGGCACGCCCTGGTTGAAGCGGTAGGCCAACTGCTGCTCATTGACGAGGAACCAGTTATTGACCCGGATGTACGACCCCTGATAGCCAGCCTTCATCTCATGCGAGCCCGTGACATACGAGGCCGAGGCTCGCCAGTTGTTCGGGTTGGCATAATTCGGGTTGGCGGTCGCCACCCCTCGATAGGCGAAGTTCGCGCGCGGCGCATACGGCAGTCCCGTCAGCGGATTAGTCGCCGTGGATTGCTCGGTCACCGGGATCAGGTTCATGATGCCATCTGGCGCCGGCCGGCCCGTCGTTCCGCCGCGGAACATGAAGCGGGTGAAGCCCGCCTCGAACAGGAGCTTATTCGTCATCGGCGCCGTCCATATCGCCTGGTTGACGTGATAGGGAAGGTTGCCGAAGTAACTCGGATTGGCCTCGGGTGACGGAGTGGTTGCGCCCGCTCCCAACCCGACCCAGTCGGCGCCGCGCGTGTTGCAGCCGTTATCGCTGTCGAGCTTCAGTGTCGATCCCTCGCAGCGGCGCTGGTACTCCTGGTTGTACGAGACGCGATGCTTGGCGGACACCTGCATCGTGATCCTGCCGATGTACGACTCGCGCCCCTGCAGCGTCCGCGCCGTGACCGTCGGGTCTCCAACCCAGTCCCAGCGCGAGGCGTCGTACGCGTTCGCGTTGATCACGACGCCCGGCACCGCCGCTGCGGTTTCCAGGCTCCGATAACTGCCAAAGAACCAGAGTCGATCCCGCTTGATTGGGCCGCCGTAGGAGACGCTCGCGTCGTAGGAGTTGATGATGCCGGGCGTTTCCGCGAGATTCGGTCCCGGAGCGGGCGCCGTCAATTCCGGAGTCAGGTTGTTGCCGCGTGACCAGTCCCCCGCGTTGTTGATGAACGCCGAGCCGCGGAACTGGTTGCCGCCGGAGCGCGGCACCAGGTTCATCACCGGCCCGCCGATGTCCGACTCGCCGAGGCCGCCCGCGACCGCTACCGAGACCTCGTCGACGTTGACCGAATCCAGAATGTAGGTCGACACGCCGCCGCCGTTGAACGGCGCCGCGATCGTCATGCCGTTGATCGCCATCCGCCCTTCATTGATCGGACCGCCGCGTGCGGCGAAAAAGGTCATCGTCGGCGACGCGGCAAGCGCGCCGTCGTTGACGTTCAGCCCGGGCACCGCGTTCAGCAGAGTGCCGACCGAGCGGTTCCCCGGCATCGCCGCGACGATGTCCGAGCTCAGCACCGTCTCGCGCTGCGCGCTCTGGACGTCGACGAGCGGCGTGTCGCCGGTCACAGTGATCGTCTCCTCGAGCGCGCCGACGCGCATTTCGATCGGAATCGTCAGCGTTGTCGTGCCACTGAGCTCGATGCCTTCGCGTCTGACAAGGTTGAAACCGGTCAGCTTGAAGGTCAGCGAGTACGTGCCGGGATTGAGACTCGGAATGCGGTACTGCCCCGCATCGTCGGTGACCGCTGCGCGCACCTTTTCTATGAGAGCAGGGCTGGAGGCTTCGACTGTCACTCCTGGCAGCACGCCGCCGGATTGGTCCCTGACCGTGCCCGTAAGAGTTCCTTGCGCGAAGACAAGCGACGGAAAGAGGGTCACCGCCACCAGGATCAAGACCGGGATCGACGCTCTGCGCATGGTGTCTCCTTCGTAAGACCGAGTGAGTTCCCAGACGACGGCGTGAGCCTTGGTTCGACGTTCAGTTAGCGCGCATTCAACGCCTTCTCCTGGCGTTTGTCAACGACACTCCGATTCTGGAAACCTTCGCGTTTGTCGTGCTCACGCGAAGCTCGCGACACGTTTGTTTGTTTGGCGAGTCTCACCTGCGTACCGGTGGGAACCTCATACGGCCTTGTCTCTCAATCGGATAGCGAGATTCACGCCGACCCGCTGCGCGGGAACGCTCGTTGCAGCGGCGCGGACATCCATCCCATGACCACATCGGCGGTAAGGACGACCAGTGTCGCCCAGGAGCATCGACTGCAAGAATTAATCAACCAGCTGCACGCCAAGCATGTGCCGCTGACTGCTGGCCAGGTGGCCACCTACATCCCGGAGCTGGGAAAAGCCAACCCTGAACACTTCGGCATCTGTGTCGTCACCGCCGAAGGTGATGTGCTGGCCTCTGGTGACTGCGACGTGCCGTTCACGATTCAGTCGATCTCGAAGCCGTTTACGTTCGGGATGGCCCTCGAGGAGATGGGCGAGGAGACCGTCTCACGCTTCGTTGGCGTCGAGCCGAGTGGCGACGCGTTCAATTCGATCTGGCTGCACGGCGGTACGAACCGGCCCTACAACCCGATGGTCAACACCGGCGCGATCGCGGTGACGGCGCTGCTGCATCGCCGCTACGGCGAGCACACCTTCGAGCGGATCCTCGAGCGATTCAGCGCCATGGCCGGCCGACGGTTGTCGATGGACGAGGGCGTCTACGATTCCGAGCGGCGCACCGGCCATCGCAACCGCGCCATCGCCCACCTGTTGCTGAATTTCGATCTCGTACACGATCAGGCTGAGGCCGCGCTCGATGTCTATTTCAAGCAGTGCTCGATCCTTGTCACCACCCGCGATCTGGCGACGATGGCGGCGACGCTGGCGAACATGGGGAGGAACCCGATTACCGGGGAGCATGCGCTCCTCGATATGGGAAGCATCAAAAACGTGCTGTCGGTGATGTTCACCTGCGGGATGTACGACTACTCAGGACAGTGGGCGTTCCGGGTCGGCGTGCCGGCGAAGAGCGGTGTGAGCGGCGGCGTGATGGCAGTGGTGAATCGCCAGCTGGGGATCGCCAGCTACTCGCCGCGGCTCGACCCACAGGGGAACAGCAGCCGCGGCATCGAGGTGTGCGTGGATATGGCGAAGCGTCTCGGGCTGCACGTGTTCGACTGCCTGAACGTCGGCTCGAGCTTCCTCAGTTCGGCGGGCTAACAGGACGAGCGACTAGACCGGCGGCGGATTGCGCTCGACGAAGCCTGCTTGATGCCAGTACGGATAGGTCTTGATCGTCGTGCTCGCCTCATCGAGCGCGGCGATCTGCTCGCGTGTCAGCGACCATCCAACCGCACCGAGGTTCTGACGAAGCTGCGCCTCATCACGTGCGCCGATGATGAGCGTCGCAACGGTCGGCCGCTGCAGCAGCCAGTTCAACGCAATTTGTGGCACGGTCTTGCCGGTCTGCTTCGCGATGTCATCGAGCGCATCGACGACGCGAAAGAGCAGTTCGTCCGGAACCGGCGGACCATTGTCCACGACGACTTTCGTGCGAAGGCGGCTGGTCTCGGGCAGTGGCGCAGCGCGTCGAATCTTGCCGGTGAGCCGGCCCCATCCAAGCGGACTCCACACGGCCGTGCCGACCTTTTGGTCGATCGCCAGCGGCATCAGCTCCCATTCGAACTCGCGCCCGACCAGCGAGTAGTAGGCCTGATGCGCGACGTGTCGCGCCCAGCCGTGCCGGTCCGACACGGCCAGCGACTTCATCAGGTGCCAGCCGGAGAAGTTCGAGCAGCCGATGTAGCGAATCTTGCCGGCGCGCACGAGATCGTCGAGCGTGGCGAGCGTTTCTTCAACCGGCGTTAGCGCATCGAAGCCGTGCAGCTGATAAAGATCGATGTAGTCAGTGCCGAGACGCCGCAGGCTGTTGTGCACGGCCTCGGTGAGATGCTGGCGCGACGAGCCGACATCGTTCGGCCCCGGCCCGTTGCGAAACGTGCCTTTCGTCGAGATCAGCACGCGATTCCGTCGGCCCTTGATGGCCTGTCCCAGAATCTCTTCGGCCTGACCTGCTGAATACACATCCGCCGAATCGAACATCGTCACGCCGCCATCGAGGCAGATGTCCACCAGCCGGGACGCACCTGTCGTCTCCGTCTCGCCGAAGGCCTTGAAGAATTCGTTGCTGCCGCCGAACGTCGCCGTGCCGAAGCTGAGAACGGGAACCTTGAGGCCGCAGCCTCCGAGCTGTCGATACTCCATCTGTCCTCTCACGTAAGCGCGATCGGCGGCCGGCGCTCGCCGACGTGCGTCGCCTGCTCGAAGGCGTAGGCGAGCTGCAGCACACCGACGTCATCCTTGTAGCGTCCGACGATCTGCAGGCCGACCGGGAGTCCATCATCGGTGAATCCGGCCGGCACTGACATCGCAGGACAGAGCGTCGTGCTGACCCAGTACGCCGATTTCATCCAGTCTGTGTAGCTCGTCATCGCCACACCCTCGATTGATTCCGGCCAGTCGATCTCCACGTCGAACGGCGGCACCTGATTCACCACGCAGACGACGAACGGATATCGCTCCTGGAACCGTCTGAAGCCATCGATGAACGATCGGTGTCGAACGAGTGCCTGATCAACGTCATCGCGCGTGATCTTCAACCCGCGCTCGATTTCGCCGATGGCTTCCGGCTTCATCAGATGACGATGCTCGGCGAGCAACGGACCCAGGACGCCGGCCGCGCGCCAGGCGCGAATCGTCAGGAAGATGTCGTCGGCACCGCTCAAGTCAGGGCAGACGTCCTCGACGATGCAGCCGAGCGATTCGAAGGTCTGGCGCTGCTCCTCGATCACCTGGCGCACGCGGCGGTCGACGGGCAAGCTTCCGAGATCGAGACACCACGCCACCCGTGTACCGGGGAAGTCGCGATCGAGTGGTTCGGCGAAGACCGATGGGTCAGATGTGAAGCAATCCGGGTCGCGTCGATCTGAACCGGCCATCACGGTCATCAGAAAAGCGAGATCGGAAACGGATCGCGCGAGCGGACCGTTGACGTTGAAACCGATACCCGGAAACGGATCAGGGCCGATGGGCACGCGTCCGACCGTCGGACGCAGCGCCACGAGGTTGTTGAAGTTGGCTGGATTCCGCAGCGACCCGCCCAGATCGTTCCCGTCGGCGACCGGCAGCATGCCTGTTGCCAGCGCCGCCGCGGCGCCCCCGCTCGACCCGCCCGCGCTCGTGGCGAGGTTGTAGGGATTCCGCGTCGCGCCGAAAAGCCCGTTATAGGTGTGCGAGCCCAGGCCGAACTCGGGAATGTTCGTTTTGCCGATTGGAATGACGCCCGCCGCCCGGAGGCGCGCGACAAAAATCGACTCCCCGAGTGGGATGTCGTCCGCGAAGATGCGAGAGCCGCGCGTCCAGGGAAAGCCTTTCACCGGCTGGTTGTCCTTGAACGCGATCGGCAAGCCGTGCAACGGGCCGATGGCATCGCCTCGCGCCAGGCGTGTGTCAGCATCATCGGCGAGGGCGAGACACGCTTCCTCCGGGAGCATCGAGACAATGGCGTTCACGCGCGGATTGATGCGAGCGATGCGATCGAGGTGCACCTGCATAACGTCGCGCGCGGAAATCTGACGGGACTGGATCAGGGCGGCGAGTTCCCGGGCGCTCATGAAGCAAAGCTCGGGAGGAACAGACAATGACATCTCCGGTGCGGTCTGGCATCTTACATCTTGTCCCCTCTGCCCTCCGACCGTTTGCCGCGTCGCCGGTAAGCGGAACACCACGCGCGACGACAAGGAGTTCGTAAATGCAGCGAATGTGTGTGAGTGTCCTGAGTCTTTGTGTGGTCATGCTGGGAGTGGCCCTTCCCGCCGCCGCACAGACGTTCCCGCGGACTGAGATCTCCGGCGGCTACCAGTTCGTGACCTTCACAGTCGAGGACGACAACGAGTCGATCCCGAAAGGCTGGTATTTCGAGGTGGCGGGCAACCTGAATCCGATGATCGGGCTCGTCTTCCAGGTCGGCGGGAACTACAAGACGTTCGAGGAGTCCGTGACGGTTGGCGGCGGCACGTTCACCGCGAAAGCCGACCTCGATATCTACCAATTCCTGGGCGGCCTGCGTCTGAACGCGCGCAACAACCCGCGGCTGGTGCCATATGGACATGTGCTCGTCGGCGGGATCAACGGGTCGGTCGAATTGACCACCACGTCAACGATTCCCGGCATTCCGACATTCTCGGAGGAGGATTCATCGACGAATTTGGGTCTCGTGTTCGGAGGCGGCGTCAACTTCGGCGTCACGGAAAACACGGGGATCCGGTTCGGCGTGGACTACCTGCGGATCTTCGCGGAAGACGACGGCGAGGGCTCGAACGTCTTCCGCTTCCACGTGGGCGTTGTGTTCTCTCGCTGACGCTAGTCCGGAACAGCAATAGGCTCGTCTTCGGGCCGGAGGTTCGTCATTTCGGCTTCGATCATCTGCTCGCCCGTGCCGCTCGGCACGGGCTTCGAGAAGTGCACATGCGGCAGGAACAGTGTCGCGACGAGACCGGCTACGGACACGAGCAGGCCGGCGAGGAACACGCGATGCAGACCCATTGCGAACTGATCGCGGATCGATTCGGTGAGCGCCATCGTTCCACCTGACAGCCCCGCGGCCCCGCCGGGCAGTGCGACGCCGCTCAGCGTCCGCGTCATGATCGCGCCCATCGCGGCCACGCCAACCGCCGCTCCGATGCTGCGCGAGAACTGGTTGAGCGACGTCGCCAGGCCGAGCCGCGTCCGGTCGACGCCGTGCTGGACGGCGAGCAGCAGCGACAGCATCTGCGAGCCCATGCCCGCGCCGAGGACCGTGCAGCTCGCCAACAGCAGCGTCCGCGTCGAGTGCGTGTCGAGCGTCGAGAGGCCGGCGAATCCCAGCGTCATCAGCACGCTGCCGCCAATCGCGGAAACCCGGTAGCCCATGAGAACGGTGAGCCGCGCGCTGACGATCGACATCACGACCCAGCCGAGGAAGAGCGGTGTGAGCACCTGACCCGCCTGCGTGGCCGTGCCGCCCATCACGCTCTGCACGAACAGCGGGATGAACGCGATCGCACCGAACAGCGCGAGCCCGACCAGGAACACGACCACGAGCGTGCGGGTCATGATCGGATGCCGCAGGAGATCGACCGGCAGAATCGGCTCCGGCGTTCGTCGTTCGACCCAGCCGAACGCCGCGAGCAGGACGATCGAGCCCGCCAGCCACCACCATGCACTGCCGCCGGTCTCACCACCCAAGGCAATGAGCAGCGAGCTGACGCCGGCAAACAGGAGTGATGCGCCCAGCCAGTCCACGCTCACCCGCTTGTCGCTGCGTGACGGCGGATACGCCAGCGCGATCACGGCCATACAGCAGAAGCCAAAGGGCACGTTGAGATAGAACACCCAGCGCCAGTTGATCGCGTCGGTGATGTATCCGCCAACCAGGGGGCCGGCGATCGACGCCACGCCCCACACACCGCTGAACAAGGCCTGCGTTCGCGCGCGTTCCGAGAGCGCATAGAGCTCGCCGACGATGGTCATGCTGAGCGGGATGATCGCGCCGGCGCCGAGGCCCTGAATGGCGCGAGCCGCGATCAACTGAAACATGCTGGTTGCCGCGCCGGACATGACCGATCCGACCAGGAACACGGCGACGCCGAGCAGATACATCCCTCGTCGTCCGTACAGGTCCGACAGGCGGCCCCAGATAGGCACCGACGCGGTGGACGTCAGCAGGTATGCGGCGAAGACCCAACTGTAATGTGCGAGTCCGCCAAGTTGGGCGATCACCGTGGGCATCGCCGTGCTGACCACGGTCGCTTCAAGTGCCCCGAGTGACATGCCCAACAGGAGACCGGCAGTGATTGCTCTGCGGCGAGGACGGCTGATCGGAGAAGGCGCCGAGGCCAACGACATCAGTCAAGCGTACCAGACTGAAACTTCGAAGTGCAAAGTTGAAACGGGAAAGTAATAAGATTCGCGCATGAATATGCGCGCCGCCGGGCTTGTTGTCGCGATCATATCTGCGACGTTCCTGCCGTCTGCGGCATCGGCCGCGACATGCAACAGTCTCGCGTCGCTCCAGGTGAAGAACGCGACGGTCACGTTGGCGCAGACCGTCGCCGCTGGTGCGTTCACGCCACCAGCCGGCCGTGGGGGAGCACCGGGTGGTGCAAACGCATTTGCAAAACTCGGTGAGTTCTGCCGGGTCGCGATCACGCTGAAACCGGCGCCGCATTCCGACATCAAGGCCGAAGTGTGGATGCCGACCAACGGCTGGAACGGCAAGCTGCAGGTGGTTGGCAACGGCGGATTCGCCGGCACGATCAGCTACCCAGCGATGGCCAGTGCGCTAGCGGCTGGCTATGCCGCCGCCAGCACCGACACTGGTCACACGGGACCATCGAGCAATACGTTCGCGAATGACGACGTCCTCATCGACTTCGCTCATCGCGCCATTCATGAAACCACGGTCGCTGCGAAGACGTCAGTCAGCGGGTTCTACGGCAACGCACCGCGATTGTCGTACTTCGCCGGCTGCTCCACTGGCGGACGTCAGGCGCTGGCGGCCGCGCAGCGTTATCCCGACGACTTCAATGGCATCGTCGCTGGCGCGCCGGCGAGCCACACGTCTTCGCAGGCATTCGGTCAAATCTGGTTTGCGCAGGCACTCGCCGATCCTGCCGGTGCGCTGCCGCGTGAAAAGCTCGCGCTTGTTCACGAGGCCGTGCTGAACGCGTGCGACAGCCTCGACGGTGCCAAAGACGGTGTGCTGGAGAATCCGCTCGCATGCACGTTCGATCCGAAGGTGCTGGCCTGCACGGCGGGATCGGATCCGGCCTCATGTCTGACCGACGCGCAGGTGACGGCGGCGCAGAAGGTGTATGCGGGGCCATCGAATCCACGGACCGGCAAGCAGATCTACGTCGGGCTCGAGCGCGGAAGTGAGCCGGGTTGGAATCCCGTGCCAGTTGGTTACGCGGTGGACTACTTCAAGTACATCGTCTTCAAGGATCCGAGCTGGGATCCCAAAGCGCTCAATTACGACTCGCACGTGACACAGGCGGCAAAGAGCGGCAATCTGATCTTCGACGCAAACAATGCCGACATGAGCGCGTTCACGAAACGCGGCGGCAAATTGCTCCTGTATCAAGGATGGGGCGAGCCGGGTATCCCGCCGGCGAATCTGGTGCGCTATTACGGTGAGATTCAGTCGAAGACCAGCGGTGCGAAGGAGGCCGTGCGGCTCTTCATGATCCCCGGCATGGGCCATTGCGGCGGCGGCACGGGCGTCAACACTTTCGACATGATCACACCACTTGATCAATGGGTCACGGCCGGTAAGGCACCGGTGGAGATCCCCGCGTCGCGCGTGCGTAACGGTGTGTCGGATCGGACGCGTCCACTGTGTGCCTATCCGCAGATCGCGATTTACAAGGGGGCCGGCAGTCTCGACGATGCCGTGAATTTCAGCTGCGGTATCAACCCCCCAACATCGACGGCACCGTGAGGTGCAGGGCGATGATCGCGACGAGCAGAGCGGTCAGTCCCACGAGCAGCAGCAGACCGCCGAATACGCGGTGCACGGCGCGGAACTTCTCGGCGTTGGCGCGCGCCATGAGATAGGCCTGCAGCGCCATCTCGCGATCGAGCTGACCGACTTCCGCCGTTCGCCACAGCTCGTAGTAGTCGTCGATATCGGTTGCCAGGATGTCGTCCATCAGCCGGAGTCCTGGCACGCCGCCGTCGGCGCGCGCCTCGCCGGCGCGATGCATCCGTCCCGCACGCGGCCGCAGCGCCATGATCGCGTAAACGAAGAAGTAGAGCGAGATGATCACGTATCCAGCCACATAGGCCTGGATGAAGGTGTGACTCAAACCGTCGGCGTCCATTTGCGGCGCACGGATCGCGATGAGCACGTTGACCGCATTGAGCGCACCGAGGATGACGAGCGCGAACCGCGTCTTGCGATCGGCCAGCTCGGTGACATCGAGCAGGTGATCGACGTGGTCAGCGAGCGCGCGATAGCGCTCCCAGGGATCGAGCGGGCGGCTCTCGATGAACCGATCCAGCTCTTTCTTTCGTTTCCGCTCGGCCTTGGACTCTTCGTCCGGATGGACGACGCTCATGTCGGGTGCATTGTGCCTCGGGACCGGATAGTGTTCAAATCCCTTGAACCGGGAGCGTCATGGACCGTCATCTCGGCCTGCGAGTGTGCATCACCGTCGTCGCCCTCATGGTTGCCGCGCTTGCGGCCTTCGAGGACGTGATTGGTATCAAGGTGACGGCTGCCGTGTTGGGATTGTTGACCATCGCTGCGCTGCCATGGCTGGCATCCCTCCTTCAGTCAGCCGAGCTCCCGGGCGGCTGGAAGTTAGAATTCCGCAAGCTGGAATCGGAGCAGCAGAAGCAGCGGGCGGATCTCGAAGTGCTCCGATTTCTGATCAGCGGCTTTGTGACCGACGCGGAATTGATTCACCTGCAAAAATTGGCAGGCCATGCGCCGTTTCCATTTGTGCGCGGGACCGAAACGCCGTACTTCCTGAATGAGCTTCGTCGCCTGCGCAGTCTCGGACTGATCGAAGGTGCGCCTGGCAAGGGTGTGCGCATGCTCGAGCGGGAAGGTGGTGACGTCGCGAGCTATTTCAGCGTGACACCGCGAGGCCAGGAATATTTGCGGCTGCGAGCTGAAACCAAGGACGGCGAGTAGCTAGAGGCCGATCGCGGTCGGCGCCATCGCGTGGAGACCGATGAAGAGCGCCAGCACGGCGGTGAGCCCGACCAGGACGAGCAGGCCCTGGTAGACGCGGCGCAACGCCTGGAACTTCTCGGTGTTGGCGCGCGCCAACAGGTGCGACCGCATCGCGAGCTCCCGATTGATCTGACTCAGCTCGGCCTGGCGCCACGTGTCGTAATAAGCCTCGGCGTCTGCGTCGGGGTCGCCTGCGAGCAGCTTCATGCCCGTCGGCTCACGCTGAGCCACCGCGCCGTCTGTCTCCTGCGACCGGGGCCGCAGCGCGAGGATCGCGAAGACCGCGGCGTACAACGAGAGCAGCACATAGCCGGTGATGTAGGACTGCAGGAGGACCGGGCTCACGCCTTCGGCTCCCAGCTGCGGCGCGCGAACAGCGATCAGCACGTTGACCGCGTTCAACGCGCCAAGGATGACGAGCGCAAATCGCGTTTTGCGGTCGGCGAGTTCAGTGATGTCGAGCAGATGATCCACGTGATCAGCCAGCGCCCGGTAGCGTTCCCAGGGATCCAGTTGGCGCGTCTCGAGCAGTCGCTCCGCGTCTTTGCGGCGGCGCCGCTCGGCCTTCGATTCTTCACCGATGAGCGATGTGCGTCCGAACGGCGACGGGAACGCCGCCTGTCCGATGCTCCCGCCGCCGAGGTCCGATTGCATGTTATTGCCTGGTTAGTGACACGTTGAGAGGAGTCGTTTCGCCGCGGCGAACGGTGATGTCGGTGATGTAGGTCCGATAGCCGTCCTTGCGAATCTCCACAGTGTGAGTGCCGACTCCGAGCTGGACCTCCAGGCGATCCTGATCCGGCGCGCCCTGCCATGGCTCACCATCGATGGTGATCGATACATCACCGGGCTGTACGCGCAATGCGATCGAACCAAAGTCCGACTCGGCGTTGCCGTTCCGCTCATTTGCTTTCGGTGATTGGCGGTCAGGGCCACGGGAGTTTGGACGATCTGGCCGACCGTATGGTTCGGGCCGGACAGACGAGGAACGCGGTGGGGCCACTGGACGCGCAGGTTCGGGTTCACCGGCCCCCAGCGGTTCCATCGTGTGACGCACGTTGAACGAGCCTCCCGGCTGCAGATATACCTTCTGCGAGAAGCTGCGATGTCCGGGAAGGAACAGCTGGAGCTCGTGGTCACCCGGCGCGACACGAAGACGCTGGAAGGTACCGTCGAAGGCGTCCACCATGCCGGCGAAGTAGCCGTCCACATAGACCTCGGCTTCCCGCGGCGTTACCTGCAGACGAACCGAAGAACTCGCGTCGTAAAAGCCCGGCCCGTAGTACGCAGACGCGTACGGGTATCCATATCCGTACCCGTAATAGGGATACCCATAAGATCCGTACCCGTAATACGGATAGCCCACTCCGAATCCGACGGAGAAGGCAAACGATGGGTAAGCGTAGTACGGGTAAAACGATCGATAGTACGGACCGTAATAGTAGGGGCGGTAGAAATAGTTTGGACTATAGGACCGCGACCCAACGATCACATTCGACTGCGACCGCGGCACAGCGACCCGTCGCTGCGCGTGGGTAACTACCGGTACCGCGAGCATGGCGAGAAGGCTGAGCGTCAGAACTGTTGCCCGAAGGCCAGACCTAGTCACGAGAGACCTCCAGAACCAGGCGGATCCTGAAGATCCGCGTCTTCGTACCTCGCCGCACGCAACGGTTGTGCCGCAGTAAACCCCGATTTCATCGCCGGTTTTAGTCGCTTTTCGGCGACACGTCGCTGCATCCAGTGTCCAGCGTCAGTTGCTCGTGTCATGCCGCGAGGACGCCGGAAGTACGATGTCGAAAACAGCCCCGTTGTCGTTCCGTGCCGCGATCGTGCCGCCATGACGCTCAACGATAGCTTTGACGATCGATAAACCTAATCCGCTGCCGCCCGCCGCTTTCCGCGCCGCATCCGCTTTATAGAAGCGCTCGAAGATCAGCGGTAGATGCGCCGGCGGAATACCAGGTCCGGTATCGCGCACCGTCAGCCGCACCCCGCCTCGATCTGAAGTGCTGGTCAACATGATCAGACCGCCATCCGGTGTATGCCGCAGTCCGTTGGCCGCCAGATTCTGCAGTGCCTGCTCCAGCCGATCCGGATCGCCCGTCACATTCTCCGCCCCGGCGCCCACGTGGAACTCCAGCCGCACATTCCGTTGCCGCAGCTCACGCTCGTGACGCGCCGCGACGCGCTCGAATAACGCCGCGACATCGACGCGCTCTTGTCGCATCGTCGTGCCGCCGCCTTCGAGCCGCGCGAGATCGAGCAGATCGCCGACGATGCGCTCGAGACGAAGCGTCTCTTCGGAGACGATCTGCAGATACCGTTCGCGCGTCGTGGGATCGATCTCGAGCTCTGACATCGACAACGTTTCAAGATAGCCGCGCATCGCCGTCAACGGGGTCATCAACTCGTGCGAGACGTCGGCGAGCAGCTGGCGGCGTGTGGTATCGGCGGCCTCGAGCGCGCGCGTACGAATCGAGAGCTCTTCGGCCATCCGATTGAACGATCGGGCGACGGCGGTCACTTCATCGCCGCCCTGCTCCGGTGCACGCGCGTCGAGATCGCCCGCGCCCAGGCGATCGGTGGCGCCCTGCACCGCCTTCAAGCGACGCCGCGCCGGACCGAACACCACCAACGCAATCAGCGTCGTCCCGACGACCAGCACGCTTGTCGCAACCAGCGCGATGGTTGGACCGAATTGTCTGACGATGCGCGAGAACGGCGGGCCGCCGGGGAGGACGACGACGCGGCCCACGGGTTCACCAGCGACGAAAATCGGCACGAACTCGCCGCGCCGGGGCCGTGGCACTCCCTCGGCGCGACGTAGACCGGGTGGGCGATCGCCAGGATCGAGGCCTTCGCCCCATGCCCCGCGCCGGCCGAATCGCCGCGGTCCTCGTGTTTCGATGAACTCGAGTTCAGCGCGCACGGCGTCGAGCAACTGCGGCGGCACATCGTCATGGTTAGCGAGGATCTGCCCGTCACGCATGATCACCACGAAGGTTTGCAGCGTCTGCCCGAACTGTTCGCGGATGTAGTCGTCGATGTCGAGACGGTTATTGGCGGTGAGGGCGGTGCCGAGATCGGAAGCGACGAGCGCCGCAAGGCGACGTGGCGAACGCGCTGGCATCGAGCCGGCGATGCGATCGGTCATCCAGAGGAAAATGCCGCCTTCTGCCGCCAGCATGATGGCCAGGAAGGCGATGAGACCGAGCGCGATGCGCCAATACAGGCTGCGATACCAGCGCGGATTAGACACTTAGTGGTCCGTATAGGCTGAATGAGTAACACGCACAACGAGCTTTCGACCGCGATTTCCGGCCGCGACAACGGAGCGGCCGTTAGTGATTCACGAAGTACATCTACTCAACATCTGCCGCTTTATAGCCTGCTCCCCACACGGTCAGAATGATCTCCGGCTGCGCGGGATCGCGCTCGATCTTCTTGCGCACCCGCTTGACCAGCGTGTCCACGCTCCGCACCGTCACGAAGGTCTGATCCTTCCAGACCTTGCTGAGGAGCGCTTCGCGACTGAACACGATGCCCGGAGTCGAAACCAGCACGTAGAGGAGCTCGAACTCGTTGAACGTGAGTTCCACATCACGCGAACCGACGAGGACGCGCCGTCGCGCCGGGTCGATCTCGATGTGCTTGTAGGTGACCGATGCGGCGGCTGCACCGCTTGCCTGGCGTGCCGGCGCCATGTGCCCGCGACGCAGCAGCGCGCGGGTACGGGCGAGCAGCTCGCGGATGCCGAAGGGTTTCGTCAGATAGTCGTCGGCGCCACTATCGAGACCAAGGACTTTGTCTGATTCTTCCCGCCGCGCCGTCAACATCAGGATCGGAGTCTCCGCGTTCGCGGATTCGCGGCGGATCGCGCGGCACACGGTGACGCCGTCGAGTCCCGGCAGCATCAAATCGAGAATGATCAGATCGAACTTACGCGTCCGGGCGAGCAAGAGTCCGGCGTCGCCATCGACTGCCTCGGTCGGCGCGAGCCCTTCGAGTTGCAGGTGAAGCGAGACGAGCTCGCGGATACGCTCCTCGTCCTCGACGATCAGCACGCTGAGACGTTCGGGCTGGGCGCTCGTCATCGGTTGGCCCGCACGAGAGGCCTCATCTTTGCCAAGTGTACCGCTGGGTGTTGCCATCATTCATACCGCAGCGCCTCGATCGGATCGAGCGCCGCCGCCTTTCGTGCGGGATAGAAGCCAAAGAAAACGCCGACTGCCGCCGCGCAGCCGAACGACAGCAGGACGGCGCCAGGCGTCACGAGCGCCGACCACTGCATCACGTGGCTGACCACGAAGGACGCGGCGAAGCCGAGCGCCACGCCAAGAGCACCGCCAGCGAGACTGAGCACGAGCGCCTCGACGAGGAACTGCATCAGAACGTCCACGTCACGCGCGCCGACCGACAGGCGAAGCCCGATCTCGCGCGTTCGTTCCGTCACCGACACGAGCATGATGTTCATGATGCCGATACCGCCGACGAGCAGAGAGACGGCGGCGATACTCGCCAGCAGCCAGGTCATCGTCGTTGTGGTTGACGTCAGGACCGTGGCCATTTCCTCGAGGCTGCGGACGGTGAAGTCGTCGGGCGCGCCCGAGGTGAGCTGATGACGAGTGCGCAACAGATTCGTGAGCGCGCCAGACACCTGATCGAAGGGCACACCGTCGGCTGTGGATAGCGTGATGTTTTGCAGGTGCGTGATCCCGAGCAGTTTCTTCTGCACGGTGGTGTAAGGCACGATCACTGTGTCGTCCTGATCGGGGCCCATCGCTGCCTGGCCCTTGCTCGTCAGCACGCCGACGACGCGGAATGGCTGGTTCTTGATGCGAATCGTGGCCCCGGTCGGATCCGTGCCGGGCCCAAAGAGCTGATCGCGCACGACTGATCCGAGCACCGCCACTTTCGCCGCAGTCACGACGTCCTGGCTCGAGAAGAAGGATCCGTACTCCAACGACCACGACCGAATCGCCGGCAGGTCCGGGCCTGCGCCCTGCACCTGCGTGTTCCAGTTGGACACCTCCGCAACGATCTGCTGACGCGCGTTCGCGCCGGGTGAGATGTAGCGGATCCCAGGCACTTCTTGCGCGATGGCCGCCGCATCGGCTGCCGTCAGCGTGGTGGTCGCGCCGCTGCCCTGGCGGACCGGGCCGAATGCGTTCGAGCCCGCGGAGATGGTGACGACGTTGGTGCCGGCGCTGCGAATCCGGCTCTCGATCGACGAGCGCGCGCCGCTGCCAATCGCCACCATGACGATGACGGCGGCGACGCCGATGATCAGGCCGAGGGCAGTGAGTGCCGTTCGCATCGCATTTCGGCGAAGAGCGCTGACGGCGATATTGAGCGTGACGAGTGGTGACATCGTTTCCTCAGTCCGGCTAAAGCCGGACACTACGCCGAGCGCTCCTCCAACTCCGCCTCAAACTTCGCGAGTTCGTCGGCGGCGAACCGCCGTTTCATCACCGGCTGGTCGAGACGGACGCGTCCGTCACGGAAGCCGATGATGCGTGTCGCGTACTCGGCGATGTCGGGCTCATGGGTCACCAGCACGATGGTGATATGTCGTTCGGTGTTAAGACGCTGAAAGATCCCCATGACCTCGATGCTCGTACGTGAGTCGAGATTGCCGGTCGGCTCATCGGCGAGGAGGAGTGAGGGATTGTTGACCAGCGCTCGGGCGATGGCGACGCGCTGTTGCTGACCACCAGACAACTGATTCGGGTGGTGATCCATCCGTGCACCGAGGCCGACAGCGTCGAGCGCCGCCGCCGCGCGGCGACGACGCTCCTTCGCTGGAATCGGCGTACCGTAGAGCATCGGGAGTTCCACGTTCTCGAGCGCCGACGTACGCGACAGCAGGTTGAAACCCTGAAACACGAAGCCGATGTCGCGGTTGCGCACCGCGGAGAGTTCGCGCTTCGAGAGACGCGACACGTCACGACCGTTGAGCAGGTAGGTGCCTTCTGTCGGCCGGTCGAGGCAGCCAATCAGGTGCATGAACGTGGACTTGCCCGACCCTGACGGTCCGGTGAGCGCGACGAACTCGCCGGGATCGATCGACAGTGAGACACCACGCAGTGCAGGCACGTCCACTTCACCGACGTGATAGGTCTTCGCGAGGTCGCGAACGAGGAGTGCGTGCTCGCTCAACGCCGGCCTCCGTTGTTGCCGCCAGCGTTGTTGCCACCGGCATTGTTGCCGCCACCGCCGCCGCCGAACCGCCGGCCCTGCGGAATCAACGGTGATCCGCTTGCTGCCGGGGCCGTCGCTGCTGACGGCGTGGACACTCCGGTCACCACACGCATGCCGGGCGTCAGATCGTCGCTGGTCACGACCGTCTGCGTGCCGTCGCTGAGACCGACCTGCACGGGTATGCGTTTCAGCGTGTTCTGTGCGAGCACCCACACCGCGCCGCGCTGACTGTCACCGGCGCCACCGTCTCGTCGCTGGCCATCGGTGCCAGCCTGCGGCCCGCGCGCGGATTGACCTTGTGAACCCTGACGCGGTTCAGGCGCTTTCTGCCCGATTGCTGCGAATGCTTCCGGGGTGGGTCGGAATCGCAGCGCCGCATTCGGTACTTTGATTGCCTCGTCGGCGCGCCCGGTTTCGATCGTGACCGCCGCGGTCATGCCGGGCTTCAGCTTGAGATCCGGGTTCGGGACGTCGATCACCGTGACGTAGCTCACCACGTTCTGCTCGACCACCGGCTGGAGACGCACCTGCGAGACCATGCCATTGAACATCTCGTTGGGATACGCATCGACGCGGAACCGCACCGGCTGCTTCATCTGAATCTTGCCGATATCCGATTCGTCCACGCGGGCGTTGACGCGCATCTCCTTGAGGTTTTGCGCGAGCACGAAGAGGGTCGGTGCCTGCATGCTCGCGGCGACGGTCTGGCCGACGTTCACGTTGCGCGCGATGACGACGCCGTCGATCGGCGCGCGAATGACCGTATGACTCAGGTTCACTTGCGCCTGATTGAGCGATGCCTGCGCTTGCAGGAGTTGCGCTTCGGCCGATTTCACCGACGCGTCCGCGGCGTTGGCGGTTGAGACCGCGGCGTCGAGATCACTTTTGGCAATGAGTTGCTGCGCGGCGAGATCACGTGCGCGACCGAGCTTGACCTTCGCGTCGTCGGCCTGCACACGCGCACGCTCGACTTCGGCGTTGAGTCGTGCCACGGTGGCACGTTCCTGCGCCACCTGCGTGTCGAACAGCGACGGGTCAAGTCGCGCGATGACCTGCCCCTGACGCACCTGAGAATTGAAATCCGCGCCCAACGTCTTGATACTGCCGGACACCTGCGAGCCGACCTCGACGGTGGTTACCGCCTCGAGCGTGCCTGTTGCCTCGACGGTTGCGACGACATCGCCCTGCGTCACCTCTGCGGTGCTCAACGCTGACGCCTCAGCCGCGACATCACTGCGGTAGTAATAAATGCCTGCCGCGACCGCGACCGCGATAGCGACGATGCTCAGCCAGAGACGTTTACCCATCTGCTTCCTCTGCATTCTTAGACGACGGGTCCGTGGCCGGTCCGTGGCAGATATGTGACAAAACGGTGGTTGACTCCCAACCGCCGACAATCCCTTGGCGGCCGCGAAAAATCTCGGGAACTGTCATCGATCTGTCACTCCTGCAACGTGTTAATGCCATGAGCGTACCGTCCAATCGAACAGCCAGCGGATTTGCCGTCCGGCAGGAGGACACATGGGTCGTTTTCGTTCATTTACAGCAGGGATTGCGGTGGTTGGGCTTCTTGCCACGGGCATCGTCGCGTTCGCGCAGGGACCGCGCGGTGGGCCGGGTGGTCGTGGCCGAGGTGATGGCGTCGGTGGCGTCGGACTCGGGATTCCGCTACGTCAGCTGAATCTCACCGAGCCGCAGCGAACGCAGCTCCAGCAGATTCGCGAGCAGCATCGCGGCGACATGGAGACCGCCATCAAGAAACTCGCTGCCGCACGCCAAGCGCAGCGCGCCGCCGTCGAGAGCGTGCCGGCCGACGAGGCAAAGATCACCTCGTTGACGCAGGATCTCACCCAAGCGGAGGTTGAGGTGGCGATCCAGACGGCGCGGCTCAACACCGCAGTGTGGGGTCTGCTCACCGAGGCGCAGCGTACGGAGTTGACGAAGCTGCGTGCCGAGCGTCAGGCGAAGGCGGGCGACCGTCAGCGCGAGCGTCGCGATCAACCGCGCAACTAACCCGCGGCAGGGCGACGCATGCGTCGCCCCTTCAACCATCTGTCAACCGCGGTAGTTGCCGAACTGGAGCGCGACGCCGAAATCCTGTTCGCGCAACTGCCGCATCGCTTCCTGCAGGTCGTCTTTCGAGGGTGACGTGACGCGCAGCTGATCGCCCTGGATCGAGGCCTGCACTCTTTTCAGCTTCGCGTCCTTCAGGAACTTGACGATGTCCTTGGCCTTCTCAGTCGGGATGCCCTGCTGCAGTGAAATCTCCTGGCGCACGGTGCTGTTCGCCGCAGGGATCACCGTGCCGCGCGTCAGGTTTTTCACCGGCACGTTCCGCCGCACCAGCCGCGTCTGCACGATCTCCCACAGCGCATTCAGCTTGAAGTCATCGTCGGCGACGAGCACCAGCTTCGAGTCCTTCTGATCGAAGTCGATCGAGGCCTTGGCGCCCTTGAAGTCATAGCGCTGCGCCACTTCCTTGCGCGCCTGATTCAGCGCATTGTCCACTTCCTGCAGATCGACGTTGGAGGTGACGTCGAACGAGCACTGGTCTGCCATGCGGGATTCATGTTATCGGTGCCGATCAATTCGTTCAAGCGACTTCGCCGTACATACAATGACGTGTGCCTCGCGATCGCAATCGACCACGCATCGGCATCTCGCGATGTCTTCTCGGCGACGAGGTCCGCTACGACGGTGGCCACAAGCGTGATCCGTTTCTCGTCTCGACCTTCGGCCGCTTCGTCGAGTGGGTGCCGGTGTGTCCTGAGGTGGAAGTCGGGATGGGCACGCCGCGTGAGGCGATCCATCTGATCGCGAGCGCTGACGGAGTACCGTCGGGCGCGCAGGCGGTTCGACTCGTCGGCGTAAAAAGTCGCGAGGACTGGACCGCGCGAATGACGGGGTTTGCTGGAGCTCGTTCGCGGGAGCTGAGGTCGGCAGACCTGGCCGGGTACGTGTTGAAAAAGGATTCGCCGAGCTGCGGTCTCGAGCGCGTCCGCGTCCGTGACGGCGACCACGTCACACGGGCCGGCCGCGGGTTGTTTGCCGAGGCGCTCGTCCGCGAACTCCCGAATCTGCCGATCGAGGAAGAAGGTCGTCTGAACGATCCGGGGCTGCGAGAGAACTTTGTCGAACGCGTGTTCGCGTATCAGCGTCTGTGCGCGTTGTTCACCGGTCGGTGGACGACACACGGGCTGGTGGTGTTCCACAGCCGGCATAAGCTGCAGTTGCTGTCACACTCACGGCAGGGTTACTCGGAACTGGGCCGTCTCGTCGCGGACGTCGTCAAATTCTCGCGTCGCGAGCTCGCCGC
Source organism: Vicinamibacterales bacterium (assembly GCA_036742665.1). GTDB lineage: Bacteria > Acidobacteriota > Vicinamibacteria > Vicinamibacterales > UBA2999 > Gp6-AA40. The sequence continues at coordinate 9,295 of DAINQP010000032.1, read as the reverse complement.
CACGTATCAGCGCGTATTCATGGCCACACTCGCGCGGCTCGCCACGCCGGGCCGGCACTCTGATGTGATGATGCACGCGGTCGGTCATCTCAAGCGGCTGATACAGCCTGGCGACCGCGACGAGCTACTCGCCTCCATCGACGATCATCGTCGTGGCATCGTCCCGCTCGTCGTCCCGATCACGCTGCTGCGGCATCACGTCCGGCGGCACGACGTCGGCTATCTGATTGACCAGACCTATCTCGACCCGCATCCGAGGGAATTGGCCTTGCGAAATCACGTCTGAACAAAACCTACGGAACGCTGGGAACCTCTTGAACCTTTGGAACCGATTGACAGCGCGGACACCAGTACGTGCTCCGCGCGTAAGGCCCCTGCTTTTGTCGCGAGATCGGCGCGCCGCAGCGGCGACAGGGTTGCCCGCCGCGGCCGTAGACCCACAATCGTGCTGACGGATCTGCGCGGCCGGTAGTCCGCCGCATTTCCACGGTCCGGCTGAAGCCGGACACGACATTCACCCGCATGAAGCGCACCGCAACGGCGACGATGGCGGCGAGTTGCTCGCGTGTGAGCTGACTGACTGGCACGAATGGGTTGATGCGGGCGCCGAAGAGCACCTCGGACTTGAATACGTTGCCGATCCCGGCGATCACCGTTTGCTCGAGCAGCACGTCGGCGATCGCGGTATCGCCGTGCCCCTGCATGCGCTCGATCGCGTCGTCAGCCCGGAAGGTGTCCGAAAGAGGATCCGGTCCGAGCTCGGCGACCACATCGTGAGTGGCCAATTGGGCTGACGTGACGAACTCGGCGACCGGCACCGTGAACGCGACGGCGTGCATCGCCGCCGTCTCGATGACGATGCGCATGTCGCGATGCGGCCGCTGCCAGCGCTCACCCGGACGGTAGATGTGCCACGACCCGTTCATGCGCATGTGCGTGCGCAGGACGAGATCACCTGAAAACCAGATCAGCAGATGCTTGCCGCGCGCTTCGACACGTTCGACGATGCGTCCACGCAGCGGCGTGTCGGCGTCCACCCGAGTGAGTTTCGGAAGTACGGATTCGAATCGGGTCACAGCCTGGCCACCGATCGCGCGCCGCAAGGTTGCGGCAGCGCGGTGAATCGTGTCGCCTTCAGGCATCGGCCGCCTCGGGCTCGGGTTCGGCCGGCACTCGCAGTCCGGGCACGGGCCGGCGCTGCAAGCCCATGGCCGTGATCGCGAATCCCGCTTCGACGAACAACGGCGCCGCACGATTCGTCGTGGCAGGTGCTCCGTCGATCTCGCTCAGGAGCATTCCGCGCGGCGCCGAGAGCTCGGCGAGCGCGCGGCCCGTCGCGCGAATCAGCCGAGAGCGTTGCGGTTCGTCCTGCGATGCGAAGAGCAGCAGTTCGCGTTCGCCGCGCCGGAGATAGGCGGCCAGGAACCCGTCCACCAGAATGACAAGCGCGCCCGCGGTCCGCGTCGGGCCGCCGCTGCCTTCGCGCTCCGGCCATTTGATCGTGGAGCCGTATGGATTCGCCGGATCCGTTGCGGCGAGAATCACCGCACGAGGTTCGTCAGGCGGCTCGCGCAGCGAGCGAAGTTGATCGAGCGCGGCTGGGAGTGCGAACTGGGCACCGCCAAGACCGGCGACGAAATAGCCGCGACGCACACGGCCGGCGTCCTCCATGGCTTTGAGCACCTGATACACGCCGGAGAATCCACCGGCGATGCCTTCGCTCGCCGTCGTCTCGCGTGTGACGATGCCGTGGCGTGTCAGGAGTTGCTGGGCGATGGCCGCCGTCCATTCAGTCGCTGATGCCTTCGTGGCCGCCGCATGATTGACCGCCGACCATCGTCCCTCGGCCGTTGGTGGCACGAGTCGTCGAGATCGAAACGAAGGACCGCGCGCTCGCCGCGACGAGCGCGTGTCGCTCGGGCGAATCAGCGCGCGCAGCGCGTGCAGCGTGTCGTTGGTGACCAGGCCTTCCCAGACGAGATCCCACAGCGCGTCCACGGTTTCCTGCGGGAAGCCCTCGCCGGTGCCTTGATGGATCGCAGCAAAGAAGGAGGCGCCATGCTCGCGCAGATACTCGAGCACATCCCTCGCTCGACCTTCCGGTTGTTCGGATTTTCGCTCGGCTACTGCCTGTGGACGGGCGAGACGTGCGAGGTGGTCGGTCAAATACAGTGCGATTCTTCCGTCGCGATCGCCCACCGACTCGACGCCCACCCAGACCACTTCGCCCGCCGCCATCAACGCGTCGAGCATGGCGGGCTGATAGTCGGCGACGCGCGATGGCAGGATCTGGTGCTCGAGCACTGACGCGGTGAGCGGTGCGCCTTGTAATTGCTCGATCGCATCGAGCAGCGCGTCCGCGCCGCGCCGCATCGATGCGACGCCGTGCCACGACACGAGGAGTCGTCCGAGCGCCTCCGGATCGACCGGTTCGACCTGCTGCCGAAGCCGCGCCAGCGACCGGCTCCTCAGGCGGCGAAGAACATCGCCATCGACCCACTCGAGCTCGGTGCCCCCCGGACGGAACTCGCCTTCGATGAGACGGCCTGCTTCGGCCAGCCGCCTCAGCATCGCTTCGGCGACCGCAACGCCGAGGCCGTACCGGTCCGCAAACATCTTGGCGTTGAACGGCCCGTGCGATCGGGCGAATCGCAGCACGAGGTCGCCCGCCGGATCGCGCACCGGCTCGAGCAATGCCTCGGGCAGTCCCATTGGCAGGGGAGTGCCCAAGGCATCGCGATAGCGGGCGACGTCTTCGACCGCCACGCAACGACGTTCTCCCGCAATCGGCAGCGCGACGATGCGACGCGCTTGTTCGAGGCGTTCAATCTCGCGATGTGTCTCCGACATCGCGCTGCGCGCCTCGATTTCGTCGGCCGTGAGATCACCGATCTGAATCAGCAGGTCGTGCAGGCTGTCAGCCGACCGCACGCGGTAGGCCGGGTCGAGATGCTGCAGCTGCCGCTCGACAAGATCGAGCGCCTCCGGATCGAGCAGCTCGCGAAGTTCCGCGTCGCCCAACAGTTCGCGCAGTTGTGCTTGATCGACTGACAGCGCCTGGGCGCGCCGTTCGGCGAGCGGCGCGTCACCGTCGTAGATGTAGTTCGCGACGTAGCTGAAAAGAAGCGATGCTGCAAACGGCGATGGCGCCTTCGAATCGATCGTGGTCAACCGCAGCGTGCGCGCCTGAAGCCGACGCAAGACGTCAACGAGCGATGGCATATCGAAGTGATCGCGCAGCACCTCGCGATAGGTTTCGAGCAGCGCCGGAAACGACCCGAAGCGCGACGCGACAGCCAGCAGATCGGCGGCGCGCTTGCGTTGTTGCCACAACGGCGTCCGCATGCCGGGCCGTCGTCGGGGAAGGAGGAGCGCTCGCGCGGCGGTCTCGCGAAAGCGCGCGGCGAACAACGACGTTGAGCCAAGCTGACGAAGCACGAGGCCTTCGACTTCACCCGGATCGGGCAGAAGCAGCGACGGATCGGGCGGGTTCTCCACTTCAGGAAACCGAACGACGAAACCTTCGTCGCCCCACATGACTTCGACGTCCATGCCGGTGCGGCTGCGGATCTGCGCGGTGACCGCCATCGCCCAGGGTGCGTGAATCTTGCTGCCGAGTGGTGACAGCACGCAGACGCGCCAGTCGCCGAGTTCGTCGAGACAGCGCTCGATGACCAGCGTGCGATCGTCAGGCACCGCCCCGGCCGCGGCCTGATCCTCCAGGTAGCGCAGCAGGTTACTGGCGGCCGTTGCATCGAGGTCGTGCTGCGTGATCAGACGTTCCGCCGCTTTGGCTTCGGGCATACCGCGAAGCTCACGAACCAGCTTGCCAATCGCGAACCCGAGTTCCACGGGCCGGCCCGCTTGATCGCCATGCCAGAACGGCATCTTGCCTGGCTCGCCTGGTGCCGGCGAGACGAGTACGCGGTCGTGCGTGATCTCTTCGACGCGCCACGTGGACGCGCCCAGCGTGAACGTCTCGCCGACCGCGGTCTCGAAGACCATTTCTTCGTCCAGCTCGCCAACACGGGTCGGTCGATCGGCGCCGGCCAGGAAGACGCCGTACAACCCGCGATCGGGAATCGTTCCGGCGTTGGCAATCGCCACGCGCTTCGCGCCGGTGCGACCGGTGAGACGCCCCTGCAACCGATCCCAGGTGATGCGCGGGCGCAGCTCGGCGAACTCGTCGGAGGGATAGCGTCCCGAAAGCATGTCGAGGACGCCCTCGAACGCGCGGCGGCTCAAGTCCGCAAACGGCGCGGCGCGTCTGATTACGGCGAACAGTTCGTCCACCGACCAGGTGTCGAGAGACACCATCGCGACGATCTGCTGCGCGAGCACGTCGAGCGGGTTACGCGGATAGCGCGTGGACTCGACTCGGCCGTCGTGCATCGCCCGTGCGACCGCGGCGCACGCAACCAGGTCGCCGCGGAACTTTGGAAAGATGATGCCTTCGCTCACCGCCCCGGCCTGATGTCCCGCGCGCCCGATACGCTGCAGCCCGCTGGCGACTGATGGCGGCGCTTCGATCTGCACAACAAGGTCGATCGCGCCCATGTCGATGCCGAGCTCGAGCGACGAGGTCGCGACAAGCGCTTTGATGCGTCCCGCCTTGAGCAGATCCTCGACCTCGCTGCGCGTGGCACGGGCGAGCGAGCCGTGGTGCGAGCGCACGAGCGGTTCTTCAGCCAATTCATTCAGCGAGCCGGCAAGACGCTCGGCGAGACGCCGGCTGTTCACGAAGAGCAGCGTTGATCGATGCGATCGGATCAATTCGAGGAGTCGCGGGTGCACCGAGGCCCAGATCGACGGCCGGACCGGGCCTTGTGCTGCCGGACCACTCGGCAGATCGACGGGCGCGGCGAGCCGTGCCATGTCTTCGACCGGCACTTCAATTCGCAGCTCGAGTGCCTTCTTCTCCGATGCGTCGATGACGGTGACCGGTCGATACGTCGCCGGGCTGCGTTCACCTGCTCCGCTGGAGCCGCGAGGCGAAGGCGGATCAGTAAATTCGTGATGGAGGTCGGATTCCACTTCCTCGACAGGTAACAATGCCTTTCGTGACGAGCTCTTCGTCTTCGAAGGCTTCGACCGGCGCACGGCCCGCGACTCGGCGCCGCCGAGAAACCGTGCAACTTCCTCGAGCGGACGCTGCGTGGCCGACAATCCGATTCTTTGCAGCGGTGGGGCATCGCTCGAAGCGGCGCGGCGGACTTCCTCGAGGCGCTCAATCGACAGCGCGAGATGCGCGCCGCGCTTACCGGCTACGAGCGCGTGAATCTCGTCGACGATCACCGTGTCCACTGAGGCCAGCCGCTCGCGTGCGTTCGACGTGAGCAGGAGGAACAGCGATTCTGGCGTGGTGATCAGAATGTCGGCCGGTTCACGAAGAAATCTCGCGCGCTCGAGTGCCGGGGTATCGCCGGTGCGAATCGCAATCTCCGGCATCGTGACGTCCACGCCGTGCGCCCGGGACACGTTCGCGATCCCAGCCAGCGGCGCACGGAGGTTGCGCTCGACGTCCACCGCCAGTGCTTTGAGTGGCGAGATGTAGAGCACCCGGCAGCGCGACGCCTTCGCCGGCACTGGCGTGAACATCAGCCGGTTCAGACACCAGAGGAAGGCGGCGAGTGTCTTGCCGCTGCCGGTCGGTGCGAGGATGAGCGTGGAGTCGCCGCGGGCGATAGCCGGCCATCCCAGCTGCTGCGGTCGAGTCGGCGATGGAAACGAGCTACTGAACCACTCGCGTACCGCGGGATGGAAGACCTTCATCGTGCATTGGGCATTGTGCATTGAGCACCGGGCATTACATAATTCCAAGATATGGGTGATGCCGGAGAAGGCCTCGTCGATGCGGAATCCCGCCTCGCCGAGCGCATGGAAGAACGAGAACAGGAACGCCGCAAGGCACGTCAGGCTGCGAAAGGTCCCGATCCCGAGCAGGCCAGGCAACTCGAGTCGCTGCGGTTAGCGCGGACCGAGATGCAAAGGCAACTCGAGGTGGCGACACATGCAGCACGAAGGCAGCAGTTGTCGCAGGCGATAGCCGAGCTCGACAAGCGGATTACGTCGTTGTCGAAGTAGGTGGTGGGTGGGCAAAGCCCTCCTCTACCATCAGGTCACCAAACACCACTTCAACCGGTTCGCGCGGTCACTCGGCCATCTGGATTGGGCAACGCAGCCTGATCCGTTTCGCCGATACCCCGGCGCACCGGTGGTCCATCTTTCTCGCGACATCGTCGCGGGCGAGCAGAGCTATGGCTCGTTGTACGAGAAGGATGGCCCGCCATCGGCGTTCGACGACCGTTCCATCGCCGAGTTCCTGCGCTGCTCAATGGGGCTTTCGGCCTGGAAGCAGTACCGTCAGACGCGGTGGGCGCTGCGCGTCAATCCGTCGAGCGGCAACCTGCATCCTACAGAGGCCTATCTCGTTCGTCAGGGCGACGTGTATCACTACGCGCCCCGCGAGCACGCGCTCGAACATCGCGTGCGGATCAATCGGGCCGCATGGGAGGCATTCACCACCGGCCGAGAGGGATTTCTCGTCGCGCTGACGTCGATCCTGTGGCGCGAAGCGTGGAAGTACGGCGAGCGCGCGTTCCGCTACTGCCAGCACGACACCGGCCACGCGCTTGCCGCAATGCGCATAGCGGCCTCGATGCTTGGCTGGACGCTGACCGTTCTGCCGCGCTGGTCCGACGCATCTCTTTCGACACTGCTCGGCGTCGATCGTGACGACGACTACGACGAGGCGGAGCGAGAAGAGGCGGAGTGTCTCGCCGTCGTCACGGGCGGTGATGTCGGCCCCTGGATATTGGCAGATCCCGCGTCGCTCGTCGCCGCCGCGCGGCACGCGACGTGGTGCGGACGCGCAAATCGACTCAGCTCCGATCACGTTGACTGGCCGATCATCGAGCAGGTGGCTGCGGCCACTCGCTATCCCGGCCTCGCGTTGTCAATTCCCAACGGCCAACTCCCAACGCCCAACCACGTCCAACATCCAACGCCCAACTCGAAGTGGGTTCGCGCGCGCGAAGTGATTCTCAAACGGCGAAGCGCGGTGGCCTTCGATGCGCAATCGGGACTGGCGCGCAACTATTTCTTGTCGATGCTCGCGCGGCTGCGTCCCGCCGCGCCGCCATGGGACGCCATCGATTGGCCGCCGCAGGTGCACCTGATCCTCTTCGTCCATCGCGTCGAGGGCATGCCACCGGGCGTCTACGCGTATCTTCGCGATTCGGCGGTGCTCGACGAGTGGCGCGCCGCGATGCGTCCAGAGTTCCTGTGGGAGCCGGTCGAGGACGGGTTGTTCCTCCTGTTTCCATCCGATGTCACCTTCACCGCGAATCGGCTGTCGTGCGACCAGGAGATCGCCGCTGACGGGTTCTTCAGCCTCGGCATGATCGCGCGTCTCGAGTCATCTCTGCGCGAGCGTGGCGAGTGGTTCTATCGTCGGCTCTTCTGGGAATGCGGAATGATCGGCCACGTGCTGTACCTCGAGGCCGAGGCAGCCGGCGCGCGTGGCACCGGCATCGGCTGCTTCTATGACGATGCGGTGCACGAGTTGCTGTCGCTCTCAGGCCACGGCTGGCAAAGCCTGTATCACTTTTCGATGGGAGTGCCTGTCGAAGACGCGCGCCTGACGACTGAATCGGGGTATCCTTGAGCGCTTTCAGGAGGGACTATGTTCCGCTACGGTTTCGCGGCGTTCCTGGTCCTCGCGGTTGCTTCGATCGGGAGTCACCCGCACACATCCGCCCAGAGCGGTCCCGTCACTTTCAATAAAGACGTTCTGCCCGTCCTTCAGAAGAACTGTCAGTCATGTCATCGGCGCGGACAGATGGCGCCGATGTCGCTCATGACGTTCCGCGACGCGCGGCCGTGGGCGCGGGCGATGAAGAGCAAGGTTGAGAGCCGGCAGATGCCGCCGTGGTTTGCCGATCCCGCGCACGGCGAATTCGTCAACGATCGATCGCTTTCAGCGCGCGACATCCAGACGATCGCGACGTGGGCCGACAACGGCGCGCCCGAAGGCGATTCAAGGGACGCGCCGCCTCCGATCACCTGGCCGGCCGACGGTTGGCAGATCACACCCGACATCGTCGTCCGCGGACCTGAGTTCCGTGTGCCCGCCCGCACGCCGAACGACGTCGTCGAATGGGTGACGTTCGTCATTCCGAGTGGATTCACTAAAGACACATGGATCACGTCGCTCGAAATCAAGCCGAGCGAGCTGTCGGTGACGCATCACATCTGCTTCACGTTCGAGCCGCATCGTCCCAACGTGAAGTACTACGTGGCGAACTGGTCGGAGTCGCCGCGCGATGATCAAGGCGCGGCGATCCGGAACACGAACACGACGCCACCGCCGCCGAGAGCTGGAGGGCCGGCGCCCGGTCGTTCCGCCTCCGGCCGAACGACGGCTGCAGATTCCGGCGGCGGCTTCAACTGCTGGGTGCCCGGGCGCGCCGCTGACGACTATCGTCCGTTCGGCGCCGGCAAGCTGGTTCCCGCCGGCAGCGATATCTCGTTCCAGGTCCACTACACACCGAACGGCAAGGAAGTCGTCGATCGCCCGCTCATTGGATTCACCGTCGCGGACAAAGTGCCCGAGAAGCGCTGGATGTCGTACGGCATCGCCGGCGGTGGGGCGGACTTCGCGATCCCGCCGAACGAGGCGAACTACAAGAGTCCGGAGTTCGAGATCGAGTTCACCGCCGACGTTGAACTCGTCGAGTTCATGCCCCACATGCACGTGCGCGGCAAGTCGATGACCTATCGTTTGATCTATCCGGACGGTCGTGAACAGATCCCGTTGAGCGTGCCGAAGTACGACTTCAACTGGCAGTTGCTCTATCAGCCGAAAAGGCCGCTCCGCGTCCCGAAGGGTACCAAGATGTACGTGGACGCGTACTACGACAACTCACGCGCCAATCGGCACAATCCGAATCCGGAGCGCACCGTATATCTAGGCCGGATGACATGGGAAGAGATGATGGCGCCCTTCTTTGGCCTGCTCATCGACTCGAACACGGATCCAAGTAGCGTGCTCAGGCTCGGGCGGAATGCGGTGCCGGGCGGCGGCGCGTGATGTTCCGCGTGGCGTTGGCAGGCATTGCAGCGTTCGTCGCGTTGACAGTGATCGTCTCCGCACAGATCGGCGGCAAGCCGGTGACTGGCAATCCGACGCCGGGCACCGAGCAACCAGCTGCGCCCAACATCGCCGATCGAGTGACGTTCGTCGGCTGTCTTCAACCGGTGTCCGGTAAAGGTGAGGCGTCCGTGTCCGCAGAGC
>DAINQP010000031.1:0-34650 GCA_036742665.1 Vicinamibacterales bacterium | reverse complement strand
CCATTGATACGGGATGCTGAAACCGACGAACTCGAGCACCCTGTTGAAATACTCGCTCCATGCTATGGCCACCGTCGCCGCCCCGACCGCGTACTCGAGAACAAGGTCCCAGCCGATGATCCACGCCACGAACTCGCCCATCGTCGCGTACGAGTAGGTGTAGGCGCTTCCAGCGATCGGAATCATCGAGGCGAACTCGGCGTAGCAGAGGCCTGCGAACAAACAGCCGACCGCCGCGACGACGAACGCCAGGGTGACCGACGGCCCGGCGCGCTCCGCGATCGCCGCCGCGGTGCGAACGAAAATTCCCGCGCCGATGATCCCGCCGATGCCCAGTGCCACCAGCGACCAGCCGCCGAGCGTCCGCTTGAGTGTGCGCTCGCCGGTCGCGTCAGCCTCAGCGAGAAGACGGTCGATAGACTTTGTCCGAAACAGTGAACTCGCCACAGGATTCCTTTCATCAGCCGGCCCAAGGACAGGCTCTACGGGACTATAAGCGATGTTCGAGTCGCTGCAGATACGCTGCCACGCGTGTCCGTGGATTACCGTGTGACAACAGATCTCCGATGACCGCCACCGATGTCGCCCCGGCGTCCAGAACAGACGATGCTGTCTCGAGCGTGATGCCGCCAATCGCGACAACGGGGATCGATGCCGCCAGCCTGGCAGCCGTTGAAACCAGATCAAGGCCCACCGCCGAGTAACCGGTATCCTTCGTGATCGTACCGAACACCGGCCCGACCGCGAGATACGAGATCGGCTCTCGGATGGCGGCCTCGATTTGCGCGTGCGTGTGTGTCGAGAATCCAACGATAGCCGCAGGCCCGAGCAGCCGACGGGCCGCCGCTGGCGCGAGATCTTCCTGGCCGACGTGAACCCCGTCCGCTTTCGCCAACACGGCTAGATCGGCCCGGTCATTCACAATGATCGACGCTCTGTACCGCGCAGCGGCCTGAACAATTCCATCGCAGAGAGTCAGGAACGGGCCTGACGCGAGATGCTTCGCGCGAAGCTGCAGAAGCCGCGCGCCACCGTCGAGATAGGCGCGGGCGAGATCGAGCGGCGCCCACCCGGCGTGCGTTGCCACGTCCACATCGACGATGGCGTGCAGCGGAGACAGCGTCGTGGGGATTTACGCGCTCTCCGCCAGGGTTGTCGGCTTCTTCTGCTTGGGCATGAAACGATCCATGAAGCCCGTGCTGAGCCGGCCGGCCTGGAAATCCGCCTCGTTGAGGATCTTCAAATGGAGCGGAACGGAGGTCCTGATGCCTTCGATGACCGTCATCTCGAGCACACGTCGCATTCGCGCGATCGCTTCCTGACGATCGCGCCCGTGGACGATGATCTTCGCGATCATTGAGTCGTAATACGGCGGCACCGTACAGTCGGTATGCGCGAATGTGTCGATGCGTACGCCGGGCCCGCCCGGGACGCTGAAGGTGTGAATCGTCCCCGGCGAGGGCGCAAACGTTTCCGGGTCCTCGGCATTCACGCGGCACTCGATCGAGTGGCCGGTGAACGTCACTTCGCTCTGCTTGAACGACAGCCGCTCCCCCGCCGCGATCCGGATCTGCTCCTTGACGATATCGATACCGGTGACCATCTCGGTGACGGGATGCTCGACCTGGAGCCGCGTGTTCGTCTCCATGTAAAAGAAGCGTCCCTCGGCGTCCATCAGGAATTCGAAGGTGCCCGCATTGGTGTACTGCACAGCCTTCGCCGCGTCGACGACGATGCTGCCCATCTTCTTGCGGATCTTGTCGCTGAGCGCCGGCGATGGTGACTCCTCGAGCAGCTTCTGATGACGCCGCTGGATCGAGCATTCACGCTCCCCGAGATGAACGACGTTGCCGTGATGGTCGCCGATGATCTGGAATTCGATGTGGCGGGGATTCTGGAGGTACTTTTCGACGTAGACATCGCCGTTGCCAAATGCCGCCTCGGCCTCGCGCTGGGCGGTGCGCAGCGCGTTGGGCAGCTCCCCGGGGTTCTGCACGACTCGCATGCCCCGCCCGCCACCGCCGGCCACGGCCTTGATGATGATCGGGTACCCGATGTCCTTCGCAACCTTGAGCGCCTGCTCTTCGCCGGTGACTGGCCCATCGCTGCCCGGGAGCATTGGCACACCCGCCTTCCGCATCGCTTTTTTCGCACGCGCCTTGTCGCCGAGCAGCTTGATCACGCTCGGATCGGGGCCGATGAAGCGGATATGGCAGGCCTCGCAGACCTCAGCAAGGTAGGCGCTTTCGGACAGGAATCCGTAGCCGGGATGAATCGCGTCGGCGCCGGTAATCTCCGCCGCGCTGATGATGGCTGGCACGTTCAAATAGCTGTCGGCACTCCGCGGTGGCCCGATACAGACGTCTTCGTCGGCGAACCGGACGTGCAGCGAGTTCTCGTCGGCCTCGGAATAGACGGCGACGGTCTTGATGCTCAACTCGCGGCACGCGTGAATGATGCGCAGCGCGATCTCACCGCGATTGGCAATCAGAATCTTTTTAAACATGTGGTTTGATGGCGAAGAGCCGCTCGCCGTAGTGGACGGCCTGGCCGTTCTCCACGTAGACCTTGACAACCTCGCCGTCGCATTCGGAGTTGATCTCGTTCATCAGCTTCATCGCTTCGATGATGCAGAGGACGTGCCCCTTCTTGACGATCTGTCCGACTTCCGCGAAGGGCTTGGCTCCGGGCTCCGATTGGCGATAGAACGTGCCGACGATCGGTGACTTCACGATGGCGAGGTCGATGTCCTCGTTGGCCGGGGCGAGAACCGGGGCTGGCGCGGTGCCGTCGGTGCTTACGCCGGGCGCAGCCATCGCCGGCGGCACGAAAGTGAGCTGCGGCAGTGGCGGCGCGCCATTCCACTGCTGGCCGATGTTCTTGCGCAGCCGCAGCTTGACGCCGTCCCTTTCGAGCTCGAACTCGGCCAGGTCGTGCTCGCGCATCATCTCCAGGACCTGCTTGATCTCGTCTAGATCCATTCGCGTCCTATCCGCACGCCCGCAAGTCGCGGGGTACAGATGTCAGGACTTCACATCCAGTCTCGGTCACCAGGACATCGTCCTCGATCCGGACGCCGCCGAACCCGGGAACATATGCGCCTGGCTCGATGGTGAAGACCATCCCCGGTTCGAGCCGCTCGGGCGGAGTTTCAGACCGCGGCTTCGAGACGCGAGGCTCCTCGTGGACGTCAAGCCCGAGGCCGTGACCCGTGCCGTGCCCGAACGCCTCTCCCAATCCATGCCCGACGAGCACCCGTCGCGCGGCGCCGTCCACATCGGTCGTCGTTGCCCCGGGTTTGACGGCATCGATCGCCGCCGCTTGCGCTTCACGAACCGCGGCATGGAGTCTGCGGGACTCGGGTGACGGATTCCCGACAGACACGGTTCGAGTGAGGTCGGAGCAGTATCCGTCCAATACCCCGCCAAAGTCCAGCACCACCAGGTCACCAGTGTGCAAGGCCCGGTCGCCAGCCCGATAGTGCGGCAGCGCGGAATTCGGCCCAGACGCAACAATTGTGTCGAATGCCGGCCGCTCGTAACCGGCGCCGCTGAGAGCCGTCTCGATCACAGCGGCAACCTCTCGTTCGGTGATCCCAATGCGGATTGATTCGAGCGCCGTCGCGGCGACAGCCGTCAGTCGTTGCGCCGCTTCGCGCAGCACACGCACTTCTGCCGCATCCTTGACGGCTCTGAACCGTTCAATGAGCCGCTCGGTCGATCGCAATGTGATGCCGGCCGATTTGGACTGCCAGGTTCGCGTCAGCCACTCCTGGCGCGCGACGGTCAGATGCCCGGCCTCGATCCCGATGATCCTGGCCGGCGATGCCATTGCCGCCGAGACCAGAGCTTCGTCGTAACTCTCGGGCACATCACAGATGCGAAGGCCAGGACAGGCCGCCGGTGAGCCCTGTCGCGATCGAACGGCCTCCTTGTAGCGGAAGTCCACCAGGAGTTGAATGTCGGTGGCCGTGACGAGCAGCGTGCCGGCGGTACCGATGTGATTAGCGAGATACCGGATGTTGGCCGGTGTCGTGACGATCAGCGCCTCAAGCCCTTTGGCCTCGAGCGCAGCGCGGACGCGAGCATGCCGGGCCGCGAGGACGTCAGATCCGGGTAACCCGAGTGTCACGGTCGTCGGCAAGGACAGCCAGCCACGCCTCGAGCTCGGCGATCACCGGATCGACCAGCGTGGGCGGAAGCTCGGGCGCAACGGCCCTCTTGGTTTCAACCTGGGGCGCCCGTGCGCGACCACGCTGTTCGATATCGGCCAGCTCGCGAATTGCGCTGAGGTTGTCGGGAGCGGCCTTGAGGACGTAATCGAATTCGTCGACCGCTTCGTCATACCGCCCCATTTCGAGCAACGCACGGCCAAGCGTGATTCGAGCGGAGAGATAAGCAGGGTGTTGCGCGAGACCATCCCGACAGACGCGAACGGCGTCCTCGAACTGGCCCGCACGCCGATGCTCTTCGGCGAGCTGCGCAAACGCAATCGACGCCGGATCCTTTTGGATCCGGCGTCGAAGTTCTTCAATGCGCGGGTTGCCCACGAACGCTATGGTATCGCGATGGTGCTCGGCGTGGACTGGCTGGTCCGCCCGTAGTTGTCCGTGACCGTGAGCGTCACCTGGTGCGAGGTCGCCGCCGCATACCCACCCGTAAGCGTGTACGACGGCGTCGAGCCAGTATCGACCGCCGGCGCACCGTTGTCGACGTTCCACACATACCGGACGATCGAGACGCCCGGTGCGAGCACGGAAGCCGACGAGAACACGATCGTCTGTCCCGCAACCGGACTGTTCGGGTTGATCGTCAGCGAAGCTGTCGGTGCCGGCGGGACGGCAATCCGCACAGGTTTGGTCACGCTAGCTGTCGTGCCGCCCACCAGCGACGTGACCGTCAGCGTCACGTTGAACACACCGGCCGACGAGAACGCATGCGAGACACCGAGGCCGGTCCCGGACGACCCATCGCCGAAGTCCCACGAATAGCTGCAGCCGGCGAGACATGGGGCGTTGGCCAGCCTCGAGCTGCTGGCGTCGAACGAGATCAGATCCAGCACCGACGCATCGCTTGGCTCGAAGGTGAAGTTCGCAACCGGGACGTTGGGTCCACGCAGTTCGAGCAGGACCACGGTGCCATGGGTGTTGGCGCGATCACCGGCTTCGATAGGAGTCACCGAGATCTCCACGGCAGTCACCGGCTCGTTCTGCGACGGCGCGATATAGACGACCGACGCCCGGCCGTCGTTCGCAGTGAGCACTTCACTCGTGACGAGCGTTCCGGCGGATGCAGAGAAGAGCAAGCGGCGTCCCGCCATCGGCGAACCGTCGGCATTGCGCGCCGTGACCGAGATGGTGGACATCGAGCTGCCGTCGCGAGACAGGACTTGCGGCGCTGCTGTGACGATCAGCGACTGGGCGAACCCTGACGGTCCGGCCAGTGCTGGCGCCTCCTGGTTGTCCACTGCGCATGCGGAGGCGAAGACGGCCACCGACATGATCGCCGCACCGCGACGAAGGGTTGCGAAGAGTGTGCTGCGTTCCATGATCATCCCTTAGTCGTTGTCGTCGGCGAAGTCGCCAAAATCGACACCCATGTAACCCGTGACGCTGATTTCATTGCCTGCCTGATCCCGGCCATAGAACGTCACCTCGGCAATCGTGGAGATGACGTCGCCGCTGAAACGCAAGGACCTCAGCGGCGCTTCTTCCTTCGCCGAATGGCGGACGACTTGGAATGCGGCCTCCACCGTGCCGCTGGTCGGCACGGTCATCGTCAATGCCGAATCGAAGTCATAGGGCACATCGACGCCAGGCACGTTGTTTCCGTCAGCGCGACGGAACTTCACGCGATAGCGGTTGATGGTCACCTGGTTCAGAGGACTCGGTGTCGACGGCGCCGCCGGATTGCCCGGATCGCGCAGCAGGAGCGCCAGCTCCACGGTGGCCATGTCATTGAAGACCGACGCGCACGGTGACGTCGTGCTGCACGGTGCCGGTGTGGTGGCCATCTGAACCACGTCGGACAGCAAGGTGTTCTGACCCGCGGATTCGAGTTGGCTGATGACCAACCGCACCGGCGACTGGCCGTCGCGCACGAACTCACCGCCGCAGCCGGCCATTGCCGCCGACGTCGCCACGACGCCGAGGCCGGCGACGAATTTCTGAAGTTTCGCAGTCACAGTCACGTCTCCCCTACAGCCTCATGACCTTTGGCGTAATGAAGATGAGCAGCTCGCGGCTCTCATCCGTGAACTCGTCGCGCTTGAACAGCCATCCAAGCAACGGCAGGCGATGCAGGGCCGGCGTGCGGTCCTGGCTGCTCTGCTCGCGGCTCACGTAGATGCCGCCGATGACGGTGGTCTCGCCGTTGCTCACCAACACTTGCGTCAGGGCACGCTGCGTGTCGATCGGCGGGATGCCGTTGACCGCGCGGCTGAAATCGGGCGCCGAGTTCTCCATCGCGATGCGCATGATCACGGTGTTGGCCGCGGTAATCTGCGGCGTGACGCGCAGCGTCAACGCGGCATCGCGGAACGACACCGTGACGGTGTTGTTGGCAACGGTCTGAATCGGAATCTGAATGCCCTGGGTGATCTCGGCCTCGATGTTGTTCTGCGTCGAGACCTTCGGCGTCGAGAGAATGCGGCCCTGCCCCTGACGCTCGATGGCCGACAGCGCGATATCGAGATTCACGGCGCCGTTGATAGACCCGAGCGCCAGACCCACGGCGCTGCTGGCGCCGCCAACGCCCAGATTGACCGCGTTGCTCACCGCATCGCCGCCATTGCCCGGCCCCTGCACGTTGCCGGTGCGGCCGCCAATCTGCACCTGATTCGGGAATGCGGTGGGCAGCGTGTTGCCGAGGGCCGGCGTTGCCTGTCCATTGAAGCCCCACTGCACTCCGAGCCGGCGCGCGAACTCGCGCGTCGTCTGGACGATACGCGCTTCGATCTCGACCTGCGGCTCGGCACGATCGAGCGTGGTAATCAACGCTCCAGCCCGCTCGAGGCGGTCGGCGAGATCCTGGATGATGATGGTGTTGGTCCGGTTATCGAACTGGATCGATCCGCGCTGCGAGAGGATCGTCGTCGTGATCAACTCGCGCAGATCCGCGGCACGTGCGTAGCTCAGCGACCGCGTCAGCACTTGCAGCTCGCCGGCGAGCGCCTGTGCATCGGACAGTTTGCGGCGCTCTTCTTCTTCGGCAGCCAGCACCGTCAGCGGGGCGATGCGAACGATCGAACCGTCGACGACGTAGCCAAGCTTGTTGGCGCGCAGGATGATATCGAGCGCCTGATCCCACGGCACGTCACGAAGCGCCACGTCAACGGTGCCGTTGATGGTCGGATCGATGACCAGGTTCAACCCGCTGATTTCGGAGAACGTGCGGAGCACGGCACGAAGGTCGGCGCCCTGAAAATCGAGGCTCACCGGATTACCGGTGTAGCGCTGCGCCTGGGCCGCGGCTGGCTGCGGCGGTTGCGCGGCCGGCGCCTGTGCGGCCGGCGCCTGCGCGGCCGGCGCCGCGATTTGCGCCTGCGGACCGGGCTGGATCCTCGCCGGCTCGACGCCAGGCGGCGGTGCCTGACGCAGCACCGGCGCGTTCGGCGTCTTCAGCGCCGCGATCGGATCATTGACCGGCTCATCGAACACGAGTGTGAGGTCGTTGCCATCGGGCGATGATTCCACGCGATAGGCGGCCGCACGCGTCAGTTCCACAGTGACCTGCGTCAGCAGCGGCGAGCGCGGACTCGCGCCGATGCGCACGCGATCGACCGGTCCCCGCTTGATCGAGGTGACGCTGGGCAGCGAGGACGTCACATTCGGCATGTCAAGCACGAGGCGCGGCGTGCCGTCCTTGGGCTCCTGGATGCTGGTGGTCACCAGACGCGCCGTGCCGAGCAGCGTGAGCGCCGTTGCGTTGCCGCGCTTGGCGGCGCGCACATCGCGGATCGCTGTCGCCGGTCCGGCAAGGTTGATGACGCCTGAATTCACGCTCGGTGCGGCATCGACGCGATCGGCCTCGACGTAAATCACGTTGCGTGCACTACGCACGCGCGGCCGCATCGGCTGATTGAGCGTGAGACGGACGCGCGCAACAGTCGCGCCGTCGAACGCCTGTGAGTTCTCGACGCGCACGGCCGCGATTGGGTTACGCGGGTCAGCGGTGAAGCCATCTTCGAAGCCGGCCGTCACGACATCGCGGAGTTCGACGACGAAGGTGCGAGCGTCCGGCTGCGACGCCACGTATGGCACGGGCGTGGACGCCTCGATGGCGATAACCCCTGTGCGGCCGTCAATGCGGGATCCGATGCGTTTGAGCATCGCCGCATCACTACGGGCCCCTGCGGCCCCCAGCGGAGCCATCATTCCGGCCGCCGTGGCCAGGCACAGGCCGAGGAGGATCGAGTATCGGTACATGGTCACTTGGCCTCTTCCGTCTGTCGCAGCAGCTTCCGCACCTCACGCTGTTTCTCGAGCGAGAGTGGATCGTTGACCTGCTGCAGGATCACCACCGAATCCTTGGAGATAGACCGAATCGTGCCGTCGGACAGCTTGTCGCCCACCCGCACGATGTAGTTCTTCGCGTCGACCCCCTGAAGGATGCCGACGAAGTCGCCTTGGCTCGTGAGCACACCGCGGAGGCTGACCTCCGACGTGCCGAGTCCAACGAGGCCCGACATCTTGGGCCCGGTGTTGCGCGAATCAAGTCCCCGACGGAGCAGGCTGACGAACGGATCGCGTCGGCCGTCCGGGGTGTAGGTAAAGCCCTGCGGCTCGCCGGCGCTGTTTTTGTCGTCGGCCGTCGCTTCAGCCGCGGGCGTCGCCGGCGTCGCGGCAGCCGGAGCTGCGGGTGCAGTGGACGTCGCCGGCGGGGCCGTCTGCGCGTGTGCGAGCGACGCGTTGAGCGTAAGTCCGATGAGCGTGAGTGACAGGGTTCGCATGGTTGACGTCACTCCGCCTTCGGCGCCGCTGGCGCCGCGCCGGGCTTGGCGGCGGCTTTGGCCGCTGCTGCGGCCGCTTCCTTCTGATCGAGTAGCACGAACGTGGTGGCTGTGCACTCGGCGGTAACCGTCGAGCCGTCGTTCTGATTGGTCCGCGCGTTGATCTTGATGTCGCCGACGTTGATGATGCGCGGGAACTTGCTGACCCGTTCCAGGAACGAACCCAGATCGTGGTAGTTGCCTTCGAGCTTCAGACCGATCGGCCACTCCGCATGCAACTGCTTCTTCGTCACCGCGTGCGGCGTGAAGCCGAGAATCGCGAGGTTCGACTGGGTCGCCATGGCCTGAACACGGCGCAGCAACTCAGCGACGTCCTGCTCCTCGGGGAGCACGGCGCGCAGCCGCTCGAGCTGTGATTCGAGCGAGGAGACTTCGCGGCGAAATTCGGGCAGCCGCTTCGCCATCGTCAGGCCACGATCGATCTCCTGACGCAGCTTCACGAGCTGGCCCCGCCGCTGGTCGATGCTCGCTTGCGCATCGCGTGCGTAGAAGTTCCAGAAGGCCCCGGCACCGGCCGCCGACAGCACGACGAACGCGCCGATCTGGCCGTACCAAGGCAGCTTGCTGAGACTGACGTTGATTGCCACGACCTACAACCTCTACTTCCGTGCCGGGGCGGCACCACGGCCGCCCATCGGTGCAACACCGGCGACCTGCGCCTTCACCGTGAACCGAATCGTCTCGACCGCGGGCTCGCCGGGGCGCGCCTGCGCACTCGAGGGGTCCACCTCGCTGTTCACGATCTCAATCGGCTTGATCAGCAGCGGGTTCGTGCCGAGATTGCCGACGAAGTCCGACAGCGCGATGAGCGTGGTACTCCGGCCCTGAATCGTCAGCACGGGGCCGTTCTGCACCATCGAGGTCAGCCACAACATGTCGGGCAAACTGCGGCTGATGTGGTCGAGCAACTGCACGGGCACGCTCTGGCCGCCACGCAGCTGTTCGATCAACTGCACACGCTGCGTGAGCTGCCCTCTTCGCGCTTCGAACTGCTGCACTTCCGTCAGCAGCCCGCGCAGGCGCGTGGCTTCGGCATTGGCTGCGACAATCTCGCGATCAACGCGGGCCGAGGTCTCATTGAGGGACCAGTACCAGTAGCCGATCCCGAGCACCGCGGCGACGAGAACCAGGCTGCACGCGACCGTCAGCTTCTGGCCAATGTCGAAACTCGGGCCCTTGCTGCGAACCTGCTTGCGCTCGACGCCGAGGAGGTTGATGCGAATCATCGGTCGCCCACCTTTCTCAGCGCGAGACCCACGGCGACCGCCGCCATCGAGGCGTGTTCAACCGCTTCTGCACCCAGCTTGTTGGTGTCCCATGCAATCGCACGGAACGGATCGAACTCCTCGACCGGCGCATTGAAGCGCTCCTGGAGCATCTCGCGGAAGCCATCGACGCGCGATGCGCCGCCGCTCAGCATGATCCGGTCGATCTGTTCGGAGGCCGCCGTCGCTTTGAAGAAGTCGAAGGTCTTCTGAATCTCGAGGAGCACGTTCTCGGTAACCGCGCGAAGCACGGGCTGCGCCTCTTCAAACGACGCGCCGTCCACCGGAATGCCCTTCTTGAGTTGTTCGGCGGATTCGAAGGGTAGATCCAACTCTTTCTGCACGGCTTCCGTGTAGGCGTTACCCCCCATCGAGATGTCGCGGGTAAACACCGACTGGTCGCCCTGCAGGATGTTGATGTTGATGGCGCTGGCGCCGGCATTGAGCAGCACCACGACCTGGCCGCCATCCAGACCATAGTTGACGTCGAAGGCGTTCTGCAGCGCGAACGCGTCCACGTCGACAATCACCGCGCTGCGGCCGGCCTGCGCGATGACGCCGGTGTAGTCGCCGATCTTTTCTTTCTTCGCGGCAACCAGCAGCACTTCCATGCTGCCGCGCGAATCGGGGCCGGTGCCGGGATCGAGAATCTGATAATCGAGGTTAACGTCCTGGATGTCGAACGGGATGTACTGCTCGGCCTCCCAGAAAATCGACTCGTCCAGCTCCGACTCGGTCATTACCGGCAGCGTGATCTTCTTGACGATCACGGCGTTCCCGGAGAGCGAGGCGCAGACGTCCTTCGCCTTGAACGATTTGTTGTGCTCGAAGACACGGCGGATCGCATCAGCCACAGCGCCGGCATCGATGATGGCGCCGTCAACGATCGAATCCGGAGGCACGGGCTCGCTGCCGAACGCGGCCACACGGAACCCCTTCCCTGATGGCTTCAGTTCGACCGCTTTGACTGCGCTCGATCCGATGTCGAGCCCTACGACAGCCTTGGTTCTTCGAAACATACTTTGGTCTTCGCCGTCGGTCTGCTTCCTGCTGTCCAGTGCACAGCCCTTCACCAACGTCCGGAGACCGAAGTCCGGAGACCGGGGAGGGCCAAGGTCAAAATCGCAACCGCTGTGCCATCAGCTCAGCCAACCGATTCGCCGATTTCCGCCGCAATCGGTGACGTGGTGCTGGTGGTTCGACGGTCATGTCAGAGGCGGAGATAACAAACCCGTGCACGACTCACACTTCTGTCAGCACGGTGTTCCTGCGCTGCGTCTAACACCCTTGGTATCGGCATTTTCCGTGGAGGCGATACCAAGGTCGCGCTGGATCAGCGGGCGGATGAACGGTCTTCGTGCGGAACCGGGAAACATCAGACGTGGCGGGATTCGTGATGCGGGAACTGTGGTATACACCTGCCACCCCGAGTTGCTTCGGCACTCCCTTCCTCACGGAGGCTCCATGTCCGTCGTCAGATCAGGACTGTCCCTTCTTGCCTGTTGTCTTGTCATCCTCTCGGCGAGTCCGGCCTTGGCGCAGGGCCAGACGGCCATTGCTGGTGTCGTGCGCGATACGACCGGCGCGGTACTGCCGGGCGTCACCGTCGAAGCCAGCAGCCCGGCGCTCATCGAGCGGGTGCGCACCGCGGTGACGGATAGTCAGGGGCAGTACAAGATCATCGACTTACGACCAGGGATATACAGCGTGACCTTCACGCTCGAGGGCTTCAATTCCCTGCGTCGCGACGGCATCGAATTGACGACGGCGTTTACCGCCAACGTGAATGCCGATCTTCCGGTCGGGTCGCTGCAGGAGACCGTGACGGTCACCGGCGAGAGCCCGGTCGTCGATACACAGAATGTCATCCGTAAATCCACCACCTCGCGCGAGGTGATGGATGTGCTGCCGACGGACCGCAATTTTGTGAGCTTCGCCGCGCTCACTCCAGCGGTGCTCGTCACCGGTGTCCGCCAGAATGTCGGCGGCTCCATTCCGGAGACCGGGATGAATCTCGTGGTGCACGGCAGCCGCCCCAGCGACAGCCTGGTGATGGTCGAAGGCATGCCCATCATCAACGGCAGCGGCACGGGCGGCCTCCAGTACGGTAACTATCTCAATAACGCGCTCGCCCAGGAGATCACGTTCCAGACCGATTCGCATAATGCCGAGTTCGAGCGCGCCACCGTCTACTCGAATTTCATTCCCAAGGAAGGCTCGAACACCTACCGCGGATCATTCTCGTCGCGCTACGCCGGCGAAGGCTGGCAATCGAACAACCTCGATGACGACTTGAAGTCACGCGGATTGACGACGGGCAACCGCATCAACCGAATCTGGGATGTCAACCCGGCGCTCGGCGGACCGCTCATCAAAGATCGTCTGTGGGTCTACGGCTCCTACCGACACTGGGGCACCTACAACACGGTGGCGCAATCCTTCAGAGACCTGGACTTCACTGAACTGTTCTACGTCCCGAGCACCGAGCAGAACCTGTTCCCAGTGTGGCACCAGAGCGCCGTGGCGCGTTTCACGACGCAGGTCAGTCAGCGCAACAAGGTCAACGTCTACACGGACTGGCAGTACACGTTCTTCGGCAACTGCTTCGTCCCGACCTACCTGACCGCGATCAGCGCCTGCCCTGAGTACAAGAACATCCCGCAGTACATCGTGCAGGGAAGCTGGAGCTCGCCGGTCACGAACAAGCTGCTTCTTGAAGCGGGCGGCACGATCACACCGCAAGACTTTCATGGCTACCGGCGCGCCGGCGTCTCCAATACTCAGTTCTCGATGACCGACCCGCTGCAGCCGGCTGGCATGCCGACGACATGGGGATCGTCCACGACCTACGGATACAACCGCAGCGATCAATCGAACTACCGCGCATCGGCGTCATACGTGACGGGCACACACAACATCAAAGCCGGTTTCACGCTGATGCACTCGTGGCGGTATACCACGCAGGAAGTGAACAACTCGGTGAGCCTGCAGCTGCGCAGCCTGCAGCCGTTCCAGATCACCCAGTACGCGACGCCGATTCAGTTCCACGAAACGTTGAAATACAACATGGGTCTCTACGCGCAGGACCAGTGGACGATTCGCCGCCTGACGATGAACTACGGTGTGCGACTGGACTTCCTGAATGCCCAGGTCGATGCGCAGGACATTCCGGCCGGACCGTTCACACCCGCGCATCACTTCGATGCGATCAAGAACGTGCCCAACTGGAAGGATGTCGATCCGCGCGTCGGCATCTCTTACGACCTCTTCGGCAACGGCAAGACCGCGCTCAAAGCCAGCGTCGGCCGATACGTCGTCGGCGCGTCGTATGACATCGCCCGGCCGGTGAACCCCGTTCAATCGAGCGTCAATACGGTCAGCCGATCATGGGCGGCGCCTGCAGGGGTGACCTATACGGGCACGTACAATCCGTTCGTCGACTGCGATCTGCTCAATCCGGCAGCCAACACCAAACGGCCCGGAGCGGTCCAGTGCGGTGCGATCGCCAACCCCGCGTTCGGCCAGCTTACGGCACGCACCACCAACTACGATCCCGATGTCGTCGAGGGCTGGCACAAGCGTCCGAATAACTGGGAGGGCCAGATCAGCATTCAGCGTGAGCTGATGCCGCGCGTCTCGGGGTACGTCGGGTATACGCGGCGCTGGTACGGCAACCTGTTCGCGACGCGCAACCTGGCGGTGACCAACGCCGACTTCACGCCCTACTGCATCGCCCTTCCGAGCGACTCGCGCTTGCCAGGCAGCGGCTCACAGCAGTGCGGCTACTTCGATGTCAACCGGAACATCGTGCCGAACAACCTGATCTTCAATTCGAGCAAGGTTGGCGGCATCGACGACATCTACGACGGCTACGACTTCGAGGTCCAGGCGCGGCTCGGCACCACGTTCATTTCCGGAGGCATGAGCTGGGGCCGCGAACGCATCAACACCTGCAATCTGAAAGACGATCTCAGCCTGAGCGCTCCGTCGGTCCTGCCGCTCGGCCGCAACGATCCTCGCGACGACGCATTCTGTGACACACACCCCAATTGGAATCCGCAGATCAAAGGACAGTTCGCGTACCGGTTGCCGTGGGCGGTGAATTTCTCGGCCACCTACCAGAGCCTCTCCGGTCCGGAGATCCGCGCCGCGTGTCCAGTGAACAGTGTGGTGAGCGGCACACCCCTCTGCACAGCGTCACTCGGCCGTCCATTCACGAGCGCCGCGCCGACGGTCGATATCGTCTCACTCGGACGAATCTATGGCGACCGTATCTTTCAGACCGACATCCGTTTCACCCGGGCGATCCGCACTGGAGGCACCGTCGTCCGCCCAACGGTGTCCGTCTACAATTTATTCAACTCGAATGCCGTTCAGACCTATACCAACAACTACGGGCCGGCATGGCAGGCGCCGCAGACGATCATGCAGTCGCGATTCGTCGACATCGGCATCCAGGTGGATTTCTAGCGCGGCGATCGTCGTCGCCGCGCTGGTGCTCGGAGCCTGTCGTCAGACGGCTCCGAGCGTGACCTATCACGCGAACATCGCGCCGATCCTCGATCAGCACTGCGCGTCGTGTCATCGCCCAATCTCCGGCGATCCCAACGATCCGTTGTGCGTGGCGGGAGCTCCGTTCAGCGTCCTCGACTACAAGACGGTCAAGTCGCACGCGAAGGAAATCGCCGAAGCGACCGCCACGCGGGCAATGCCACCGTGGCTGCCCGAATCTGGACCGCATCGCTTCGCGAATGAGCGCCGGCTGAGCGACGCGCAGATCGCGCTCATTCAGCAGTGGGCTGATCAGGGGGCACCCGAAGGCGAGACGACGAAGAAGGCCGCCCTGGCGTGGCCTGATGGATGGCAGCTCGGCACGCCCGACCTGGTCGTGACCATGCCCGAGTCGTTCACGATCCCCGCGCGCAGCGGCGACGTGTTTCGCAACTTTGTGTTTCCTGTCCCCGCATCACCGACACGCTACGTGCGTGCGATCGAGTTCCGTGCGGACAATTTGAAGGTGATTCACCACGCCAACATTGCCGTCGATCCATCGAGGCTCGCGCGACGGCTCGATCGTGCCGAGCCGGGCCCGGGCTTCGCCGCGATGCCCGAGGATCAGGTCGTGAACGTCTATGGCTGGTCGCCCGGCCGCGTGCCGGTGATGGAGTCCGCTGACACGGCATGGACATTGGATGAAGGCAGCGATCTCGCAGTGCAACTGCACATGATTGGGGGCGCCGTCCCTGAGACGGTTCGACCGAGCATCGGCCTCTACTTCACTTCCACACCGCCGACCCGGACGCCCGTCGTCATCAAGCTCGAATCGAAAGTGATCGACATCCCCGCCGGCGAGCCCGCGTACGTGGTCGAAGATACTTACGTGCTGCCGGCAGATGTCGATGTCGTCAGCGTCTACCCGCACGCCCACTATCTGGCGAAGCAGATGACGGGGACCGCCGTCCTGCCTGATGGATCACGACAGACGCTGTTGTCGATTCCGGAGTGGGATATTCGCTGGCAGGATCAATACCGCTACGTGACGCCGCTGACGCTGCGGGGAGGCACGACGCTGCAGATGCGTTTCACCTACGACAACTCCGATCGCAACACTCACAACCCGGCGCGGCCGCCGACGCGAGTCAGGTGGGGGCCGAAATCGACCGACGAGATGGCGGCGCTATGGATTGAAGTGATTCCTCGCCGCGCCGATGACGCACCTCGACTCGAGGCCGATCATGTGGAGCGCGCCCTTCGTGCCGACATCGCTTCGGCGGAAGCGCAGGTGCGAACCCGTCCGGACGCTGCGCAGGCACGCAACTACCTGGCGACAAAGTATGTGCAGGCCGGGCGCACCGCGGCGGCGATCGACGAGCTCCGTCGCGCGCTGCAGATCGCCCCTGCGGACGCCGAGGCACATAGCAATCTTGGCAGCGTGCTCCTGTCCCAGGGGAATGTCGGCGAGGCGGCGGCACACCTCCGCAGAGCGATTCAGCTTGCGCCCAACGACGATCGCGTCCGATTCAATTACGCCAATTTGCTGCAGGCCTCCGGGCGCACCGATGACGCGATCACAGAATTCCGGCGCGCCGTACAATTGAACGCGGACAACGCCGATGCGCACTTCAACCTCGCTGTGCTGCTCGGTCCGCGCGGGCAGATCGATGAAGCGATTGCGCACCTGGGTCGGGTGATCGAGATCAACCCGCGGAACGCGGAGGCGCATCGGAACCTCGCCGTCGCGCTCGGCCTGCAAGGCCGGCTCGAGGAGGCTATCCTTCACGATCGCACGAGCCTTCGCTTGCAGCCCGGCTCAGCCGCGACACGCGATCATCTCAATGCGCTATTGAAAGCCGCAGGAAAGCCCGTCTCTCCGTGATCCGGGCGAGGCGGATGAACGGCCGCGACATACCGCGGTAGTAGTCCGCTTGACACTACCGACAACTGTCCGTATTATTGGGGTTTACGGTCGTAGGCCTTCGTCTGTCCGTATACAGCACGCCGTATTCAGGGCATGGCGGCCAGCGCCGGCGGGGCTTGAAACCCCATCCCGATGTGGATGGGTTCGGTGAAGGAATCCCTTATTCATGCGTACGTTCGTGGCAAGCGCCAAGCGCGCAGATACAAAGTGGCACGTCATTGACGCGCGCGGCAAGGTGCTCGGGCGCGTGGCCACGGTGACTGTTCGTCTGTTGCAGGGCAAGCACAAGGCGACCTATACCCCATTTATCGACACGGGCGATCACGTCGTCATTGTCAACGCGGGATCGGTGAAGTTGACCGGCCGCAAGGAAGAACAGAAGGTCTACCGCCGGCACAGCGGCTATGAAGGTGGCTTGCGCGAAGAGCGTGCCGTCGATGTGCGGAAGCGGCAGCCCGTGCGTCTGGTAGAGGAAGCCGTGCGCGGCATGCTCCCAAAGACGAAGATGGGCGATGCGATGTATCGCAAGTTGAAGGTGTATGCGGGCGCGGATCATCCGCACGCCGCTCAGCAGCCACAGAAAATCGAGGTCGCCTAGCTTGGCAAGCATCGAATATTACGCAACCGGCCGCCGCAAGACTTCCACCGCGCGCGTCTTCCTTCGTCCCGGCAGCGGGACCATCACCGTCAACCATCGTGAGTTCGATAAATACTTCACGACCGATCAGTTGCGCACGCAGGTTCGTCGCCCGCTGCTGCTGACCGAGACCGGTGACAAGTTCGACATCCTGGCCACGGTGGATGGCGGCGGCGTGAACGGGCAGGCTGGCGCCATGCGGCTCGGCATCTCGCGAGCGCTCGTCGGGTTCAACGCCGAGCTCCGCAGGCAGTTGAAGAAGGATGGTCTGTTGACCTCCGATTCACGGGTCAAGGAACGCAAGAAGTACGGCATGGCTGGCGCCCGCAAACGGTTCCAGTTCAGCAAACGTTAAAGGGAGGAATCTGTTGTCCGGGATTGCGATGAAAGATCTGCTGGAGGCCGGAGTTCATTTCGGCCATCAGACGAAGCGGTGGAATCCGAAGATGAAGGAATTCATCTTTGGTGAGCGGAACGGCATTTACATCATCAATCTGAACAAGACGGTCAGGAAGTTCCGCGAGGCCGAAGAGTTCGTCACCAACCTTGCTGCCGATGGGCGCACGCTGCTCTTCGTCGGCACGAAACGCCAGGCGCAGGACGTCATCTCGGAAGAAGCGCAACGCTGCGGGATGTACTTCATCAACCAGCGCTGGCTTGGCGGACTTCTCACCAACTTCACCACGATTCAGCGCAGCCTGGGACGCCTCCGCGACCTGGAAGCGATGGTCACCGACGGCCGCTACGACACGCTCTCCAAGAAGGAGATCGCGCGTAACGAAAAAGAGAAGCGCAAGCTTCTCAAGAACCTCGAAGGCATCCGCCAGATGTCGCGATTACCTGACGCGGTCTTCGTCGTGGACACGCGCAAGGAAAAGATTGCGGTGGACGAAGCGCGCAAGCTGAAGATCCCCGTCATCGGCATCGTTGATACCAACTGCGATCCCGACGAAGTCGATTACGTCGTGCCGGGCAACGACGATGCGCTGCGCGCCATTCGGCTGTTCGCGTCGAAGATCGCCGATGCAGTGTCGGCCGGCCGCGGCATGCGCGAATCGCGCATTGCCGAAGAAGACGCAGCCAAGGCCGAAGAGGCCGCTGCCGCCGACGCCGCAGCCCGGCTGACGCGAGCGGTGCGGCCGCAGCGGCGCGAAGCAACCCCCACAACGGCCGGCGCATAGCGGTCCGGGTCTTCCCAGTTGACGCGCCGGCCACACGCCGGCGCTTTTTGCGTACAAACCTAAAATCCTGAGAACGTGAGTCGAGCGATGGCAGAGATTACGGCGGCGTTGGTGAAGCAGCTCCGCGACAAGACCGGCGCGGGAATGATGGAGTGCAAGGCGGCGCTCACAGAAGCGAACGGAGAGATGGAGCAGGCCATCACACTGCTCCGCAAGCGTGGTCTCGCCTCGGCTGCGAAGCGCGCCGGCCGGACGACGTCACAGGGCGTGATCGGCAGCTACATCCACATGGGTGGCAAGATCGGGGTGCTCGTGGAAGTGAACTGCGAGTCTGACTTCGTTGCACGCACCGACGACTTCAACAGTCTCGTCAAGGAGCTCGGCATGCACATCGCCGCGGCTGCGCCGCGATGGGTGCGCCGCGAGGACGTGCCAACAGAGGAAGTCGAGAAAGAGCGAGCCATCTACCGCGGACAGATGGAGAAAGAGAACAAGCCCGCCCACGTCATCGACAAGATCATCGAGGGCAAGCTTGGCAGCTTCTACTCGCAGTTCGTGCTCCTCGACCAGCCGTTCGTGCGCGACGACAAGATGACCGTCAATCAGCTCGTCGCGCAGGCCAGCGCGAAGACCGGCGAGAACGTGCAAGTCAGCCGCTTCGTACGGTTCCGCGTCGGCGAAGGCAGCGAATCCTGACCAAACGTCGCTGATCTGCGCAGCAGAGTTTGGGCGTAACATCCTCCCGGGCACACGTCGCCCGGGCGTCTGCATGTACCGAGGATGTCCCAAGACGCTCATTCCGCTGCTGCTCGGCCACCGGAGAACGGCCTCGCCACGTAGCGCCAGCAAATACGTCTCGACCTTGTCGATCTGGCTCACCAAACTGCTTGGACGAACGGCATCCGTCCCAGACCGTCGCTCGACGGCGACTCGGACCGACTGAACCCGATATAATCGCGATTCGATGTCGTCTGAAACTGTCACACCCACTGCGACTCCGATCTACAAACGCGCGCTGCTCAAGCTGTCCGGCGAAGCCCTCATGGGCGAACAGCAATTCGGCGTCGATCCGGTGGTTGCTACGCGCATCGCGCGCGACGTCGGCGAGATTCAAGGGCTCGGCGTCGAGACGGCCATCGTCATTGGCGGCGGCAATATCTTTCGCGGCCTGGCGGCCAGCGCGCGCGGTATGGACCGCGCCACCGCCGACTACATGGGCATGCTGGCGACCGTGATCAACGGGCTCGCGCTGCAGGACGCTCTCGAACAGCAGGGCATCAATACGCGGGTGGTCACGGCCATCGAAATGCGAGCGGTCGCCGAGCCGTTCATCAGGCGCCGCGCCATCCGTCACCTCGAGAAAGGTCGCGTGGTGATCTTCGCGGCTGGCACCGGCAACCCCTACTTCACCACCGATACCGCGGCCGCGCTCCGCGCGATGGAGATCAAAGCCGACGTCATCCTCAAGGGCACCAAGGTGGATGGCATTTACACCGCCGACCCGATGATCGACACGGCGGCGACGAAATACGAGACCATCTCCTACCTGCAGGTACTCGAGCGTCAGCTCAAAGTCATGGACACCACAGCGATTTCGCTGTGCATGGACAACAAACTGCCGATCGTCGTCTTCAATCTGCGACAGCCGGGCAACATCCGGAAGGTCGTGCTGGGCGAAGCGATCGGGACGACCGTCTCATACTGAACCCATATGGATTTCAACGACCTGAAAGGAATGTTTGGCGAACTGAAGACGCGCATGGACGCCGGCATCGAACGCGTGCGGCGCGACATGGCGCACGTGCGGACGGGGCGTGCCACGGTCGGCCTGCTCGACGGTATCCACGTCGACGCCTACGGCACGAAGATGCCGATCAATCAGGTCGCCACCCTTTCGGTGCCGGAACCGGCGCTGATCGTCGCGCAGCCGTTCGATCCGTCGGTGATGGCCGCCATCGAGAAAGCGATTCGCACATCCGACCTCGGGCTCAATCCGTCGAACGACGGCAAGGTGGTGCGCATCCCGATCCCGGCCCTGACCGAGGATCGGCGCAAGGAACTGTCACGCCACGTGCACAAGCAGGCCGAAGAGGGGCGCAACGCGGTTCGGCAGGTACGCCGCGACGCCAACGAGCGTCTCAAGAAGCTGCTCAAGGAACACAAGATTTCCGAAGACGACGAACGGAAGGGCCTCGACCAGGTGCAGAAGATCACCGACGATCACGTGAAGATGATCGACGACCTGCAGAAGAAGAAGGACCAGGAACTACTGGGACATTAATCGCCAAAGGATACGCCCAGCGCGCGGGCGGTCAGCAGCAAATCGTAGTCGAGCGGAACGGTCTTCGTCTTCCCCACCACTTCGCCGAGCGGAACAGGCACGAGATCGGGTGGATGGTTCGCCACCATCTTCCCGAACTGCCCTTTCATCAGCAGCTCCACGGCCTTGCCGCCGAATCGCGTCGCCAGCGTGCGATCGAACGCCGTTGGAGATCCGCCGCGCTGCAGGTGGCCGAGGACGACATAGCGCGTCTCCTTCCCGGTCAGCTCTTCGAGCTGCGCCGCGCAGCGGATGCCGATGCCGCCAAGCCGTTCGACGTGGCCGCCGTGTGCGGCTTCGATCAACGTGACGGCGCCGTCCTTCGGATGGGCGCCTTCAGCGACGACGACAATGCTGAAGCGCGCGCCAAGTTTGTCCCGGTCGCGGATGCACGCCGCGACCCGTTCGAGGTCGTAGGGAATCTCTGGAATGAGAATCACGTCCGCGCCGCCGGCGACGCCGCTGTGCAGCGCAATCCATCCCGCGTAGCGGCCCATCACCTCGACCACCATGATCCGGCGGTGCGCTTCTGCGGTCGAGTGCAGCCGATCGATCGCGTCAGTGGCGAAGCTGACCGCAGTATCGAAGCCGAAGCAGCTGGTCGTGCCAACGATGTCGTTGTCGATCGTCTTCGGGACGCAGACGAGCGGGATGCCCTTCTTGTAGAACTCGTAGGAGATCGCCAGCGTGCCGTCGCCGCCGATGCAGACCAGCGCGTCGAGGTCCATCTGCCCGAACATCTCGACAACGCGATCGCCGTAGTCGAAGGTGCCCTGTGGGGTGACGATCGGTTCGGCGAAGGGATCGCCGCGATTGACCGTGCCGAGCATCGTGCCGCCGAGGCGTAGGATGCCGGTCACTTCATGCGGCGTCAGGACACGCGACTTTTCGGGATAGATCAGACCGTCGAAGCTGTCTTCGAGGCCAACCACTTGAATGCCGGCGTTGGTGGCCGCTTTGACGACCGCGCGGATGACGGCATTCAGCCCGGGAGCATCACCGCCGCCGGTGAGGACCCCGATTTTCTTCATTCTGGGCATCAGTGTGGGATATCGATAGGCCGCGGGTAACCGCGCAAAATCGAGTATAGCCGACGCACGCCGGCGAGCGATGAAGTGACAAAAAAGGCGGGCGTCCGGATTGCAGCGCCCCCATCCCGATGCTAGACTGGCTGTTGGCACTGGTCACAACTCGCGCGTCAGTGCGTCAGTGGGCGGCTAGCTCAGTTGGGAGAGCGCCGCGTTCGCAATGCGGAGGCCGCGGGTTCGAGCCCCGCGCCGTCCACCAACCTTCGCCCTCATGACATGTGAAGGCGACACCGCGTACCGCTGGCACGCCAATCGTTTCCGTCAGTTCACTTCCCGCTCGAACACCAGCTTCAATGGCGCCGCCCCGAGCACCATCAGAAAACCGAAGACCGCCCACCCCGCGACATTTGCGGCTTTGAAGCGCGCGTGTTCGCCGGGCTGCAGCACGAGATCATGTGTCTTCGAAAACAGCGTGTTATGGGCGCGCAGACGATGTGGGCCGGCCGGTAATTCGTGCGTGACGGCCTGCCCGTTCTTCAGGACCGCGATCTCATTGCCGTCGACGGACACATAAATCTCGCGGACGCCCGCGTCCTCAGCCGATTGGCGGCTCACGGTGATACTCGCGACGTAATTCAGGCGCCGCGTAGTCGTATGCAGTGATGAGCCCTCAAGGCCGCCCGGCGGCAACGTACGACTCCCGGTGTCCCGAAGTGCCTCCATGTCCACCGATCAATCCTACCCGGACAGAGTGGCGTCACAGACCTCTTCCATGCACAATTGACTGATCGTGAACGGATCGCGACTGCCTCTGGGCCGGGCGCATCTGCTGGCGTCGATGGTGATGCGTGAAGTCCGTCGCGCGGGGCTTCCCACCGACGACATCGTACCGCTCGGAAGCCTGCGCCGCTGGGCGCCGGATATCGGCGACGTGTCGCTGCTCGCGATCGCAGAACCCGCCGCGCACAACGAGGTACTCGACGGCTTTCTCAAACTGCCGACCGTGACGGCCGTGCTCGCTCGTCTGCCGTCGAGTGTCGAGGCAGCGACTGAACGAGGCCGCGTCCGGCTGCACGTCACCGCATCGGAAGATGCAGGCGCCGCCCTTGTCTGGCACACCGGCACACGCCGCCACACTGAGGTCCTGCAGCACCGGGCCACCAGGCTCGGCTTCGTGTTCCGCGACGGTCTGCTCAGTCGGCCGAATGGCGCGCTGGTCTCGACGCCCGACGAGGAAGACGTCTATCGACGACTGAACCTGCCGTTCATTTCTCCGGAGCTGCGCGAAGGACTCGACGAGATCGACAAGGCCGAGCGAGGAGAACTGCCGGTGCTGGTGTTGCCATCCGACATGCGCGGCGACCTGCACATGCACAGCACCTGGAGCGATGGCCGCGACAGCATCCAACACATGGTCCTCGCCGCCAAGCAGCTCGGCTACGAGTACGTCGCGATCACCGATCACTCCGAACGGGCGTTCGCCTCACGCAAGCTGTTGGCGCTCGAGATCTCGATTCAACGTGACGAGATCAACACGCTGCGCTCCCGCGTTCATGGGATCGACATCCTGCACGGTGTCGAAGTGGACATCATGCCGGACGGGTCGCTCGATTTCGACGACGCCCAGCTTGCCACCTTCGATATCGTCCTCGCCTCGCTGCATGACGATCATGGCCACGACCGTGCGCGGCTGACGGAGCGATATGTGCGGGCCATGCGCAACCGGTTTGTCAACATCATCACGCACCCGGCCAATCGATCGCCGGCGCTCTCTCCAGGGTACGACCTCGATTACGACGGGTTGTTCAAGGCAGCGGTGGACACCGGCACGGCGCTGGAAGTGGACGGGGCACCGGGTCACCTGGATATGGACGGATCGACCGCGCGGAGAGCGATTGATGCCGGCGTCACGCTGACGATCGACAGCGATTGTCATCGAGCAGAAGCGCTCGAGCGGCAGATGCGATTCGGGATCGGTACTGCACGTCGCGGCTGGGTGCAGGCCTCTCACGTACTGAACACGCGCAATGTGGACGCCGTCCGCGCGTTCGTGACGCGCAAACGCGAACGTGGCGGCGGACGCTGACGTCCAGGGGCCGGCTGAAGGCCCCACCCACGCTGACGGTCCTGAAGGCGGAGACTACATCCTGCTTATTGCCGCGGCCTGTGTCGTCGCGACAGTCGCGTTCTGGGCCTACACACGCACGCTCCTACCGGGCGTCGACCTCGGCGATACCGGCGGATTTCAGGCCGCCGTGCTCTGGCCCGAGCACAGCGCGCGCCGTGCGTATCCGCTCTATTACACGCTGGCATCGCCGTTCGTCCGTGCAACCAGCGCTGACAATCCCGCTCGTGGCCTGAATCTCTTCTCGGCGATCTGGGCGGCGATCGCCGTCGGTCTGCTCGCGTTCTTCAGCGGGCGGCTGACGACGTCACCACTGGCGGGCGGCGCCGCCGGTGTGTTGCTCGCATTCTCATTCACGTTCTGGACGCAGGCGATCATCGCCGAGGTCTATTCATTGCATCTCGCCCTGGTGGCCGCGTGTCTGCTCGCACTTTCCGCCTTCGCTGCACGTCCGACGAGATCACGCCTGGCGATCTTCTTCGCGCTGTATGCCATCGCGTTCGGCAATCACCTCGGCATGATCTTGTTCCTCGTGCCGTTCACGGTGTTCCTGCTCCAGGTTCACCCTCGGCCACGCGAACTGTTTGCACCTTCGACCATTCTGCTCGGGCTCGTCATCGCCGCCGCCGGTGTGCTGCAATATGCGCCGATGTTCACGTATGTGTGGTCGTCTATCGACGCGCCCAGCGCGTGGATGGATCGCATTTCGGCCTTCTGGCTCGATGTGACCAAGGCCGACTGGCGCGAAGAGATGGTCCTGGGTGTCTCGTCCGATCAGCTATGGACCCGCGTGCAGATGTGGGCGTGGGACGCGCGACAGCAGTTCGGCGTCGCAGGTCTCGCGGTCGCGGCGATCGGCGCGATTCGTATGTGGTCGCTGTCAAAGCCGTGGGCCGTATTCGTGTGGCTCGCCTATGCGATTCAGACGGCGTTCGCGCTCACCTATAACGTCGGCGATACACACGTCTTCCTGCTGCCGGGTCATTTCCTGATAGCCCTGGCGATCGCCGCAGCAATCGGCAGCTGGCGCAGTCCACGACTGAGATACACGCTGGCAAGTGTCGCGTTGATCTATGCCGCATGGCGCGGATGGGACACGTGGCCAGCCGTTGATCGCCACGGCGATCGCCGAGCCGACGCGCAGCTCGCGCACCTCGCCCAGGACGTCAATGCGCGCAGCGCGCTGCTGGTGTCGAGGATGGACTGGCAACTGGAGAACGTCCTGCTGTACTCGTCGCGCTACGACAGACGCGACCTGGCATGGGTACGTCTGGACGACGTGCTACTCCACTTCCCGTTTCTGGTGCGGGATAACCTCAACGCGTCGCGCGACGTCGTGCTCACCGCGGATGCCGCCGCCGGCGTGGTCTCGGCGTACGCGAGTGAGTTTCCTCTCGTCCTCGATCAGCCGCCCGCCGCGAGCCTCTCTGAGGTCGTCTCGCGTATTCCCCGCGGCACCCCCTACGTGCTCACACTGCTGCTGCCGGCTCCTGCCGGTCGGACGATCGATGCCGAGGACTTCGCGAAGGCATTGGCCGAGCTTGGCGGAAGTCGAGTGCCGGCTCGCTCGCAGGCGTCATACGAGGTATGGGCCGGAAGCGTGGGCGAGGACCCGAGCCTTTATCGATCCTCGGCTCATCCATTTCGCCAGAACGTCCTCATTGGCGGAGAACCCTTCACAATTCGCATGGATTCGTGGCTCCCCGAGGACACCTTCCGACGCAGCGGCTTTGCCCATGTCTTGCATGGACGAGAGCATGCCCTCATTGCAGAACGCGGTATCAGCCTGGTCTGGCTCCAACGTGACGGGTCCCCGGCCACCTACTACGGTGCCGGCCTCTATACCCCGGAAGCGCGTTTCCGGATCCTCGCGCCAGCTACCCATCTCGCGCGGAATCAGTAGACTGGGGGCGATGCGCACGCTCTTTACTGCCGTCGCCCTGTGTCTCCTGGTGTTCTCGACCTCGTACGAGGCGCAGACGCCGGACGCCCTGGCCCACGCACTCCAGAAGCGCTATCAGGGCATTGCGGACTTTTCTGCCGACTTCGTCCAGGTCTATCGCGGCGGCGTGCTGAAGACCCAGAGCCGCGAGGAGGGCAAGGTTTCGGTCAAGAAACCCGGCCGGATGCGGTGGACCTACGTCAAACCCGAGAAGAAAGAGTTTGTCTCCGACGGCACAAAGGTCTATTCGTATATCCCGCTGGACCAGCGGGTGATTGTGAGTCCAGTCCCGCCGGCGAACGAGGCCACGACCCCAGCCCTGTTCCTGGCCGGCAACGGAGATATCGTGCGTGATTTCACGTCAGCGGCGGCAGAACCCGCGGTGCCGGGCACCGTGGCGGTGAAGCTGACTCCACGCAAAAACGACCCGGAATTCGAGTATCTGGTGGTCAGCATGGACCCCAAGACCCTTCAGATCCGGGCCCTCACCACCCTCGACCGCCAAGGGGGGCAGTCCACCCTGATGTTTACGAACCTGAAGGAAAACACGGGAATATCCGATAAGGAATTTGCGTTTCGCGTCCCCCGTGGCGTGGACGTCATTACGAATGGCCAACGCAATTAACCGACTGCTCACCCCCGTCGTCCTGGCAGTCCTGATCGCTGGTTGTGCCACGACGACCGCCATGCGTAATGGCCGGGAGGCGGAGCAACTTCAGGATTACGACCGCGCGATCGTCGAGTACACGAAAGTCCTGCGAAGCCAGCCCGATAACCGCGAGGCCAGGCAGCTGCTCGACCGCGCCAGGGTCCGGGCTGCCCTCGACCATTTCTCGCGTGGACGCCGGCTCGAGGCCGGAGGACGGCTGGACGAAGCACTCGTGGAGCTTCAGCTCGCCTCGGAGCTCAATCCCAATAACCAGGACATTCGCGACGCCCTCGGTTCCGTACGGACTCAACAGAGGAACAAGGTGGCGATCGCGCGCGACGGCAAGACCGGCCTCGAGTCGCTGATCGAGCGGACGCGCAACATGACGGCGCAGGGCCAGGAGCTCCCGAACGATGTGCGGCTCCCGGCGTCACTGACCTTCCGCGATGCACCGTCGCGCGACGTATTCACAGCGCTGGCGAGATTCGCCAACATCAACGTCACCTTCGATCCGCAGTTCCGCGATCAGCCAGTGACGATTGATCTGCGCGAGACGACCCTCGAGACCGCGCTGCAGGCGCTGTCGGCGGCGACGCGCAGCTTCTATCGCGTAACGGGCCCGCGCTTCATCACCGTCGTTCCCGACACAGCCGCCAAGCGACAGGAATACGAGGAAGAGATCGTCCGTACCTTCCCGCTGAGCAACGCAGACCTGAAGGAGACTGTCGATCTCCTGCGCATCGTGATTGACGCCAGACGGCTCGCGCCGGTCACGGCAACCAACACGATCGCCATCAAGGACACGCCAGCGCGCGTCGCTGCCGCCGGCAAACTGATTGCCGCGATCGACAAGGCCAGGCCCGAGGTGGTGATCGACGTCGAGCTGCTCGAGATCGATCGGACGCGGTTGAAGGAATACGGTCTGCAGATCGCGTCGCCGACTACCGACAGCTCGACGGGCCCAACGGGCATCAATGGGCAGGCCGACGTCAATCGTCAGAACCTCACGCTTCGCGACGTGCGCAATCTCACGCAGTCGGATGTCATCCTCACCAATGTGCCGGCGCTGTACTATCGCCTCTTGAAGCAGGACACGAACACGCGCATCCTGGCCAATCCGCAGCTGCGGACGTCGGAAGGCATGCCGGCGCAGGCGAGATTCGGCGAACGCGTGCCCGTACCGGTCACAACGTTTTCCCCAATAGCGACCGGCGGGATCAGCCAGCAGCCGATCACGTCGTTCAACTACGAGAACATCGGCGTCAACATCGACATCACGCCGCGCACGCACCATGACGACGAGGTATCGCTCGCGCTCAAGCTCGAGGTGAGCAGCATCTCGGGTGCAGGATTCGGCGGGCTGCCAACGTTCGGCAATCGCTACGTCAGCACCGTGATTCGCCTGCACGACGGCGAAACCAACCTGCTCGCCGGCCTCATTCGCGACGACGAACGGCGCGTGCTCTCCGGGATCATCGGGCTGAGCGATCTACCGCTGGTGGGCCGTCTCTTTGCCCACAACCGCAAAGAAAACCTCGAGACCGACATCGTCCTCACGCTGACGCCGCGCATCGTGCGCGTACTCGAACTGAGCGAAGACGATCTGCGGCCATTCCGCGTCGGTCGTGACGGCGACCTTACCGGTGGTCCTGGCGGCGTTGTCCCGCTTCCCTTGCCTGTGGAGCTTCCGCCGCCACCGGGGATGCAGCAGCCCGCGCAGCCGCAACCGCAGACGCAGCCGCCGCCACCGGCGCCGCCAGGCGGAACCGGCACGGCACCGATTCGTCCGCCGACGGGAACTCCCCCGACACCCGAACGCTGACGTAGGGCGGGTCTTGCTCTGTAGACCCGCCGTTCAGAGCGGCCTTTGAAACGCAACGCGTCGCGCGTCACCGCGAACGAGCCGGAGCCCGCGTCGCTGTATACCGGCCCGGCGACGGTCGTCCGACCCGCGACGCCGGCAACACGACGCCCTTCAGATCCACCATCGGCGGCACCGCATCCCAGGAGAAGTCGAGATGCCACTGCCCTGGCGCCACGCGTTGCGTCGGCGCATGCTGCAGACCCCAGGTCGGAGGATTGACATAACTGACGCCGCGCGAGTGCCAGCCCCGATTTCCCCACGGCGCCTCGTGTTCGCGGCCGGCATACTCGTCCGCGGTCAGGTGATAGCTGCCGGTATGGTCCACGTGATACACCGGGCCGCCGATGTCCACGATCGACAGTCCGCTCGAGATCGCCTTGACAAGGAAATTGCGGTCGATGCCGAATCGCGCCGCACGATAGATCTCGTTGAAGCCGCGAACCTGGTGCAAGGACTCGCGATCGACGAGTAGAAAGTCTCCGGTCGCCCCGGCCATGAACGGCAGCGTCAACGCGCGCGGCGGGCGGGCGAGATTCTGCGGATCCTCCAGATCGGCCCACGCGACGCCCTCTTCACCGACGTTTTCTTTGAGGTCGTAGCGCTGCGCTCGATAGACGAGACGCGGTTCGAGTCGGCCACTCGCGAATACGTCGAGCACTGCACGACCCAGGAACACGTCGCAATTCGAGGTCAGCACGAACCGGCCGCGCGCCCGCCGTATGCCGACGTTCTTGGCGATGAACTCGTGATATGCGAGCCGCGGGTTGAGTGACAGCGCCTGATGGTAGCGACCATCCACGACGTACCACGCGCATCGGCCGGGCTCGAGTCCGGGGACGGCATCGAACACGAGATCGACGAGTCGCGGGCGCTCTGGCGGCGGCGCCCATTCCACGAAGACGAATTCGTGCGCAATGCCCTGCGCGGCGAGTTGCTCTGCGTTGAAACGAAGCGTGCGGAAAAACCGCGTACGGAAATCGACGCCGTGATCGTCGTTGCGCCCGGTCAGGACGATGCTCAGCGCTGGCTCGCGCGCGGGCGTCCCGATCCCTGCGTCAGACAGCGCTGCCACTCTCGGTCCCGACGCCGCCGGAACGACGCGTCGCAATATCGCGAGTACGACCGTCCAGAACGTTGGCCGCCCCTTCCAGAATGTCGAGTTTGACCTCGATCGCCATCAGCTGTTCGCGGGCGACGATCAGATCGCGCTCGGACTCGGCGAGCCGTTGTTTCAGGAGCGCGAGCTCGGCGGCTCGTGCCTCCTGCAATTTGCGCAGTTTGTCCGACTCGTCTTTCAGCTTGCGGGCGTTCCGCGATTGCTCATCTCTCTGTTTCTCAGCCTGCCGCAATTGCTTTTGTGCAGTCGCGGCGGCATCCTGGGCCTTCTTGAGCGCGCTGGTCGCTTCCTCGGTTTTGCCCTTCCACCCTCGAGAGTCGGCCTTGGTTTCCTCGAGCTGCTGGGCGAGCCGGCCGGCGCGCGCCTCAGCCTTCGAGTGCTGCTCCGTAAGCGCGTCGTAGCTGCTTCCGCGAACCAGTCCCAAAATCCTGGGCGGCCGTTTCATAACGCCCTCTCCTGAGGAGCACCGGGCGACACGACACGTTGGAGATCCACCATCGGTCCGACCGCTTGCCAATCGAAGGCGAGAAACGTCGTACCCCGATCGATCACTCGTTCCGGCGCAAGTCCCAGACCCCAGCCATCACCGTTCTCGTAGACGACATCGCTCTTCCACCGGACGTCGCCCCAAGGCGCATCGCCCGGGCGCCCGCTGTACATCCCGCGCATGGCGTGCAGCGTGCCTCGGCCGACGTGATAGACAGGGGCGCCAATATCGACAATCCTCACGCCGGACGTGTACGCCTTCATGCAGTAGTTGCCGTCGATGTGGATCTTGGCTACTCGATACACCTCGTTGAACCCTCGCAGGCGATCCGAGGTCTGCCGATCCAGCAGGAGGAAGTCCCCCGACGCATTCGTGAAGAGCGGAGGTCGGATTCCGTTGACGACCTCGCAGTTCCTCTCGTCTTCGAGGAGATCCCAATCGATGTCGCTGACGTCGAGATCCGACATGAGGTCGTGCCTGGCCGCGCGATAGAGCACACCTGGCTCGAGCGTCGCCTCCTGTAAACGGGCGATCACCCCCCGGCTGAAATAGATGTCGGTGTTCGTGGTCAGCACGAACTCACCGCGCGCGCGTCGCAATCCTACGTTCTTGGCGATGAACTCCTGAAACTGCAGCCGCGGATTGAGACTGAAGGCCTCGTGATACTCAGGGTCGACGACGTAGGAACGCAGCGCGAGCGAGCTCAGCCCGGCGAATTCGTCGGCAAGCAGCGAGGCCAGCAGCGGCCGCTTGTCGATCGGGCGCCACTCGACGAACACAAATTCATGTGCGATACCAGCCGCAGCGAGCTGTCGGTGATTGAAATGCAGCGCCCGGAAGAACCGACCATTGAAGTCGCCACCGAAATCGTCATTGCGGCCCGTGGCAATGATCGTCAGATAAGGAACCGAGGCAGTTCCTACCGGCATCATGGCCGCATTCCTGATGATGCCAACCGTGCAGTGACGCAGAGGTGCCAGCCAAGCCTCCGTTCGAGCCCGCGCATAACTGGCGCCGGTAGCCACCGGAACGGGACCGCCTTCGTGTAGCGGTATTGGACGTAGTCGCTCACCACAAACGGAAAGATGTGATCGACGAAGAGCTCGTCCACCTGGAATCCGCTTTCGGCGAGCAGCTCCCGGGCCGAGCGCCGTGTATACGTGTACGTCACCGGACAACCGGTTTGCGCCTCGGAGTTCCGCGCAACGGCCTCATCGAGACGCCAGAACGCACCATGGGCTTCACCAAACAGGATCGCGAACACCTTCCAGGACCAGCGGTAGTACACCATCAGCTTCAGTGTGCTGCGCGGTCCCATGAAGTGGGTTCTAATCTGTTCGAGCACACGCTCCGGGTGCGGCGTGTGATGGATGACCCCAAAGGAATACACAAGATCGTATGAGGCGGGTGGCACGAACTCGGACAATCGTTCAGCGTTCGCTTCGACAAACTGAATGCGATCTTGAAGACTAAAGACGACCGCGCGCTGCCGCGCGAGGTCCAACGATCGGCTCGAGAGATCCACCGCGGTGACGTCTGCGCCGGCGCGGGCGAAGGCGATCGTGTCGGTCCCGAGGCCGCAGCCGATCTCGAGCACCCGCTTACCCGCCCACCGCTGATGCTGGGCGAAGCCGGGGATATGCGGCTCGACGAAGTATTTCCGCGCTTCGACCTGGTCGAAGTATTGTCGTGTGCCAATCGGCTCCGGCGAATGGCGCAGGTTGCAGGGCCGCGTATTCCAGTAGTCGCGAACGCGCTCGATAGACGTGTCACTGAAAATCGTATTCTCGTCGAACGCAGTGCTCATCGGATGATTGCTATACTACATGGACTTCAGGAACAGACGAGTTGTCACCGCACGACAAAGTCTTCGCTTCAACCCCGCCTGCACCGTTGACGGCGGAGACGCTCGACAGCCGTGTACGGCGGCTGGCGCACATTCTCGCAAGCTGCAGACGCGACGTCGATACGAGCGGCCAGCATACATCTGAGATGGCGGCGCTGCAGCACTTCTCCACCGCCCTGCCCCTGGTTCAGCAGCTTACGGCAGAAGTGCGCTCCCGCGTGGGCAATGGCAACTGGGATAGCGGCGACGCGCTCGCAGCACGGCTGCTTCTGGACGCCATGACCTCTGCCGTGCGAAGCTGCCGGGTCGTCACTAACGAGACAACGTCGCGCTTAATCGAGGTCGAGCGTACCGTCAACAGGGGTCACGCCTTCGTTCGTCGCGAGGAAGCGAGCGGACGGAAGACGTAGTCAGGCGCTCCACGCCCATGGTGTTCCGATTGACCATGGAATCGTCGCCTCCCTATACTTGTGTGACCTTGTCAGCCAATCAAGTTTCCGTCTGCTGCGGCGCCTGCGGGCTCGCAAAGGAGGAGCTCGGCTCGAATGAAAATTTCCGTCATCGGTCTCGGTAAGCTTGGCTCCCCGCTTGCGGCGGTGTTCGCAAGCAAAGGATTCGCGGTCATCGGTGTCGACATGAATGTGGCCGCCGTGGCGGCCATCAACGCCGGCAGAGCACCGGTTGACGAGCCACAACTGCAGGAGCTGATCGAAACGAATCGCCAACGCCTCCGGGCGTCACTCGACGTCGGTGAAGCGATCAGCGCGTCGGATGTCACGTTCGTCGTCGTCCCCACACCGAGCGACGCCTCGGGCCGTTTCAGCAACGCGGCAATCCTCAGGGCGATGGAAGACGTGGGAGCGGCACTCCGTCGCAAGAGTGATTACCACGTCGTCGTAATCACCAGCACGGTCATGCCAGGATCGACTGACGGCGAGATCCGCGCGACGCTCGAGCGACATGCCGGTCGCGCCGTCGGTCCGGCGCTGGGCCTCTGCTACAACCCCGAGTTCATTGCCCTGGGCAGCGTCGTGCGGGACATGCTGCGGCCCGACATGATCCTCATCGGAGAGTCGGACGCGAAGGCCGGCGATCTTCTCGAAACCATCTACCAGAGCAGCTGCGACAATCAGCCCGCGATCCGTCGCATGAACTTCGTCAACGCCGAGCTGACCAAGATCGCAGTCAACACGTTTGTCACAACGAAGATCTCCTACGCGAACATGCTCGCAGACATCTGCGATCGTTTGCCCGCCGCGAATGTGGACGTCGTCACGCAGGCGGTCGGATCTGATTCACGGATCGGGACGAAATACCTCAAGGGAGCCACCGGATACGGAGGTCCGTGCTTCCCGCGCGACAACGCCGCGTTCGGCGTGCTCGCACGGTCGTTGGGCGCTCGTGCGGAGCTGGCTGAAGCCACCGACGTGCTCAATCGATATCAGGTGGAACGCGTCCTGGGGGCCGTGGAAGCGCGGTTGATCGACTCAGGGGCCGTCGGCGTCCTGGGTTTGTCGTACAAACCCGATACGGCTGTCGTGGAAGAAAGTCAGGGGGTGGCGCTGGTCGAGCGGCTGCTCGATCGCGGCCGTCGCGTGATTGCGTACGACCCCAAAGCACTCCCGGCGGCGCAACTCGCGCTTCGGCGGCCCTTCGAGACGGCGGCATCCGCAGCCGACTGCGTGCGTGGCGCCTCGCTCGTGGTCGTCATGACGCCGTGGCCGGAGTTTCGCAATATCCCGGCGGAGGCATTCGGCCGCTCTTCGGGGCGTTTGACCGTGATCGACTGCTGGCGCATGATACCGCCCGGTGTGGGAACCGTTGCCGATGTGGTGTACCTCGGTCACGGTGCGGTGGCGCAAAGTGCATCAATAAGCGCGTAAGCGCGGAGGAAGCAGACTCAGGATGGAGCGAAGCGATCTCGTCCTCGTCACAGGTGCAGGCGGATTCATCGGCGGTCATCTCGTCGCCGAATTGCGGCGGCGCGGCCATCGCCGCATTCGCGCCGTTGACATCAAGCCCTTCGACGAGTGGTATCAGATGTTCGACGACGTCGAGAACCGTTCGGTGGATTTGCGCGATATCGGCGCCTGTCACCAATCGGCCAGCGGGACACGTTATGTCTTCAATCTGGCGGCAGACATGGGCGGCATGGGCTTCATCGAGCTGCACAAGGCGGAATGCATGTTGACCGTGTTGATCAACACACACATGCTGATGGCGGCTAAGGCGGCGGGAGTCGAGCGGTTCTTCTACTCCTCCTCGGCATGCGTGTATGCAGCCGAGAAGCAGACATCGGCGTTCGTACAGCCGCTGCGTGAGGAAGACGCCTATCCCGCGATGCCGGAAGACGGATACGGGTGGGAGAAGCTGTTCAGCGAACGGATGTGCCGTCACTTCACTGAGGACTACGGGATCGTCACGCGCGTGGCGCGCTATCACAATGTCTACGGTCCGTACGGTACGTACGACGGCGGCCGGGAGAAGGCACCCGCCGCGATCTGCCGCAAGGTGATCGCCGCGCTCCAATCGGGATCCGGTGAGATCGAAATCTGGGGAGACGGAGAGCAGACGCGGAGCTTTACCTATATCGACGATTGCCTCGAGGGTACGCTGCGTTTGATGGACAGCGACGTCGCCGAGCCAATGAACGTTGGCAGCGAGCAGCTCGTGACCATCAACCAGCTGGTGGATATCGTCGAGACGATCGCCAGCGTGAACCTGAAGCGGCGCTACAAGCTCGACGCGCCAAAGGGCGTGCG
>DAINQP010000030.1:0-35190 GCA_036742665.1 Vicinamibacterales bacterium | reverse complement strand
AACTCGCGCGTGACAACGCCTACGAGTTCATGTACTCATTCGCGCCGTTGAGACTCAAGGGGGCGACCGGATCTCCGGGGAATCCGATCGCTATTCGATAGGCTGCCGGCGGGTCTACAAAGCAAGACCCGCCCTACAGCCGTCGATAACCGACACCCGTAGGCCGGGTCTGGTTTCTGG
The DNA here is from genome assembly GCA_036742665.1 of Vicinamibacterales bacterium. Taxonomy (GTDB): domain Bacteria; phylum Acidobacteriota; class Vicinamibacteria; order Vicinamibacterales; family UBA2999; genus Gp6-AA40. The sequence goes on along the minus strand of DAINQP010000030.1, from coordinate 35,010 downwards.
ACCCGGCGGGAGTTGTTCATGCGGTCTTTAACGTTCGTTTTCATTCTCGCGTCTGTTGGTCTCACGCTCGCGCAAGGCCGGGGCGGCGGACCGCCACTGGCGATCCCACGCGCGGCATTCGGCGATGGTCCGTGGACCGTCGAGGCCGCCGAAGGCGTGAAGATCCGCATGTCGGTCGTGGCGAAGGGACTCGTCAATCCGTGGAGCTTCGCGTGGCTTTCCGACCCCTCGACTTCTGTCGGGGCAGGCGGCCCGAATGCGCTGATCACCGAACGGCCCGGACGCCTGCGGCTGCTGAAGAACGGCGTGCTCGATCCCACGCCAATCAGCGGCGTGCCGGTCGTGAAGGCGCAGCGCCTCTCCGGGTTGATGGACGTCGCGCTCCATCCAAAATTCGCCGAGAACCACATCGTCTACCTCACCTACAACAAGGGCCGTGAGGACGGCATGATGGCCACGGTCCTGGCGCGCGGCCGTCTCGAAGGCAACGCGCTGAAAGACGTCAAAGACATCTTCATCGCCGAGCCGTGGTGGGATGGCGCAGGCGGTTCCGCGTCGCGCATCGTGTTCGGCCGCGACGGCATGCTCTACATGTCTACCGGATCGGGCGGCGGGGCCAACTTTGCTCAGGGGCAGGAGAAGAACATCCATAAGGGCAAGATTCTTCGCCTGAAGGACGATGGCACCGTCCCCCCGGACAATCCGTTCGTCAAACAGCCCGAGTTCAAGCCGGAGATCTACTCGTGGGGTCACCGCAATTCGCTGGCGCTCATCGTCCATCCCGTCACCGGCGAGCTGTGGAACAGTGAGAACGGTCCCAACGGCGGCGACGAGATCAACCTCGTCAAGGCGGGGAAGAACTATGGGTGGCCGACGGTCAGCATGGGCCGCTCCTACGAGGGACCGTGGCAGGGCAAGTTCGAGAAGGACGGGATGGAAGGGCCGCTGGTCTACTGGATGCCGGCGATCGCCGCCTCGGGGCTGATGATTTACACCGGTGACAAGTTCCCGCAGTGGCGCAACAACGCGTTCGTCGGCGCCATGCGCTACGGCGAGATCCCGAACACCGGCCACCTGCAGCGCATCGTGTTCAACGAGAAGACGGAGGAGATCCGCCGCGAGATGCTGCTGACGGAGTTCCGTCAGCGCATTCGCGATGTGAAGCAGGGACCCGATGGATTGGTGTACCTGCTGACCGATGAGAACCCTGGGGTGTTGTTGAAGCTCGAGCCAGCGCAATAGCCGGCGGGTCTAAAGAACAAGACCCGCCCTACACTGTCGCTTAACGTAATTCCTTCCTGACAACCAGCTTCAGGCCAGACCACGTGTCGTCGATGGCGCACACTTTGATGTCGACGAACCCCATCGGCAGCGCAACGTCGCGGATCACGTCTTCCGTGATGTCTGTCGGCACCTTCGAGGACTTCTTCGGCCATGACACCCAAATTGCGGCATCAGGTTTGAGCGCGGTGCGCAGTGTGCGGAGCGTCTGCTCCATCTCGCGTCGCGTGCTGGTGAACACGTGGGCCACATCGGTCGTGCTCGACGGCCTTGCCACGAACGTCACGCCATCAGGCACTGGCGCCACCAGCGTCTTGTAATTGGCCGGCGCCTGAGCGAGCCAGACGCGATGGCCGGTGCCGATCCCGAGCTTCTTCGCGAGCGGCGTACCGGAATAGCCCGCACCGCTTCGGGCCGCAGGGCTCATGAACGGCTACGCCTTGGCCGGACCGTCGGCGAACTGATCGAAGAACTTCAGTGCCATCGTCGCGTGCATGGTCGCGGCCCCAGCTCGAATCGCCGACGCGACGAACGTCGCTTCCACGATCTCCTCGCGTGTGGCTCCGGCGGCCTGCGCGCCTTTGGCGTGGGCCTCGATGCAGTACGGGCACTGAACCGCGACCGCAACACCCACGGCGATGAGCTCACGATACTTCCTGGCTATCACGCCATCAGCGCGCCCGATGATGCGATTGAGGTTGACCCACGCTTCGTACTCGGTGGGCGCAAGTGCGCGCATGTCCTTGAGGCGCTTGATGTCGGCGGGGTCATGATAGTGGTCGCTCATCGTGTGAGCTTAACGGGGTCGGGAGTCATTTTCCAGGACGCCTTGGAGGAAAATGACTCCCGACCCCATAATCGCATCCCGATGATTCGTTTCAATCGTTACGTCGTTGCTCTCGCCATCATGTTCGCTGCGGTGTCGATCTCGATCGATGCGCAGTGGGTGCGCTATCCGACTGCTGACGTGCCGCGCGGCCGGGACGGCACACCGAATCTGGCCGCGCCGGCGCCGCTTCTGCCAAATGGCAAGCCGGACTTCTCGGGCGTGTGGAGCAACGACGGCATCGGCGCGCCCGGTCAGGAAGGCACCGGCCCGGTACCCAAGATCGTTTTTTTCGATCTCTCGAACGGCATGAAGGGCATCACGCCACCGTATCAGCCGTGGGCGGCGGTGCTCTACGCGAAGCGCAAGGACGAACAGGCGAAAGACAACCCGGATGCGCGCTGTCTACCGATTGGCGCGCTGCAAATGCTCGCGCATCCGCTGCCGAAGAAGATCCTGCACAACCCGCGTCTGCTCGTCATTCTGCACGAACGGAACATGGAGTTCCGTCAGATCTTTCTCGATGGCCGCCCGCTGCCCGAGGATCCGCAGCCGTCGTGGTACGGTTATTCGACAGGGCGGTGGGAAGGGGACACGCTGGTGGTGGACACGATCGGATTCCGCGACGGACTGTGGGCCGACTTCTGGGGCAGCCCGCTGACTGATCGAGCGCGGATGACCGAACGCATTCGCCGCCCGCGGTTCGGTGCGCTCGACATCGAAGTGACGATCGACGATCCCAAGGCCTACACGAAACCGTGGACAGTCTCAGTCAACCAGCATCTGGCGCTGGACACCGAACTGCTCGAATACGCCTGTCTCGAGAACGAAAGGGACGTGCCGCGCCTGGTCGGCAAATAGCCCGCCTTCACGCTTCGTCGCTATGGCGCCCGGTATCCGCTTCGCGGCTTATCGCGACACTAGCGCGGGCGTCGTCGATCGAGGCCGGCCGGGATCGGGAGCTGCACACGCCGCCGATCCGGTTTCACACGCAGGGTAAACCCGGCGGGAAGCTGCTGCTTGTCGCGTCCACCTTCCGCAACAGCAGTCAAACTGGCTTTGGGAATTTCACCGGGCCGTGGGAGCATCTTCGATTCGCTCATCGTCCAGACGCTTTCCATGGAGACCTCACAGAGGAAATCGTCTACTAAACGAAATGCAATGTATCGGTTGCGGAGTGCGGCGGCTATCGGGAAAACGCCGAATGATCCTCGGGATCTTCCCTAATCGTCCTTGAGCCAGCCCTGCAAAATTGCATATTTGACGATGTCGATCCGGCCGTTGAGACCAAGCTTCCGCATGGCGTTGGCTTTGTGCGCTTCGACCGTCTTCACGCTGAGGGTGAGTCGCGAGGCGATTTCCTTGTTGCTGTAGCCGGCGGAAATCAAACGCAGTACTTCCGCCTCGCGTTCGCTAGGAGTTCCGCCCGACTGTGTGGCCTTTCTCCCGTCACGTCCGAAGAACCCAGCCGTCACGCGGGCTGTCAGCGAGGAATCGAGATACTGACCGCCGGACGCGCACGTCCGTATCGCGGTAATGAGTTCGGCTGGCGCGCTCTGCTTTAACACGTACGCCGATGCGCCGGCGCGCATCAATTCCTGCAAATAGGCATCGTCTCCATGACGGGTCAGCGTGACGACTACGCAGTGCGGCAGCACGCGCTTCAGCGTCCGCGTAGCCACGAGCCCGTTCATCCCGGGCATCGAGATGTCCATGATGACGACGTCTGGTTTGAGCTCCTGCGCCAGCTGAATCGCCGTGGCGCCGTCGCCAGCTTCGCAGACGACGACCATGTCCTTCTGCCCTTCAATGACGAGCTTGAGGCCCTCGCGGACGACGACGTGGTCATCGGCGAGTAGGATGCGGAGCCGGCCGCTCGGATCAGGCATGCTCCCGTTACACGACGACGCCGTCAGGGGACAGTGGAAGCACCGGCAAGGCCATGGTCGGGGTTCGGACGAAGATGGTGGTGCCTTCGCCCGGTGCGGATTCAATCTGCACCGTCGCGCCGACGAGTGCGGCGCGTTCCTGCATGCCCAGCAAACCAAACCCTCGCCGCTGCCCCTCCATCTCGGCCGGATCGAAACCCACGCCGTCGTCCTCCACGATCAGCGAGACCTGCTCGGAGCGTCGCTCCAGGATGATCTCGACGTGCCTGGCGGACGCGTGCTTGGCGATGTTGTTCAGCGCTTCCTGTGCGATTCGGTACAACGTCGTCTCGATCTCGGAGGCGAGGCGTTCGGTGGTCAGGCCGGTGGTGTGAAGTTCTGCCGGGACTCGTACCCGCAGCGACCAGTCCTCGATGTAATTGGCCAGCGCCGCGCGTAAGCCCAGATCATCGAGCGCCATCGGCCGCAACTCCCACACCAGATGATCGACATCGCGATCGAGCCGCTGCGCGACGTCCTCGAGCGCCGCGATCTGTGCCGACAAATCGTCTCGGCCGGCCGCGGCTTCTTTGAGCATGCGGATTCCGAGTCCGAGCGCAGTCAGCTCCTCGCCGAACTGATCGTGCATCTCGCGTGCGATGCGGCGCCGCTCGTCTTCCTGTGCAAACACCATCCGGCCAAGCAGCTCGGTGCGCGCACGCTCGCTGCGCTGCCGTTCGCGCGCCTCTTCTGCCTGCTTGCGCTCAGTGAGATCGAAATGCGTGCCGACGATGCGTACGACCGGGCCGTCGGGTTCGCGGCGCACCGGGAATCCGCGCGAAAGTACTTGGATGTAGTGACCCTTCTTATGACGCAGCCGGAATTCCATCTCGTAGGGCGTGTCGCCTCTGGAAACGGAGGTATTCACACGGATTGCGCGAGGCAGGTCGTCGGGATGAATGAGCCGCTCGAATGCGCTGACGTGCGGCTCGATTTCGTGATCCTCGTAGCCAAGCATGCGCTTCCAGTGCGTCGAGTAGACCACCGCACCGGTCTCGAGGTTCCAGTCGTAGATACCCTCCTGCGCGCCCGCGAATGCCAGCGTCAGCCGCTCCTCGCTCTGGCGGAGTGCCGCCTCGGCACGTTTCCGCTCGGTCAAATCGAAATGCGTGCCGACAATGCGTACGACCGGACCGCCGGGTTCGCGGCGCAGCGGTAGGCCGCGCGACAGGACATCTACGTAGTGGCCGGCCTTGTGACGAAGACGGAACTCGGCCTCGTAGGAGCGCTCACCGCGCGCGACCGCAGCGTTGAGCGCGCGTGCGCGCTCATGATCGTCCGGGTGCAGCAGTCGTTCCCACGCGCTGACGTTGGGCTCGATTTCATGGTCGTCGTATCCGAGCATCTGCTTCCATCGCGTCGAGTACACGACATCCCCGGTCTCGAGATTCCAGTCCCACACGCCTTCCTGTGCGCCGGCGAAAGCGAGTGACAGACGCTCCTCGCTCTCGCGCAGGGCTGCCTCGGTCCGTTTGCGCTCGGTGATGTCCCGCATCACCGACTCGATCGCGCGGCCTTGCGAATCCTCGAACAGGGTGCACGCGACTTCGACGTCGGTGACAACCCCATTGAGTCCCACCGCGCGCTCCTGGTTCACTGGTACGGTGCCGCTGGCCAGGAGTGTCGAAACGCGATCGCGAAGGTGGACGTGCTGATCGATCTGAAAGAAGTCGAATGGCGATCGCCCCAGCACCTCGTCCGCCGACGAGGCGCCGAAGATGCGGACCGCCGCCGGGTTCACGTATGCGATTTGGGAATCTCGCGTAATGAAGATGCCATCTGGGGACAACTCCACCATCCGCCGATACTGTTCGTCGTTGTCGGACACCACCCCTGCTCCTGTATGTCGGGTACCCGGGCGTCAGTCTACAACCTTCGGTCCAGCGGGCAATCGCGCGTTCACACTATGCCTGATCTCCTCCGTAGGTGTTATGACCTACGGGTTTCCCTGTATCACTATCCCTATTTTCTTGGGCACGATCTCGAAATACCGATTGTTCTCGCTGCAGATGTACTCGAGGAGCTCGGTATCCGCCTGATACAGCAGCGGCAGCGTCACTGTCCACGGCTTCGCGTACGCCCCGGGATCGTCGATCGTGATGTCGACGTCCATGTGACCGAAGTCCTTGCGCCGGAACCGCTCGGTCACCCGCAGACGGGCGGTGTTGGGATGCCCGGCGTTGTCGAGCCAGCCTTTGTCGTTGAATCCAGCGGTCTCGACCACGAAGTCGTCGTCCATCCAGTGGCCGATTGAATATCCGTTCCACGTCGGATTCATGTCGGCTGGATGCGTGCGGCCGTCGGTGAAGATCTCGCGCCAGCCGTGAATCGCTTCATAGAGGATGACCACCCGCCCCGGCGCGGTCACGATGCGCATCGGGTAGGCGCTGCTCACGAGATCGGAACGTGGCACGCCGCCCGGGATACAACTGGCGCTCGGATCGTCGCGACTGAAGTTCTCGCGCCGTTCACGGACGAGTGCTTCGGTGGCCGGCAGCATGACCAGGTCGCCCGGCTTCACGCCGCGCGTAAGATCCGAGATGTAGTTCACGCTGGCGCGCCAGAGGCCCGAGATGTCGGGCTTGCCGTCAGCCGTACGTGGTGCTGGTGCAGCGAGATTTGCCCTGCCATCAGGCAGACGCGGAATGCCCGGCGTGGGATACTTCAGCCATTGCGCGTGGAGAGCGGCCGACAACAACAGCACAAGCGTCAATCCGGCCGTCGCTGTCAGCCGCATCGTTACCTCCAACCCCTAACCACTAACCACCAACCACTAACTAGTTGGTATTACGCGGCGTAATGAATGCCTTGAGGTCCGCCATTGTCGCGACCCCAGGACCGTGCAGTGGGGCGATCTGTTTCACATCGAGTTTCAGCCGCGCGATATTCTCGTCGAGGTTCACCGCGAATGGATTTGCCGTAGAAGGCGGAGCCGCATTCGCCGCAAGCGGCGTGTACGCGTCACCTTCGACCAGGATCTTTTCCTTCGGTAGATACACCATGGCGAAGGCGTCATTGTGTCCGCCACCGTCGATCTTGTGGACCTCGATCGTGCGGCTGCCATCGGTGAGCACGTGCTTGTCGGTGAATGTCTCGAAGGTCGCCGTCTTCTTCGATTGCGCGAGCTTGTCCGGGTTGATCGTGTGCGGCGCCGCCCACGCCTTCTCGTAGTACGGTTTGTTGTCCGCGTGCGTGACGATCGTCGCGCCTTCGTCCACGAACGTCCGAACACCACCTGAATGATCGAAATGCACGTGCGTGTTCACCAGGTACTTGATCGGCTTGTTCGGGATCGTCTCCTTCACCTTGGCAATCACCGCTGACGATCGCGCTTCGTTCTGCGGACCCTCGACAAGGACGATGTGGTCCTTCTGGTCGATGGCGACGCTGTGATGCGTGCCGCCCTTGATGTAGTAGACGCCGTTGGCGAGTTTCTCCACGGTGACGGCCACCGGCGCGGGCCCCGCGTTGGCCTCGGCCGGCGCGGTGATGTTCGCAGCCGGGTTCGCCGTCACGGTGGACACGGTAAGGTCGAGCACCGGATGTTCACCCTGGACGCGCTGGATGCGCGAGGGGAAACGCACGCCGCCGAAGTCCTTGTAGTCGGAATATGTGAATAGCACCTCAGTGTCGCCGAGCACGGGGTTGTCGATCCACGTCTGAACGCGTGTCACCTCGTTCTGCGCGTTGATGGTGCCGACGTACTTGTTCTTGCCTGAGGTGAACATCACTTCCGAGCCGCCTTCACTCGGCGTCGAGGTCGCGTTGTTCGCGGCGGCCGCCTTCAGGAATCCGTGCGGCGTGGTCCAGATCTCCATCACCCGTTCCTCGACGGCAGCCGGCTGAGGCTGCGCGACGGGGCCCGCATTGGGCGCCGCACCAGCCGGTGGCGCGAGATTCCATGCCGTCATCCCGCTCACGTATTGATCGGGCCGCTGCTCGACCGGTGCTGGCCGGACGCGGCCGGGCTCGATGGTCTGTTTGCGCGTCATCTGCACCCGCGCCGCCGGCGTGGCGTAGTTGATCGTGGCCGTGTAGTTGCTGACGTTGAACTGCGGCCACGGCAGATTTGGCGCCGGCGCCTGGCCAAACTGATACCAGCGCCCGGTTCCGGAGAACTGAATCGAATTCACCTGAGCTGCGCCGAGTGTGTCGTTCGCAGCCTGCAGCGAGCCAGCCTGCGGCCCGCATGCGGTTGATACCACGGCGATCGCGACCACGAGGGATGGAATCATGAGTGTGCGCATAGAAACCTCGTTGGCGAAAAGGGGGGCGGGGACCGGGGGAGTATAGTCCCTCTTTCACGCCTCCCGAGTTAGCATTGGGCGTGCGAATCGTCGCCCCGCAGGGCTTGGTCTGCGCCTGCCTCGCCACGTGGATTGCCGCGATACCGGCGAACTGGTCCACGACGGTTGCCGCCGCGCAGGCGCCCGCTCCGTCACCCGTCGCAGCCAACCGCGCGACGTTCGAGCGCTACTGCCTGACGTGTCACACCACCCGGCAGAAAGAGCGCGGCGCGGTGCCCATCGCGCTCGACACACTCGATCTCTCGCGCGTTCCTGCGGACGCGGCCGTGTGGGAAAAGGTCGTGTTGAAGCTCCGCGCCGGAGTCATGCCGCCGGCCGGTGCTCCGCGTCCGGACAAAGCGACGCACGACGGATTGGCGTCGTGGCTCGAAGGCGAGCTCGATCGCAGCTGGACCGCGAATCCCGATCCGGGACGCACCGAATCCCTCCATCGCCTGAATCGAGTCGAATATCGCAATGCGGTGCGAGACCTGCTCGACCTCGATCTCGACGTCTCGGCGCTGCTGCCCGGCGACGATGTGAGTTACGGGTTCGACAACATTGCCGGCGTGTTGAAGCTGTCGCCCACCCTGATGGAGCGGTACCTGTCGGCCGCTCAGAAGGTGAGTCGCCTCGCCGTTGGCACGCCGCCGCGAACGCCGAGCATCGACTACTACCGCGTCACCGACGATCTCTCGCAAGACGTACAGCTGCCCGATCTCCCGCTTGGCACGCGCGGAGGAACGCGCATCAGATACGCGTTCCCGATGGACGCCGTCTATGAGATTCGCCCACGTCTCACCCGCGATCTGAATGAAAGCCTGCCGCTCTATACCGAGCCGCAGGTGCTCGAGATCAGCATCGACGGTCACCGCGTCGGTACGTTCACGTTGCCCGGAATCGGTGCGCGAGAAGGTCGCGATGCGCCCTCGTCCGATGATCCGGCTGCCGAGCCGCCTGCGTCGCCGCCGCCGTCGTCGCCGGGCCAGGAACCCGCACGTCCGGCGATCTCGCAGATTGCGCAGACCGTCCGCGCCAGCGCGAAGGAGCGGCAGTCGCGCAACCGTGCCGACGACTCGTGGAACCTGCGCGTGCCGGTCAAGGCTGGCCAGCGCGACGTCGTCATCACCTTCGTCAATCGCGTGTCGGCACTCGATGAGACTGCGCGTCTGCCGTTCCAGCGTCCGTATCCCGCGGGCGTCAACATTCCCGAGACGCGTTTGGGCGCGTATCTGCGCAGCGTCGAGATCGTCGGCCCCGTCGACGCGACCGGCCCCGGACAGTCAGACAGCCGGCGCCGCATCTTCACGTGCACGCCTTCGCGCGAAGCGCTTCGGCGCGCAAGCTCGGGAGACGAGGCCTGCGCCCGCAAGATTCTCTCGACGCTGACGCGCCGCGCCTATCGCCGTCCGGTGGCGAGGGCCGACGTCGAGCCGCTGCTGGCGTTCTACCGTGAAGGGTCCTCCGCCTTCGCTGAAGCGGCGGCGGACAAGAAGGGCAGCTTCGATGAAGGGATCGAGCGGGCGCTTCGGCGTCTCCTGGTGAGTCCGGAGTTCCTGTTCCGCGTCGAGCGTGATCCGGCGAATACCGCAACCACGCGCGCCTATCGCGTCAGCGATATCGACCTCGCCTCGCGTCTGTCGTTCTTCTTGTGGAGCAGCATTCCGGACGACACGCTGCTCGATCTCGCGGAGCGTGGTGAGTTGTCCACGCCGGCAGTGCTCTCGCGCGAAGTTCGCCGTATGCTGGCCGATCCGCGCGCCGCCGCCTTTATCACCAACTTCGCAGGACAGTGGTTGTTCCTTCGCAATCTCGACGCGGTCGTGCCCGTGCAGAGCATCTTCCCGGACTTCGACGACGGGCTGCGTCAGTCGTTTCGCCGCGAGACCGAGCTCTTCTTCGACAGCATCGTCCGCGAGGACCGCAGCGCGTTCGATCTGCTCCGCGCGAATTACACGTTCTTGAACGAGCGACTGGCGAAGCACTACGGCATCCCGAACGTGAAGGGCAACTACTTCAGACGAGTGACGCTCGACAACGCCAGCGCGAGGAGCGGCCTTCTCGGGCACGGTGCGATTCTGACCGTGACGTCGTATCCCGATCGCACCTCGCCGGTCGTGCGCGGCAAGTGGATTCTCGAGAACCTGCTTGGGACGCCGCCGCCTCCGCCGCTGCCCAACGTGCCGCCGCTGAAGCCGACCAACAATGAGGGCGCCGTGCTCTCGATGCGTCAGCGCATGGAGCAGCATCGTGCCAACCCGGTGTGTGCCAGTTGTCACGCGATGATGGATCCGCTGGGCCTGTCCCTCGAGAACTTCGACGCAGTGGGCAAGTGGCGCACGCTGGGCGAATCGTCGGCAGCGATCGATGCAAAGGGTCGCGCGCCAGACGGCACGGTATTCGAGGGGCCGGCGGGGCTGCGCGACGTGCTGCTGCATTCGGATCGTTTCGTGCCGACGCTGACTGAGAAGATGATGACCTACGCGCTCGGGCGCGGCCTCGAGTACTCGGACATGCCGGCGGTGCGTGCAATCGTGCGCGATGCGGCAAAAAACGACTATCGCCTTTCGGGATTGATCGTGGGTATCGTGCAGAGTCCGCCGTTCCGGATGCGACGAGTGGGGACGTAGAGGGGCGTCGTAGAGGCGGGTCTTTAGACTCGCCTTTTGGGGATCGACATGTTCATCACCAAGAAGGCTCTCGATCGACGAACTGTGCTGCGCGGCATGGGCGCGGCGCTCGCCTTGCCGCTGCTCGACGCGATGGTCCCTGCCGGCGTCGCGCTCGCGCAGACGTCCGCCCGCCCGCTTCGTCGTCTTGGATTCGTGTACATGCCGAACGGCGTCGCACGAAACTTCACCGGCATCAACTACTGGACGCCGGTCGGTGAGGGCGCCAACTTCGAGCTGTCGCAGATCCTGACGCCGCTGGCGCCGTATCGCGATCGCCTGACGGTGGTCAGCGGTCTCGCCCAGCACCAGGCCGACGCATTCGACGATGGCGCCAACGGCGATCACACGCGGGGTACCAGCTCATGGCTGAGCGGCGTGCACTGCAAGCGCACCGAAGGCGCCGACGTGAAGAACGGGATCACGGCGGATCAAATCGCGGCGGCGGAGATCGGCAGGGCGACTGCGCTGCCGTCGCTCGAGCTGGCGATCGATCTGAACTTCCTCGCCGGTCAGTGCGAGAACAGCTATAGCTGCGCGTATCTCAATACCATCTCGTGGCGCTCAGATACTGCGCCGATGCCGACCGAGAACAACCCGCGGATCGTGTTCGAGCGGCTGTTTGGCGATGGTGGCACGTCAGCGGAGCGGCTTGCCGAGGCGCGCGTGAACGCCAGCATCATCGACTCAGTGCTGGATGATCTGAATCGTCTCAGCCGATCGCTCGGCGCCACCGATCGGGTGAAGGTCGGTGAGTACATGGATTCAGTGCGTGAAGTCGAGCGGCGCATTCAGCGTGTCGAAAAAGGCGGCGGCACGTCCGAGTTGCCGACACTCGAGCGTCCGTCGGGCATTCCCGAGCGGTTCGATGAGCACGTCAAGTTGATGTACGACCTGCAGTGGCTGGCGTTCCGCGCCGACCTGACTCGCGTCACGACGTTCATGCTGGGACGCGAGCTGAACTTCAGAACGTATCCGGAAATCGGAATCAACGAGGGCCACCACGGCCTCTCGCATCATCAGGACAATCCGAACCAGTTGGCGAAGTACGCACGGCTGGGGATGTATCAGGCCGAGCTGTTCGCCTCGTTCCTCGAGAAACTCCATGCCACACCCGACGGCGACGGCTCGCTGCTCGATCACTCGCTATTCCTGTATGGCGCCGGCCTGAGCAATCCGAATCTTCACGCCCACTACGATCTGCCGCTGGCCCTCGTCGGTGGCGCGGCCGGGCGGATGAAAGGCGGACGTCATCTGGTATTCCCGGCGGAAACGCCGATGACGAACCTGCTGCTCACGATGCTCGACAAGGTCGGAGTGCAGGCAGAGAAGCTCGGGGATAGTACGGGTAAGTTACCGATCGAGCCACTGAGCGGCGTTTAAGACAGACATGCCTATTCACCGAGACTTTCCGGCGGGTCTACATCGCAAGACCCGCCCTACGCTGTTTGGCTCCGTGCTTCTGATCGCGTTGTTTGGCGTCGGTCCCTCTGCCGACGTGACCCTGGTACAGGCCGTGAAGACCGGCAACGTTCAAACGGTGCGCGCGATGGTCAAGGCCAGGGTCGACGCCAACAGCGCCGAGCCCGACGGGACGACTGCACTGCACTGGGCGGTGCAGAACGGCAATATGGAGATGGTCGATCTGCTGATCCGCTCCGGTGCGAAGGTCTCAGCGGCGAATCGGTATGGCATCACGCCGCTGACGGTGGCGTGCACGGCAGGCACCGTCGCGATCGCCGAGCGATTGCTGGCCGCCGGCGCCGATCCCAATGGCGCGCTCTCGGACGGCGAGACGCCGCTGATGACGGCGGCACGCACCGGCAGCGCCGAGACGATCAAGGCGCTGATCGCGCGCGGCGCCAACGTCAAAGCCCGCGAGCGCCGCAAGGGGCAGACGGCGTTGATGTGGGCCGCGGCCGAAAACAATGTGGCCGCGATCCGCGCGCTGATCGAAGCAGGCGCGGAGATCAACGAGCGATCGACCGGCGGAGCGTTTACGCCGTATCTGTTCGCGATCCGCGCCGGGCACATCGGTGCGGCACGCGCGCTCATCGACGCGGGTGTGGACGTCAACCAGTCGCTCACTGACGGCACCAGCGCGCTCGTGCTCGCGGTCGTGAACGCCCACTACGAGCTCGCTGCCGCGCTGCTCGACAAGGGTGCGAATCCCAACGCCGACACGCAGGGGTGGACGGCGCTTCATCAGATTGCCTGGTCACGCCGGCACAACGCCGGCTTCAATCTGCCGGGGCCGGTTGTGACCGGCGGGCTCGACAGCCTCGATCTCGTACGTAAGCTCGTGCAGAAGGGCGCCAACGTCAACGCGCGAATGACCAGGGAGCCACGCGACGGTAATCGCAATCAGTTGAACCGCATTGGCAGCACGGCGTTCCTGATGGCCGCCAAGTCGGACGACGTGCCGCTGATGCGCGTGCTGCTCGAGACCGGCGCCAATCCGGCGCTCACCACCGAGCGTGGGACGACCCCATTGATGGCGGCGGCCGGTGTCGGCATCTGGGCTCCTGGTGAAAACCCCGGCACGCATGAGGAAGCGCTCGCCGCGGTGAAGCTCGCGCTCGAAGTGGGCGGCGGGAAAGTGAATGACATCGATCAGGACGGCGAGACCGCACTGCATGGCGCGGTGTATCGCGGCGGTGCGATCCCGGTCATTCAATTCCTGATCGACAAGGGTGCCACGCTCGACGTGAAGAACAAGAAAGGCTGGACACCAGTTGTCGTCGCCGATGGTGTCGAGTACACGCCGGCCGTGCTGAAGCGTTATCCCGAGGCTGCGGCGCTGCTGCGCAAGACGATGCGGGATCGTGGGCTACCGGTGCCGCCGCCAAATCACAGTGCCGACGCTCCGCCAGTAGCGCGCGCGACCGCGGCTCAGGACACGGCAGCCGGCGCCGGAAAAACGATCTGGGACGGCGTCTTCACCGACGAGCAGGCCGGCCGCGGTCAAAAGATCTACGCGGTCTCGTGCGCGCCGTGCCACAAGACCGATCTGCTGGGCGACAGCGGTACTCCCGCGCTCGCGGGCGCCGATTTCTTCTCGCGCTTCAACGGCTCCAGCGTGGACGATCTGGTCAAGACGATCCGCGCCTCGATGCCGCAGGACGCGCCGGACTCACTGGGTACGCCGGCGTACGTGGATCTGGTCGGTTATCTGCTCAAGGCCAATGGCGGTTCTGCAGGCGCCACGGAGCTCTCGCAGGATTCAGCCGCGTTGAAGCAGATTCGGATTACGAATCCAAAATAGGGCGCTATGCACGTAGAGCCGGTCCTTTCGGACCGGCCTGGGAGAATCGACGTGAAACGCACGCGCACGCTCGTTCTGTCGTCGCTCGTCGCATCAGGCCTCGTGATGATGATCGTCGGTGCTGCCGCGCAGGATCAGCCCGCTCCTCCCGCCGCCGCACGAGGGAACTTCCTCAATAACTTCACTGGCAACATTACCGTGGGCAACACCAAGGACATGAGCTCGTCACGCATCAAGTTCGACCCCGGCGCGCGCACCAACTGGCATCTCCATTCGGCGCCGCAGCTGCTGCTCGTCGAAGAAGGACGCGGCCGTCTGCAGCAACTTGGCGAGCCGATCAAAGATGTGCCTGCCGGACAACCGGTGCTGACCAAGGCCAACGTGCTGCACTGGCACGGCGCGGCGCCAGATCAGTCGGCGCTGCAGTTCAGTGTCTACAGCGGTACGCTCGAGTGGAAAGAGAAGGTCACCGACGAGGAGTACACGGGCAAGACGATCCGCCGCCAATAACCTTTGACCTTTGCCCTTTGCCCTTTGAAGATATGACTCATACCATCAGGCTCGCGTCGGTCCTTGCGGTCGCGGCACTCGTCACTGCCGCGACGACGCTCATCGCGCAACAGAACACGGGCGCACCCGTCGTCAGTGAAGTGCCGACTGCGCCGCCGCCAAAGCTTCCCGAGATCACCACCCAGGATCTCCTGGACGGATTCAAGAACCCGGCACGCTGGTTGTCATACTCGGGCGATTACACGGGCCGTCGTCATAGTCCGTTGAAGCAGATCACACCTGAGAACGTCGGCCGCCTTGCGCCGCAGTGGACGTGGCAGGCCGAGGGCATGCCGATCAACCGCGGGTTCGAGTCCACGCCGCTGGTGATGGACGGCACGATGTACATCACTGGCAACCAGAACTACGCGTGGGCGATCGACGCGAGGAGCGGCCGTCAGATCTGGCGCTACCGACGCGCGCTGCCGCCAGGCATGACGTATGGCGGTGCGAATCCCTCCAACCGTGGATTCGCGGCGTTCGGCAATCTGCTCTACATGGGCACGCTCGACGCCCACCTGCTCGCGCTCGATCGCGACACCGGCAAGATCGTGTGGGACACCGTCCTGGACGACTACAAGCTCGGACATGCGGCGATTGCCGCGCCGCTCGTCGTCAAAGACAAGGTGATCACCGGCAACTCCGGCGGTGACATCCCGACCCGCGGGTTCATTGATGGCTACGATGCGAAGACCGGCAAGCGCATCTGGCGCTTCTACACGATTCCCGCCAAGGGTGAGCCGGGCAGCGAGACGTGGTCGCATGAAGAAGTGCTGCCGCGCGGCGGCGGCGCCACGTGGGTGACCGGCACCTACGATCCCGAGCTCAATTTGATCTACTGGGGCGTCGGCAACCCGAACCCCGACTACTGGAGTGCCGAGCGTCAGGGCGACAATCTCTATACCGCCTCACTCGTCGCACTTGACGCCGACACGGGCAAGCTGAAGTGGCATTTCCAGTTCACCCCGCAGGACACCCACGATTGGGACTCGAACCATATCCCGGTGCTTGGCGAAGTCGCGATCAACGGGCAAATGCGTAAGGTGGTGATGCTCGCCAATCGCAACGGCTTCTACTACACGCTCGACCGCACCACCGGCGAGCTCCTCGTCGGCAAGCCGTTCACAGCGACAAAATGGGCGCGCGAGCTCGATCCAAAAGGTCGTCCCATCGTTCTGGGCCAGGGCGTCATCCCGCCGGGCGGCACCGAGGCCACGACACCGTGTGTGCCTGATTTCCGCGGCGGCACGGTCTACAACCCGCCGTCGTTCGATCCGGCGCTGCAGTTGTTCTTCGTGATGGCGCGCGAGACCTGCGCGTATTACACGCCGACGCAGCAGGAGTGGCAGGTCGGCCGTTCGTATATGGGCGGCGGCATGCGCAAGCTGCCGGAGCCCGATTACAGCGCGTTGCGCGCGATCGATCCGAAAACCGGCGTGATCAAGTGGGAGCACAAGTTCGAGACGGCTTCGCTGGCCGGCGTCATGTCAACCGCGTCGGGTGTCGTGTTTGCCGGCGATCACGAAGGCTTCTTCAACGCCTTCGATTCGAAGAGCGGCAAGAGACTGTGGTCCTATCGCACTGGATCGCCGATCTGGGGCGCGGCGGCGGTGACCTTCATGCTCGACGGCAGGCAGCATGTGCTCATCCCGTCTGGCAACACAATGACGGCGTTCGCGCTGCCCGAGCGATGAGCGTAACAAGGGTTCGGCGTTCCGTGTTCCAGGTGTCCAGGTTCGTGTTCGGGTTCGCGGTTCTCACGGCGATCACCACATACGCCCAAGCGCCGCGCTCGTCGCCGCCACCACCGACGCTGCCGCAGACCTTCTTCAGCGGCGAGACGCCGATTCGCGTCGTCCCCGTTGCGAGAGGCCTGTCGCACCCGTGGAGCCTCGCGTTCCTTCCAGGCGCCTCGACTTCGCCCGACGCGGCGGGCGTGACCATGCTGGTCACCGAACGTGAGGGGCGCCTGCGGATCATCCGCAACGGGGTACTCGATCCGACGCCGATTGCTGGCGTTCCCAAAGTGTTCGCGCGTGTGCTTGGCGGACTGCTCGACGTCGCGCTGCATCCCGCGTTCGCGCAGAATCGAATCGTCTATCTGAGTTACTCGAAAGCGGGCGACAACAACCTCTCGACGACGGCGCTGGCGCGCGGCCGACTGGATGGCGCCACGCTCACTGATGTCAGAGACATCTTCGTCGCCAATACGTGGAGTAAGTCGAACACCAATTACGGCGGCCGCATCGCATTCGATCGTGCCGGGTTTCTGTATCTGACGATCGGTGAACGTCAGGAGCAGCAGCGCGCGCAGAACGGCAACGATCATGGCGGCAAAGTCATTCGCCTGCGCGACGATGGAACCGTCCCCCCGGACAATCCGTACGTCGGCAAGTCAGGGTATCAGCCTGAGATCTACACGCTCGGTCATCGCAGCCCCCAGGGGCTGGCGATGAATCCGGCGACCGGCGCGCTGTGGGAGAACGAGCACGGCCCGCTGGGCGGTGACGAGCTCAACATCTTGCAGGCGGGAAAGAACTACGGCTGGCCGCTCGTCACGTTCGGCACCGACTACGACGGAACGAAGATCAGCGATGCGACGACGCGCGCGGATCTCGAGTCTCCGTTTGTCTATTGGGTGCCGTCGATCGCGATCTCGGGCCTGACCTTCTACACCGGCGATCGCTTCCCGCAGTGGAAGGGCAACGTGTTCGTCGGGGCGATGTTCGCCGGACGCAGCCGCGGCACTGGCCACCTCCAGCGCATCGTCATCAACGAAGCAGGCCGGCCGATCAACCGTGAGCCGATGCTCGCCGAGCTTCGTCAACGCATTCGCGATGTGCGGCAAGGTCCCGATGGTCTTCTGTATCTGCTGACCGACGAGGACGATGGGATGGTGCTGCGGCTCGAGCCGGGCGCGCAACTCGCGGCGCCCAACGCATCAGGCGTGGCCATGGGCCATCTGCATTACCGCGTGCGCGACGTCGAGGCGAACAAGAAGTTCTGGATCGCCCTCGGCGGCGACGTGCGTAGTGTCCGTCCGCCTTCGCCTTTAGCTTCGGCGGGACTCGACCGCGACGGGGTCGTGCTGAAGTTCCAAGATGTCCTGGTCGTGCTCGAACAGGGCGACAGCACCGGCGGCACCGAAGGCTCCATCGTCAATCACGTCGCCTTCCGCGTGCCGGAGCTGACGACGGCAGAAGCTGCCGGCCTGAAGGTGGCGCGCCTCAACGGATTCCCCGGTGTCGCCTCCACCAATACGCCCGAGGGCGAACGCATCGAGCTGTTCGAGAACGCCGCGACCAACTTGACGTTCGCGCAGGACGCGGGCTTTGACGATGCGACGGCCAGGCGTCACAACCGACCTCAGACCGCGCCGATCTCGTTTCATCACGTCCATCTGTATGTGCCGGAGGGACAGTTGGCCGCCGCTAAAGCGTGGTACGCGCGGATGTTCGGCGGAATCCCGGGCAAGCGCTCGAACTATGACGCGGTCGATTTGCCGGGCATCAACCTGAACTTTTCCGCCGCGCCCAAACCGACTGTTCCGACCAAGGGCCGGATGCTCGATCACATCGGATTCGAGGTGCGGGGGCTGGCGGCTTTCTGTCAGAGACTGGAGGGGTTGGGTGTTACCCTTGATGTCCCCTACACTAAAGGCCCGTCTGGGCTGGGCACCGCACGCCTGACAGACCCGTGGGGCACGTCGATCGAGTTGACTGAAGGCCTCGGAGGAGTATGACCGTGAGCACTCGCACGCATGTATACGTCCTGTCGTCAGCACTCATCATGGCCGTTTGTCTCGTGCCGACGCTCGGCGCACAGCGCGGCCAGGGTGGCGGCGGCCGCGGCGCGGGTGCGGCGGCACCGCAAACACCGGCCGGACCGGTTCCACGTCTCGCCAACGGCAAGCCTGATCTGAGCGGACACTGGGCGAACCCGTATACGCCGCAGATGGCGGCGCGCGGTGTGTTCGACCCGGCGACGCGTCAGCCGTTGAAGTTCGAGCGGCAAGGCGAAGCGTTGCCGGATGCGAAAGCGCCGGCCGCGGGCGGCGCGCGCACCTACGACCTGCCCTATACGGAATGGGGACTGCAGCAGTGGAAGGCCTACGATCCCGTGGCCAACGGCGACTATGCCGGGAACTGCTTCCCATTCGGCATGTCGCGGAACATCAACTCGCCGCACGGCCTGCAGATTGTCCACAATCCCGAGGCGCTCGCGTTTCTCTTCGAGCAGGACACCTGGTTCCACTGGGTGCCGCTGAAGGAAGGGTTCAAGTGGCCCGCTGACATTCCCGAGTCATGGAACGGTGTGTCTACCGGCCGCTGGGATGGCGACACGCTGATCATGGAGACGAGCAACTTCAACGGCTACACCAAGCTCGACACCGCTGGTCACCCGCATAGCAAGCAGTTGAAGCTGACCAACACCTTCAAGCGTATCGACTCACAAACCATTGAACACACCGTCACGGTGCACGACCCGAAGACCTACACGCGCGACTGGATGAATGTGCGCACGTGGCGTCTGAAGCCGGACAACGATGTGATCATGGAATATTCGTGCAACGAAAATAATCTTCGCGCCCTGATCGAGGGCTCGATCAAGGTCTGGCAATACCCGGAAGACGTGGACAAGTAAGGGAGGCATCGATGACACGCAAGGCGTCGTTGTGGCTGGTGGCTGGTGCCGTGCTGTTCTTCACGGCGCAGCTAGGTGCGCACCATTCCATCTCCGCCGAGTTCGACACGAACAAGCCGATCAAGTTCACCGGCAAGGTGACCAAGGTCGAGTGGATGAATCCGCACATCTACACGCATGTAGAAGCGGTGGATCCCGACACCGGCAAGACGGTGACGTTCAAGGTCGAGGGTGGTCCTCCGAACTCGCTGTATCGGCAGGGATGGCGCAAGGACACCGTCAAGGCTGGTGACACGGTCAGCGTCGCCGGCGTCCGCGCGAAGATCCCGACGTCGATGAACATCGGCGTCGCGACGATCACGACCGCTGACGGCAAGCGCATCTACGGCAGTGCCGGCCAGACTGGCGCCCGCGGCGAAGGCGCTCAGAACAACTAGCATGCGTAGGGCCGGTCCTTTCGGACCGGCCTCTCGATCCTATGCACAACCGCCTCGCGTTCTCGATCGGCGTGGCAGCGGTCGCGGTGTTCGTATGCGCCGCGATCGCTCCCCTCATCGGCCAATCGCCGTCGGCCGCGCGAAGCGCGCTGCCAGAAGGAGCAGCGCCGCGCACGCCGTGGGGCGATCCCGATCTCCAGGGCACCTACACCAACACCTACGAGAACGGCACGCCGTTCGAGCGGCCCGATGACTTCACCGGGCGCACGCTCGAAGACATCAGAGGCGACGAGCTCAAGGCCATCAAGCGCGCGCAGCAGCAGCGCACGATTGCCGCATTCCTCGGTCCCGAGCACGCCCCCGACAACTGGTGGCAGGACAATCTCTCTCTCGAGCGCGGCAGCCAGGCATGGTTTGTCGTCGATCCGACGGAGGGCAAGATCCCGCCGATGACGGCTGAAGCCAGACAGCGCATCGCTGCCCGCGCTGAGGCGCGGAAGAAGAGCGGACGCGGACCGGCGGATTCGTACGAGGACCGCAGTCTCTACGATCGCTGCATCACGCGCGGCCTGCCTGGCTCGATGCTGCCGGCGATCTACGGCAATCAGTATCAGATCGTCCAGGCCCCGGGATACGTCGCGATCCTGTACGAGATGATTCACGAGACGCGCGTCATCCCGCTGGACGGACGTTCCGCGATCGGCCAGGGCATCGAGCAGGACATGGGCGCTGCGCGCGGCCGCTGGGACGGCGACACGCTCGTCGTCGAGACGGCGAATTTCAAGGAGCGCAGCGCGTATCGCAACGCCAACGCCGCGACATTGAAGCTGACGGAGCGCTTTCAGCGCATCGCCCCAGACAAAGTGCGCTGGACGGTGACTGTAGACGACCCGAAGACCTGGACGCGGCCGTGGACGTTCTCACTGCCGTTGACCGCCGATCCCAACTCGCTGCCGCTTTACGAGTGCCACGAAGGCAACTACGGGTTGAAGAATATCCTGAGCGCCGCCCGCGCCGAAGAGCGCGCCAAACCCTGACCGACAATGTCACAGACACACACTCTGGCTGCCTACCTCGTCTCCAACCGGTGGGCGGATATCCCCGACGACGTACGTCATGAGGCGCGGCGATCGCTGGTGAATTACATGGGCTGCGCCATCGGCGGCAGTCCGCATCCTGCGGTCGATCTCGCGATCAAGGCTTTGAGCCCGTTCTCAGGCGAGCGAACGGCGAGTGTGCTCGGCCGCCCCGAGCGGCTCGACCCGCTGCATGCGTCGCTGATGAACGGCATCAGCTCGCACGTCGAGGACTACGACGACACGACGCCGAAGAACTACAGCCACACGACTTCGCCGGTGGCGTCGGCCCTGTTCGCGTACGCCAGCGCCAATCAGGTTCGTGGCCGCGATTTCGTCGAGGCCTTCATCCTCGGCTTCGAGGCGGCCTCGCGCTGCGGTAACACGGTCTATCCGTCGCACTACGACGTCGGCTGGCACATGACCGGCACGATCGGCGTCTTCGGCGCGGCCGCGGCAATCGGCAAGCTCGAGGGCCTGAACACGCAGCACATGGTGTGGGCGCTCGGTCTCGCCGCGACGCAGTCGGCAGGACTGCGCGAGATGTTCGGCTCGATGGGCAAAGCCTTCCACCCGGGACGGTCGGCGCAGAACGGCTATGCCGCGGCGATGCTGGCCCAGGCCGGCTTCACCTCCGGCGAGCGCGGCATCGAAGGTCAGCGCGGCTTCGCCCACGTCATGGCTGCGTCGCGTGATCTGTCGAAGCTCACGACTCGCCTCGGTGTCGATTTCGATCTGCGCGAGAACACCTACAAGCCGTTCCCCTGCGGCATCGTCAATCACCCGACCATTGACGGTGCGATTCAGATTCACGCCGAGCACCACCTCGACCCGGCATCGATTGTCGCCGTGCGGCTCCGCGTCGCGCCGCTGGTCCTCGATCTCTGCAACCAGACCAACATCACGCGTGGTCTGCAGGGCAAGTTCTCGGTCTATCACGGCGCCGCGGTCGGCCTGGTGCGCGGCAAGGGCGGGCTGCGCGAGTACACCGACGACGCGGTGAACGATCCGGTAATCAAGCGCGTTCGCGAGGCAGCGACCGCGGTTGGCGATCCGACGATTACCGAAGACCAGGCACATATCGAAGTGGAGCTTGCCGACGGTCGTCGCCTGAGCAAGTTCGTCGAGCAGTCGCTCGGCAACATCCATCGGCCACTCACCGACACACAGCTGGAAGAGAAGTTCCGCGACCAGGCCGTGCTCGTGCTGCCGGCGAGCGACGTCGAGAGGCTGATTGAACTGTGCTGGAAGATCGATCAGCTCGATGATGTGCGCGACGTGGTGATGGCGGCAGTGCCGGCCGCTGGCCGGACGCACCGACAGCCCGCGGAGGCGTAACCGCGGGCCTGTGATCTGAGCGCTGTGACACAGACCGGACTCAGCCCCGCCGCCGCGGACGCGGAACGCCGCGTGTTCGCCAAGATCGGCTGGCGGCTGATGCCGATCCTGATCCTCGCCTACGTCTTCAACTACCTCGATCGCAACAACGTCGGCTTTGCCGGGCTCACCATGAACCAGGCGATCGGGCTGACGGCGACGCAGTTCGGATTCGGCGCCGGCGTGTTCTTCGTCGGTTACTGCCTGCTGGAAATCCCCAGCAACATCGCGTTGTACCGCGTCGGCGCGCGACGCTGGCTGTCACGCATCATGATCTCGTGGGGGCTGGCGTCGGCGGCAACGAGCTTGGCGGTTGGCCCCAACAGCTTCTACGGACTGCGTCTGCTGCTCGGTGTCGCCGAGGCCGGGTTTTTCCCGGGCGTGGCGTTCTATCTCGGGACGTGGTTTCCCTCGCAATACCGCACGCGGATGATCGCATGGTTCATGGTGGCCATTCCGGTGTCGTCGGTGATCGGCGGCCCTATTTCCGGGTGGCTGTTGGGCCTCGACGGCCTGGGTGGACTCCAGGGCTGGCAGTGGATGTTTCTCCTCGAAGGCCTCCCGGTCGTGTTCATCGGATTGGCACTGCTGTGGGTGCTTGCCGATCGCCCGGAGGACGTGACGTGGCTCACCGACGACGAGCGGCGCATCGTCCGTGAGCGGCTCGCGGCGGAGCAGCGGCCGCGCGAATTGCGGCATTTCTCAGCGGCGGTCCGCGATGTCCGCGTGATCCTGCTCGCGCTCGTGCAGTTCGGATTCCTCGTGGGCTCGTATGCGATTGGCATCTTCCTGCCGCTGATTCTCAAAGAGGGCCAGCTTACCGACGTGCAGATCGGTTTCGTGAGCAGCGGCTGCTATCTGGTCGCCGTGATCGGCATGATCCTGTGGGCCGCGCACGTCGATCGCGGCGCCAGCAAGGTCGTCAATCTCGCGGTGGCGTGCCTCGTCGCCGCGTGCGGCTTCTTCGGCGCGATCCTGTTTGAGAAGAACTTCGTCGTATCGGTGATATGGATGGCCGTCGCGTTGACCGGCGTCAATGGCGCGCGCGCGATCTTCTGGACCATTCCGCCGCGATTCCTCAGCGGCATGGCGGCGGCGGGAGGTCTGGCGTTCATCAACTCGATCGGTACGACCGGTGGCTTCGTCGGTCCGTACGTGTTTGGATTCCTGACCGACCGCACTGGCTCGTTCTCCGCCGGGTTATACGCGATGACGGGCTTCCTCGTGTTCGCATCAATCCTCGCATTCTCGCTCCGCAAGTATGCTCCGGGAGAGTGAGGCGCTGACGGTTGGTGGTGATGGCTTCTTCTTCTGCCCACGAACTGCGGAGACGCCGAGACGCGGAGCTGAATGGCCTTTCTGTCTCCGCGTTTCCGCGCCTCTGCGATCCGTGGCCCGTGTAGTCGGTGGATGGTGTGGCGCCGCTAGCTAGTCAAGTCGCAAATTGGGTGTCTGCGGTGCAGTACGAAGATCTGCCCTCCGACGTCATTGAATCCACCAAGCTCCGTATCCTCGACGTCATCGGCCTCGCGCTCGCCGGCGCTGAAACGGCGTTCGGTCGGTCGACGATTGCTGCGGCGAAGACGCTGTCACCGCCGGGGCCGTCGCGGATCTTCGGCAGCGGAGATGCGCTCGCTGCGCCCACGGCGGCATTCGCCAACGCGGCGCTGTCGCAGGCGCTCGAGTACGACGACACGCACAACGAGTCGATCGTGCACATGAGCAGTCCAGCGGTTGCCGCGGCGCTTGCGCTTGCCGGCCTGCGCCTGGTGACCGGCCGCGAGTTGATTGTTGCGATCGCCGTCGCCAACGAGATCTCATGTCGCGTCGGCAGCGTGTCATCGGGCCAGTTTCATCGCCGCGGCTTTCATCCAACCGGACTGTTCGCACCGTTTGGCATCGCCGCAGGCATCGGCAAGATTCTCGGCCTCGATGCGCAGCGGCTCGCCTGGGCTCAAGGCACGGCCGGCAGCTGTGCGGCAGGATTGCTCGAATGCTGGGTCGACGGCACGCAGACCAAGTTCCTCCACTCCGGCTTCGCGGCGCAGAGCGGTCTGACTGCGGCGCTGCTGGCCGACGCCGGCGTCAGCGGGCCGCCGAAGGTATTCGAAGGGCGATTCGGGCTGTTCGCGTCGCATCTGCAGGACCCGGCGGTTCAGAAGAACTTTGGCCGGATCGGCGACGGACTGGGCTCGCATTGGGAGAGCCGGCACTCGTCGTTCAAGCCGTTCCCGACCGCGCACGTACTGCACCCGTACGTCTCGGCGATTCTGCGTTTGCACGCCCAGGGTCTTCGCGCCACTGACGTCGTACGCATCGACTGTCCGGTCGCCGAGTTCAACGTGTCGATCGTGTGCGAGCCGGCGGCGGAGAAATGCGCCCCGGCAACGCAGGCCCATTGCCGGGTGTGCCTGCAGTACACGATGGCCGAAGCGCTGTACGGCGGAAGCCTGGGCAAGAGCGCCTACAGCGATGCGATGCGTCTCAACCCGGAGGTGCTCGAGCTCGCACGCAAGGTTGAGTATTCGGTCGACCCGTCGTTCCCGGGCCCGGGCCGTTTCAAGGGCGCGGTGCGCGTCACGTTGAAAGATGGGCGTGTGCTCGAGGAGATCGAAGAGTACAACCGCGGTTCCGCGGAGAACCCGATGAGCGAGTCCGAGCTGCGTGCGAAGTTCGACGATAACGCCGGCGCCTTTCTGAGCGCCGCGCAGCGCGAGCGCGTTGCGCAGGAGATTGCCCGGACGGAGAATCTTCCGGACGCCCGAGTGTTGGTTGAACTGACGTGTGGGAAATAACTCCCCACTCCCAACAATGCTATTCTGCCGCGCTTGCAGCAGGTCGCGCCGAACACACCCGCTCAGGTTCCGAAACCGACCCACAGCGTTAGCGCGTATGCGCTGATCGTCCCTCTTGCGATCGGCCTCATCATCGCGATGATGCCGGTGCCGGCCGGATTGTCGGTGAACGCGTGGCGCTACTTCGCGCTCTTCGCCACCATCATCGTCGCGCTGATTACCGAGCCGATACCTCCCGCGATCATCGGCATGGCGGGCGTCATCGTCGCGGCCATGCTTGGCCTGGTGCGCGAGACTCCAGCGCAGTCGGCGCAGTGGGCGCTCAGCGGGTTTGGCAACGCGACCGTGTGGCTGATCTTCGCAGGCTACATGTTCACGCTCGGCTATACGCAGACAGGATTAGGCAAACGCATCGCGCTGCACCTTGTTCGGCTGCTCGGCGCCCGCACGCTTGGATTGGGGTACGCGGTCGCTTTCGCCGACCTCGCACTCGCCCCGTTCACGGCGTCCGCCACTGCTCGCAGCGCCGGCACTGTGTTTCCTGTCGTTCGCCAGATCCCGGAGCTTTATCAGTCGCGCCCTCACGACGGGACCGCCAGACGCCTCGGCGCGTATCTGCTGTACTCCGCCCTGGCGACGAGCTTTATTACGAGCAGCATGTTTGTGACGGCGCTTGCGCCGAACACGCTGGCCGTGTCGGTGATGCGGCAGACGGCGGGCGTCACCGTGACCTGGCTCGACTGGTTCATCGGTTTCGCGCCGGTCGGCTTCGTGCTGCTGCTTGTCGTGCCGTGGCTGCTGTACGTGATCTATCCTCCGGAGATACGCAGCGCTCCTGAGGCGCCACGCTGGGCGGCGCAGCAGCTCGAGGCGATGGGCTCGATGACGCGCAAGGAAATGACGCTGCTTGTGCTCGTGTGCGTCGCACTGTCACTCTGGATCGGTGCCATCGAGCACGTCGAGCCGGCGATCAGCGCGATGCTCGTCGTGTTGTTGATGGTGGGCTTCAAGGTCGTCTCGTGGAACGACGTGATCGGCCACGCGCAGGCGTGGAACGTCCTCGTCTGGTTCGCGACGATGGTGACGCTGGCCGGTGGGCTCGGCGAGACGAAGTTTCTGGAGTGGCTCGCGCAGTCGTTGGCGCCGAAGCTCGAGGGATTCGGATTGGGTCTGACGATTGTCTCGCTGGTTGGCGTGTACTTCTTCCTGCATTACTTCTTTGCGAGCATCACCGCGCATGCGGCGAGCATGCTGCCGGTGTTCATCGGCATCGCAATCATGATTCCGGGGTTGTCGGCCAAGGAGTGGGCGCTGCTGCTCGCGTATCCACTCGGGCTGATGGGCGTGCTAACCACCTACACCGCCGGCCACAATCCGATCTATTACGGCAGCGGCTACATCACACGACAGGCGTTCTGGGGGCTCGGAATCACGCTTGGCGTGTTCTTTCTCGCGGTCTATCTCGCGATTGCGGTGCCCTGGCTACGCTATCTCGGCATTTAGTGGAATGTGACTGGTACTCCTTCAGCCTATTCGGACCACTAGATGCGGCGGAGCTGGCTGCTCGTCGCGTGGACCGCGCTGGTGTGGGCTGTGGTCGTCGTGGTCAGCGGCGGCTTCACATTCAGCATCGGCGGCATCCGCGTGTCGTCGCAGAGTGCCCTCAACCCCATCCTGTTCGCGCTGGTGGCGGCAGCCGCATGGATGCTCTCCGCGCGCGGGCACAATGAGCGGCTCGTCGAGGATCTGCGCTCAGTCGCCGCGCCAGCGTTAGCGTCCGGTCTGGCAGCGGTCGTGGTCGCGATCGGGTTCACCTATGGAGCGCTCGTCGCCGGCGGATCCGACGCCTACGGCTATCTCAGTCAAGCCGATGCCTGGGCCGCGGGCACGTTCCGCTTCGACGAACCGCTGATTCGCGAGTTCGCTGGTCGAGTCGATCGCGATGTGTTTGTCCCACTCGGGTATCGAGCAGTTGATGAGACAGGCACGGTCGTACCGATGTATCCGCCTGGCCTTCCGATGGTCATGTCGGTGTTCCATCGTCTGGCCGGCCGCGAGGCGGTGTTCTACGTGGTGCCGCTGCTCGCTGGCCTGGCCATCGTGGCGACTTATGTGATGGGCCTGCGTCTCGGCGGTAAAGCGATCGGCGTCGCCGGTGCAGCGCTCCTCGCGACGAGCCCGGCGTTCCTTTTTCAGCTGACCGCCGCGCCGATGAGTGATGTGCCGGTCACCGCATGGTGGGCGCTGGCGTTGGCGCTCGTGCTCTTCGATCATCTCGGTGCGGCATTGTTGGCCGGACTGGCGGTGAGCCTCGCGATCCTGACGCGGCCGAATCTGGCGCCGCTGGCAATGATTCCGGTCGCATCGCTCGTATGGGAGGGTCTTCGCGCTCGCGCTCGTCTACGCCGAGTGTTGCTGCGCGCGGCGACGTATTCCGCAGGGGTCATTCCCGGCTGCGTCGTCATTGGAGTGCTGCACTGGGCGTGGTACGGCTCGCCCTTCAAATCAGGCTACGGTTCGATCGAAACGATTTACCACTGGCAGAACGCGCTGCCGAACCTGGCTCGGTATCCCCGGTGGGTGGCTGAGAGTCAAACCCCGCTCGTCGCGCTGGCGTTCGCGGCTCCGATGCTCGTCTCGCGCGTATCGCAGACGGGCCGTGTTGGCGGTGACGCGCGCGTGATCGCGACCTCGTGGATCGGCCTCATGTTGCTTGTGCTCGCGTCGTATCTGCTGTACGAAGCGTTCAACGCGTGGTGGTTCGTCCGGTTCATGCTGCCGGCGTTCCCGCCGCTACTCGTGCTGACGACGGTGTCGATCGTCGCGTTGTCACTCCGGCTGCCGCCATTGCCGCGCGTGCTCGTTCCGTCCGTGCTCATCGCGGTGATGGCCTGGCACGGGCTCACCTATGCGACCGACCACGCTGCGTTCAATGCGCGCACTGAACGCAAGTACGCTGCGGTTGCCGATTACGTGTCGAAACGACTGCCGCGGAACGCGGCGCTGCTGTCGATGCAACACAGCGGCAGTATTCGCTACTACTCGGGACGTGCCACCGTTCGCTTTGATCACATCGCGCCCGGGCAACTCGAATCCACGCTCGCGGCGCTGACCGACGCAGGTTACCGTCCGTACATCCTGGTGGAGCCGTGGGAAGTGCCGCTGTTCCGCAAGTACTACATGGGTTTCAGTCCGTTGGCGTCTCTCGACTGGCCGCCCGTGGCCGTCATGCGCGATACAGATATCAGGATTTATGATCCCGCCGATCGGTCAGCATTTCTCGCCGGTCGTCCACCCCTCACCGAGACTGTGCCGTGATCGATATCAACCCAAGGGCTGCCGAATTCCAGGACTACCGCCGCGCGATTCGAGAACTGTGTGCCACCTTCGGCAGCGAGTATTGGCGCGCGATCGACCAACGGTCGGAGTATCCCGAGACGTTCGTGAAAGCTCTCAGCGATGCCGGCTGGCTCGCGGCGTTGATTCCGGCCGAATACGGCGGAGGCGGGCTGAGTGTGACCGAAGCCTCGGTCATCCTCGAGGAAATCAATCGCTCCGGCGCCAATTCTGGCGCGTGCCACGCGCAGATGTACATCATGGGCACGCTGGTCCGTCACGGCTCCGAGGAGCAGAAGCGGCGCTATTTGCCGGAGATCGCCGCAGGACGTCTACGTCTGCAGTCGTTTGCGGTCACCGAGCCCACCACCGGCACCGACACGACCAAAACCCGGACGATGGCGGTGAGGCGTGGTGATCGGTATGTGGTGAACGGGCAGAAGGTATGGATCTCGCGCGTTCAGCATTCCGATCTGATGGTGTTGCTGGCCCGCACGACGCCGTTGTCCGAAGTGACGAAGAAGACGCACGGCCTGTCGATGTTCGTGATCGATCTGCGAGATGCGCAGAACACGGGGATGACGATACGCGCGATCCGCAACATGGTGAACCATGAGACCAACGAAGTCTTCTTCGAAGACTTCGAGGTGCCCGCCGAGAACCTGATCGGCGAGGAAGGGCAGGGGTTCCGATACATTCTCGACGGCATGAACGCCGAGCGCATCCTGATTGCCGCCGAGTGCATTGGCGACGGGTACTGGTTCGTCGATCGTGCGCGCGGTTACGCCAACGAGCGTGTCGTCTTCGACCGGCCGATCGGCAAGAACCAGGGCATTCAGTTTCCAATCGCGCGTGCGTATGCCAACGTTCGCGCGGCTGACTTGATGCGCTACGAGGCGGCGCGGCTGTTCGACGAGGGCAAGCCAGCCGGCTCCGAAGCCAACCTCGCGAAGCTGCTGGCGGCGGACGCCTCATGGGAGGCCGCCAACGTCTGTCTTCAGACCTTCGGCGGGTTCGGGTTCGCGTCGGAGTACGATGTCGAGCGCAAGTTCCGGGAGACGAGGCTCTATCAGGTGGCGCCAATCTCGACGAATCTGATCCTGTCTTACATTGGCGAGCACGTGCTCGGGATGCCGAGGTCGTTTTGACGCGACTCACTCGCAGCCAGTTGTACGTGCCGGCATCGAAGCCGGCGATGATCCGGAAGGCGGCCGCCAGCGCCGCCGACGCGATCTGCATCGACCTCGAAGACTCGGTGACGCCGGCCGAGAAGGCGTCGAGCCGCGCCAACGTGATCGAGGCGCTGAAGGAGATCGACTTCGGACGCAGGATCCGGATGTTCCGCATCAATGCGCTCGACACGCCATTTGCCTATCGTGATCTCCTCGAGGTGGTCGAGGCGGCCGGCGATCGGCTTGATGTTGTGATGATTCCGAAAGCCGGTTCGGCTCGCGACGTCGAGTTCGTGGACACGCTGCTGACGCAGATTGAGGCCAATATTCGCCTGACGCGTCCCATTGGTCTCGAGGCGCAGATCGAAACGGCCAGCGGGTTTCTCCACGCAGCCGAGATTGCTGGCGCATCGCCGCGTCTCGAAGCCCTGATATTCGGCGCCGGGGATTATGCGGCGTCGATGCACATGCCCTTGTCGGCAATCGGCGAAGCCGACGAACACGACGAGATCTATCCCGGCCACCGCTGGCACGCAGTCATGCACACGATCGTTGCTGCCGCCCGTGCGAATGACCTCCGCTGTCTGGATGGTCCGTATGCAGGCTACTCAGACGAGGCCGGTCTCGCTCGCGCCTGCCGGATCGCGCTGGCGATGGGCTTCGACGGCAAGCAATGCATTCATCCGGCACAGCTTGCGACGGTGAACGCGACCTTCACTCCGTCACTCGAAGAGGTGACCAGGGCAGCCGCGGTACTGAAAGCCTACGAGGGTGCTGCCGCCGCAGGACAGGGCGCAGCCACACATGACGGCCGGATGATCGACGCCGCCAACCTGCGCATGGCGCGCACGATCCTCGAGCGCCATCGCATCATCAGTCAGTGACGCCGCCTTCGCCGGACGGCTTCGGCGCGACGCCTTCGGCGAGCCTGCCGCTCGAGGGCATGCTCGTCATCGCGGTCGAGCAAGCAGTGGCGGCGCCGTTTGCCAGCCGCCAACTCGCCGATCTCGGTGCACGTGTCATCAAGATTGAGCGGCCCGGCAGCGGTGATTTTGCACGGGGCTACGACCGCACAGTGAAGGGCCAGGCCAGTCACTTCGTGTGGATCAACCGGACGAAGGAATCACTCACGCTCGATCTCAAGCGAGCGGAGGCGGCGGATGTGCTGACGCGCTTGATCGCACGTGCGGACGTTCTGCTGCACAACCTGGCACCGGGTGCGATGGGCCGCCTCGGCTTCGCCTCGGCGGCGCTCCACGAGAGATATCCGAAGCTGGTGATCTGCGAGATTTCCGGCTATGGCACCGACGGTCCGTACCGAGACAAGAAAGCGTACGACCTGCTGGTACAGAGCGAGACAGGACTCGTCTCGATTACCGGCACGCCCGAGGTCCCTTCGAAGGTGGGCGTGTCGATCGCCGACATTGCCGCTGGCATGTACGCGTTCTCGGGCATTCTCGCTGCACTTCTGCGCCGGACACGAACCGGCGGCGGCACTGTGCTCGACGTCTCGATGTTCGATGCGCTCGCCGAGTGGATGGGATATCCGGCGTACTACACGGGCTATGGCGGCGCACCGCTGCCGCGCACCGGGGCGGCGCACGCCGCCATCGCGCCGTATGGACCCTACACCGCCGGCGACGGAAAGGTCCTCTACCTGGGACTGCAGAACGAGCGCGAGTGGGCGAGGTTCTGTGCCGAGGTGCTGGGCCATCCATCGCTCGCCTCGGACCCGCGATTCAGGGCCAACGCAGACCGCGTGGCGCACCGCGAGGAGCTCGACGCGCTCATCAACACGGCGTTTGCGACGCACACGGCTGAAGACGTGCTGGCGCGTCTCGAGGCGGCGCAGATCGCCAACGCCAGGATGAACACGGTGCAGGAGTTCCTCGAGCATCCGCAGCTCGTTGCTCGCGACCGCTGGCGAACGGTGCAGTCACCGGCCGGTCCAATCCGCGCGCTCCTGCCGCCGTTCGGGATGGGCGATATCGAGCCACAGATGGGCCCGATTCCCGCGGTCGGCGAGCACACCGACGCGATTCTGGAAGAAGTTGGTTTCGATCAGGCAACCATCGAGAAATGGCGGCGCGCCGGAATCGTGTAGAGATTCACCGTAGGGCGGGTCCTGTTCCGCCTCCGCCTTCGCCAAGGCTACGGCGGACCGCCGAAGCGCTTCGCGCGAAGGCGGTCTTCGGACCCGCCGCATTACGACGCCGACCATCCGCCGTCGATCGGCAACACCGAACCGGTGATATCCGCCCCTTCCGGCCCGCACAGAAACGCGATGAGCGAGGCCACGTTCTCGGCGGCGACGAAGCGGCCCGTCGGCTGCTTCCCGGCGAAGAATCGCCGCTCCGCTTCCTCGCGTGATACCCCTTCGGCGGCCATGACCGCCTTCAGCGCCTCCTCGTGCACCGGCGTTTCACTCGTCCCCGGGCAGACGGCATTGCACGTGATCCCATGCGCCACGGTTTCGAGCGCCACGGCCCGTGTCAATCCGATCAGCGCGGTCTTGGTGGTCACGTAGCCGACGCGGTTCGGTGCGCCACGCATGCCGAAGATCGACGACACGTTGATGATGCGGCCCCAACGGTTCCGCTTCA
Organism: Vicinamibacterales bacterium; assembly: GCA_036742665.1. Taxonomy (GTDB): domain Bacteria; phylum Acidobacteriota; class Vicinamibacteria; order Vicinamibacterales; family UBA2999; genus Gp6-AA40. The sequence continues at coordinate 2,766 of DAINQP010000030.1, read as the reverse complement.
TGTTCGGCACGGCCATCCGGATCGTGTGAAACGCCGAGGACAGGTTCACGGCGATCGCTTCGTCCCACTCGGCCGTTCCAAACTGCTCGATCGATCCGACATGGCGGACCACAGCGTTGTTGATCAGGATGTCGATCGCGCCAAACGTCTCGGTCGCGGTCTCGACCATCTCTTCGATGTCATCGGGACGCCGGAGATCGGCCTGGCAGTAAAGGCTTCGAACGCTATGGCGCTGCAGGTCCTGGATGACCGGGACGGTCTCGCTCGCCGGCTCGAGCCCGTTGAGGACGATGTGGCAGCCGGATGCGGCGAGGCGTTGCGCGGCGGCCAATCCGAGACCCCGTACCGAACCTGTGATGAGCGCGCACTTGCCTGCCAACGGCGCAGTTCGCATGATGTATGGTACCCGCACCGCAAGGACCGACGCCCATGACGTTCCGCACATTCGTGCTCGCCGGTGGAGTGATCGTCGTTGCCGTCATCGTCTTCGCCGGGGTCGGCACACAGGCACAGACGCAAGCGTTCCGCACGCCGTGGGGCGACCCTGATATCCAGGGCATCTTCACCACGGACGACGAGTTGGGCGTGCCGTTCGAGCGACCGCAGCAGTTCGCCGGGCGCGACGTGGTCAGCGACAAGGAGTTCGAGGAACGTCGGGCGCAGGCGCGGCAACAAGCGGAAGTGGATGCCGAAGAGGTCGTCGCGCCGCGCCCCGGGCGTGGTGGTGATGGCACCGGACCACCCGCGCATTGGCTCGAGCGCGGCAAGCCGTCGCGACGCACGTCGATCATCATCGATCCGCCGGACGGTCGAATCCCGTACCTGAATGATGAGGCACGTAAACGCGCCGCTGGTGCCGTAAACCAGCGAACGAGCGGCCAGCGTCCGTACGACAGTCCGGCGTCACTCGACATGTACGATCGCTGCATCACGCGCGGTTTGCCACACGTGATCTTTCCGACGATCTACAACAACACGTCGCAGATCGTGCAGGGTCCCGGGTTTGTCGCGATCCGCTACGAGATGATTCATGACGCCCGCGTCATCCCGCTGGATGGACGTCGGCAGCTATCGCCCGCGATCCGCCAGTACTTCGGCGACTCGCGCGGCCACTGGGAAGGCGACTCGCTCGTCGTCGAGGTGACGAATTTTCCGACCAACATGATCAACTATCGCGGCACCGGCGGTGGACTGCACCTGGTCGAGCGATACCGTCGCGTCGATGCGCAGACGGTGCACTATGAGGTGACGGTCAGCGATCCGGCGACGTTCTCGAAGCCATGGACCGCCGCGCTGAGCCTCAAGTCAGGCCGCATGCCAGACGTGTTCGAGTACGCGTGTCACGAAGGCAACTACGCGATGCGGAACATCCTCAGTGGTGCCCGGGCGGTCGAGAAGGCCGCGGCATCGACCAAGTGAATCGGACGGGAGGCGTGTGTTGGCGGTCAAAGAGGGATGGAAGGGAAGGGTCTACGAAGACTTCGAGGTGGGCGACATCTACATCCACCCCCTGGGGCGGACGGTACTGTCGGTGGACAACAGTTGGTTCACCCTGCTGACGCAGAACGTGAACCCGATCCATTTCGATCACGCCTACGCGGCGCAGACGGAGTTCGGCAAGCCGCTCGTCGATTCGACCTTCACGCTGGCGCTGGTGACCGGCCAGTCCACGATCGACCTCTCGTTCAACGTCATGGCCAACCTGGGGTGGGACGAGGTACGTCTGCCGAATCCGCTGTTCGAAGGCGACACGGTCTATTCGCGCAGCGAGGTCCTCGAGAAGCGCGAATCGAAATCACGTCCCAACGTCGGCATCGTCAAGGTGAAGACGACCGGCTTCAAGCAGGACGGTCTCATCGTCATCGAGTTCCTGCGCACGTTCATGGTCTACAAGCGGGATCACGTGCCACCGGGTGCGGCAACGCGCATCCCCGAACCCCGCAAGTAGCGTGGCCACTCGCGACCTTGACGTGGCGATTCTGCGCGACACAGTCGCGCGGCTCCTCGTCGAGGCCAACTACAACATTCCCGCCGATATTCTCGATGCGCTGCGCGCAGCGGCGGCACGCGAGGAGTCGCCGCTCGGACGACGCACGCTAGAACAGCTGGTGCACAACTACGAGATGGCGGCGGCCGAGCGGGTACCGGTCTGCCAGGACAGCGGTGTCGCCGTGGTCTTCCTCGAGGTGGGACAGGACGTGCACTGGGTCGGCGGCTCGCTGCACGATGCGATTCATGCCGGGATTCGGAAAGGCACGTCGAGCGGGTATCTGCGCCGATCGGTGACAGGTGATCCGACGCGCCGCCTGAAGATGGCGTGGGACCCGTCCGGCCCAGGGGAGCGACCCTACGACGTGGGTGTCGTGCATACCGAGATCTTTCCGGGCACCGGCGTCCGGCTCACTGTTGCATCAAAGGGCTTCGGCGCCGAGAACATGAGCGCCATGCGCATGCTCGTTCCCGCCGATGGCGTGCCGGGCATCATCGACGTCGTTGTCGAGACGGTTGAACGGGCCGGTGCCAACGCCTGCCCACCAATCATTGTCGGCGTGGGCATCGGCGGCACATTCGAGGCATCGGCGCTGCTCGCCAAGAAAGCGGCGTTGCGCGACCTGACGATCCGCAACGCGCGCCCCGATCTCGCTGAACTCGAATCGACGCTCCTCGACCGCGTCAATGCACTCGGCATCGGGCCACAGGGGCTCGGCGGCCGTGTGACGGCGCTCGCGGTCAATATCGAGGTGCTGCCGACGCACATCGCGGGTC